>NZ_JANJFL010000039.1:0-41136 GCF_024584215.1 Pseudomonas sp. LJDD11
GGCTCAGGGTCTGGAGCAACAGGGTCTTGGAAATCGTGCCCTTGAACGCACCGCCACGGTCCAGTACCGGAGCCGGGTAGGGCAGGCGGGCGACGATGCCGAGCACTTCGTGCAGCGGGGTGTCGGTGTACACCGGCTGCTGTTCATGCAGGCGATAGCGTTCTGGCGCCGGAACACCGCTCGCATCGGTGTCGACCACGCCCAACAAGTGGCCATGCTCGTCGATCAGATAGCCGTAATCGTTGCCGGTTTTGAACTGTGGCGCCTTGCCATTGAGTTTGCACACGATGCCAGGGTCCAGGCGCGCCACATCACCGGCCTTGAGCACCCGCGAGCTGTCGAAGCCCTTGAAGAAGGTGCGTACGTAGTCATTGGCCGGCTGGTTGATCAGCTCCTGCGGGGTGCCGATCTGCACCACCCGGCCGCCTTCCATGATCGCGATGCGGTGGCCGATCCGGATGGCTTCTTCGATGTCATGAGAGATGAAAATGATGGTGCGTTGCTGCTCGGCCTGCAGGCGGATCAGCTCACCCTGCATCTCGTGACGAATCAACGGGTCGAGCGCCGAGAAGGCTTCGTCCATCAGCAGGATGGTCGGGTCGTTGGCCAGCGCGCGGGCCAGGCCGACCCGTTGTTGCATACCGCCAGACAACTGGTGCGGGTAGCTGTGCTCATGGGCGCCCAGGCCGACCTGGCGCAGCGCTTCACTGGCACGGGCGTGACGCTCTTTTTCGGCCACGCCGGAAATTTCCAGACCGAAAGCGGTGTTCTCCAGCACGCTCATGTGCGGCATCAAGGCGAACGACTGGAACACCATGGCCATTTCCCGCCGACGTACATCCAGCAGGTCTTTATCAGACAGCCCGGTGATTTCCCTGCCATTGAGGTGGATGCTGCCGGAGGTGGGTTCGATCAGCCGGTTGAACAGCCGCACCATGGTCGACTTGCCCGAACCGGACAGGCCCATGATGACGAAGATTTCGCCGCGTTTGACCGAAAAGCTGGCGTCAAAGACACCGACCACATGGCCGGTTTTGCTGAATATTTCGTTTTTATCGGCTCCGTTGCGCAACATCTGCATGGCCATGTCCGGATTCGGACCAAAGACCTTGAAGATGTTTTTTACCGCAAGGATTTCATCGGTATCACTCATACGACCCTCTTTATTATAGTTGTGACCAATTAATGCCTGAGACCCAACTAAACGTTCTGGATGCCGGCTGGTGATTGGCAGGCCGCTCAGCACAGTGAGCGAGTAAAAAGGTAGGGCGATTTATTTGTTGCAGGCGTGGGTTGAAAGATGGCCTGCTAACAAGGCGTTGTTTTTATTAATTATCGTTCATTGCGCACTAAGGGAGGCTCGTGTTTGCAGAACTTGATTCACTTTAATCCCGGTGGCAAGGGCTTGATTGTATGGATGGGTCAAATTGTATGATCGGGCGGCAGGTCGGGTTGGCGGGTGTCGGGGTGGTCAATGGCTGGATAACTTAAAGTGTCTCTTGCATGAGTTCAGGTTATGCAGGGTGCTGCTGCCTGGCTTCGCTATTGTAGGGCGGTGTGCGGATATCTATATTGGCCGCGGCCTGAGCGCGATGACCGGACGATGGCGACCCGAGCGATAGGCTCCATGCGTTGTCGGCCTGTTTATTGCTAGCTGTTCGTTAAAACCTGATTCGTGAAAACCTGATTCGTTAAAACCTGATTGCGGAACAATAATGAAAACCCAGCAAGCTGGCAGTACCCAGAAGGGTTACCGGCGCATCATCCCGTCGATGACTGCCCTGTTACAGTTCGAATCAGTCGCACGGCTGAACAGCTTTACCCTGGCCGCCAAGGAGCTGGGCGTCACCCAGGCGGCGGTCAGCAAACAGATCAAGGTGCTGGAAGAGAATATCGGCGTGCAGCTGTTTCAGCGCCTGCACCGCAGCATCTACCTGACCGAAGGCGGCGAGACGTTATTTGCCATCATCTCCGAGTCGCTGCAAAAAATTGCCAGTGGGTTTGACCAGATCACCCAGGGCAGTGACAAGCGCGAACTGGTGCTGGGCTCGACCGCCACCTTCTCGCATTGCCGGATCATGCCGCGGCTGGCCAGCCTCAGCGAGACCTTGCCGCATATCCGTCTGCGCCTTGCCACCCAGATGTTCACCGGCAACCTGCGCACCCCGGATTTCGACCTGGATGTGCGCTTTGGCAACGGCGAGTGGGACGACGGCCACGCGCTGTTGCTATTCGAAGAAGAGGTCTTCCCGGTGTGCTCGCCGGCCTGGCTGGCGCGCAATCCCATACCGCTGAGCCTCGATGAACTGGCCGGTGCCGGTTTGCTGGATGCTGACGCCACCTCCGAAGGCTGGGTGACCTGGCAAAGCTGGTTCAAGGATGAAGGGGTGAACCTGGCCGGGCTGAAGTACAACTTGCGTTGCAGTTTATATACCGACGCGGTGCAGGCCGCGTTGAACGGTTATGGTGTGGCGTTAGGCTGGGGGCGCATGGTGGAGCACTTTATTGACGCCGGCACGTTGGTCCGGCTGGAGCCGTTTGTCGTGCGCCCCAAAGATGCTTATTACCTGGTGGTGCCACATGGTCATTGTGTTAGTCCGGATGTATTGGCGATTGCGCAATGGCTGCAAGTAAAAACCCAAGCGGTTCAGGTGCAGGAAATTGCTGAATAACCTGAAGTGATGGGAGAAGTAAAATTAAGCGCATTGACGCACTTTCGGGGCACTTTGATAATCCACTCAAACCTGTGCTGGGTTAACAAACAAAAAAATAAAGTGCCTGAGGGTCAACATGAGTACTTCACCCAACAAATCGCATAGCGAATTGCTCGATGCACGCCGCCCCGGTTTTGGCATGGATGGCGAACTTTACAGTCGCCAGGATGTTTTCGAGACCGATGTCGATGTGTTCTTTCACAAACACTGGATCACCGTTGCGGTCACCGCCGACGTGCCGGAGCCGGGTGATGTGTATGCGGTGGATATCGGCAAGACTTCGATTCTGGTGTTACGTGACGACGATGAGCAGGTTCGCGCCTACCGCAATGTCTGCCGTCATCGTGGCGCACGCCTCAAACCGGCCGGCAAGTCCACTGTGGGCATGCTGGTGTGTCCTTATCACCAATGGACTTACGACCTGGACGGCAGCCTCAAGCATGCCAAGAACATGGGCAAAGGCTTTGATCCCAAGTGCCGCAGTCTGATCCCGGTCAATTGTGTAGTGGTCGGCGCCCATGTACTGGTGTGCCTGGCCGACAATCCGCCTGAGGACATCGCCGATTTACAGGCGGCGATGGCACCGCGTTTCGAGCCGTTTGACCTGAGCAAAACCCGGATTGCCTACGAGCTGGACTATGTCGAAAACGGCAACTGGAAACTGGTGATGGAGAACAACCGCGAGTGCTACCACTGCGAAGGCACCCACCCGGAACTGATCGTCTCCTATCAGTCTGAAGACCTGGGGGTAAGCCTGGAAGAAATGAGCGAAGCCGATCGGGCCTCCTATGACGCCTATCAGATTCGCAAGGCCGGCATCGAAGCCAGCTGGGCCAGCGACGGCCTGCTGTATGAAACCGTCGAGCACCTGGACGACAACGCGCCGACTCAATTTCGCACCCAGCGGATGATCATCGCAGGCGCCGGCGAGTCGCAGACACTCGACACCAAAGTGGCCTGCACCAAGCTGCTGGGCAACCTGACCCGGCACGATCTGGGCGATACGCACATGTGGGGCAACAACGCCTGGGCGCACGTGATGAGCGACCACGCGATGATCAGCTGGATTTTCCCGCTGTCGCCGGACCGCACTCTGGTGCGCACCAAATGGCTGGTGCATCAGGACGCCGTAGAAGGCGTCGATTATGACCTCAAGCGGCTCACCGAAGTCTGGGTGGCGACCACCCAGCAAGACGCGGCACTGGTGGCGATCACCCAGAGCGGCACTCAGGACCCGGCGTTCGCGCCTGGCCCGTATTCCGAATTCACCGAGCCGTATGTCGACCAGTTTGCTCGCTGGTATCGCGCGCGCCTCGCCGCCCACGGAGTCTGACCGCCGATGAATATGCTCGAGAACCTGCAGCAGAACGTGGCCAGCCTGCGTGCTGACCAGCGCTTTGCCGACACCGACCACTGGAGCGCCTATGGCGCCCAGTGGGGCAGCGGCGATACCAGGCGCATCGAATGCCTGAGCGTCGTGGATGAAACCCACGACGTGAAGACCTTTACTTTCCATTGCCCGGATTATTCGGCACTGGCTTATGAGCCGGGGCAGTTCCTCACCGTATCGCCGGTCATTGACGGGCAGAGCGTCTCACGCTGCTACACGCTGTCCTCGACGCCGACCCGGCCGTTCACTTTCTCGATTACCGTCAAGCGGGTGCCGGGCGGCGCGGTGTCCAACTGGTTGCACGATAACCTGCGCGCCGGTCATGCACTGGCAGCCTCGGGACCTGCCGGGATCTTCACCCCGGTGGCGGCACCGGCGCGCAAACTGCTGTACCTGTCGGCCGGTTCCGGGGTCACCCCGGTAATGGCCATGACCCGCGCCGCTGCCGACCTGCACGCGGATCTGGACATTGTCTTCGTGCACAGCGCGCGCACCCCCAAGGACATCATTTTTCGTGATGAGCTGGCGCGTCTGGAGCGTTCGATGCCACGTTTGCGCACCCTGTTTTTCTGCGAGGGCCTGGGTGACGAGCCGGACTGGAGCGGGCCGGTAGGGCGCCTGTCGGTCGAAGAGTTGCAACGGCAGATTCCTGACTACCAAGAGCGTGAAGTCTTTACCTGTGGACCCAAGGGCTATATGGACGCGGTCAAGTCGCTGCTCGGCAGTGCCGGCTTCGACATGCAGCGCTACCACCAGGAGAGCTTCGATATCACTGCCGAAGTGGTGGCCGAAGCGCCTGCGCCAGCCGCCACTCCAGGCCAGGAGCAGGGCACCTTTACCGTGCGCCTGGCCCGTTCCGGCAAGGAGTTCACCATGACCGCCAGCCAGACCGTGCTGGCGGCGGCGAAGGCCGCTGGCGCGGTGGTGCCGTCTTCGTGTAGCCAGGGCGTGTGCGGCACTTGCAAGACCGCGGTGCTGGAAGGCAGCGTGGAAATGAACCACAACGGTGGCATCCGCCAGCGTGAAATTGACAAGGGCCTGCGCCTGTTGTGCTGCAGCCGCCCGACCTCGGACCTGGTGGTCGATCTGTAAGCCCACTGCTGGTCTGGCAGCTCGGTGGGAGTCAGCTTGCTGGCGAAGACGGCGGCGCATTCGCAGCAGATGCCGTGAATTTCCCGGCCTTTTCGCTGTGGTCCGGCACTCCGGCAGGCCCGCTCCCGCAGGGGGGACGCTTCACCCATTTTCCAAGAATAAGAAGGACATCGTTGATGCGTGCAAAACAAGGCCTGTTCAAAGGCCTCAACCCTATTGTGACGGTGGGGTCGATCTCCATCGTCGTCGCGTTCGTGATCCTCTGCGCTTCTTATGGTGACCAGGCAGCGGGGGTGTTCAAAGGCGCTTCCGACGCCATTCTGGAGAATCTCAAGTGGTTCTACCTGGCCTTGGTCAGCGGCGTCCTGGCGCTGCTGATCGTGATCGCCTTCAGCCGCCACGGGAGTCTGAAACTGGGCCGCCCCGATGAAGCGCCAGAGTTCAGCTTTGCCGCCTGGATTGCCATGCTGTTCAGCGCCGGGATGGGCGTTGGGCTGATCTTCTGGTCGGTTGCAGAACCGGTGCTGCATTACGCCAGCAACCCGTTCACTGCGGGGATGACCGATCAGGCCGCGTCGATGGCCATGCGCATTACCCTGCTGCACTGGGGTCTGCACCCTTGGGCAATCTTTACCATCATCGGCCTGGGCCTGGCCTATTACGCCTACCGCGAAGGGCTGCCACTGGCGCTGCGCTCGATCCTTTATCCGCTGATTGGTCAGCGCATCTACGGGCCGATTGGTCATACCGTGGACATTGTCGGCGGTGCGGTGACCGCCTTCGGCGTTTCCCAATCGCTGGGGCTGGGGGTCGAGCAGATCAACATGGGCCTGCATCAGGTGTTCGGCGTGCCAGTGAGCATGGGTTTCAAGCTGTCGATCATCGCCGTGGTGACGATCATTGCCTCGATCTCGCTGGTGGCCGGGGTGTCGAAGGGCATGAAGCGCCTGTCGACCCTGAACATGTGGATCTCCTTCGGCCTGATGCTGGTGGTGCTGACCCTGGGGCCAACCAACTACATCATGAACCTGGCATTCGAATCGACCGGCGACTACCTGCAGAACATCGTCGCCATGAGCTTCTGGACCGACACCCAGGCCAATACAGACTGGCAGAAAAGCTGGACTGCGTTCTACTGGCCGTGGTGGATGACCTGGGGGCCGTTCGTGGGCCTGTTCATCGCGCGTATTTCCCGGGGCCGGACCATCCGTGAACTGGTGTTCGGGGCGCTGCTGGTGCCGACCATGGTGACTATTTTGTGGATGGCGGTGTTCGGCGGCGCGTCGCTCAAGGACGAACAGCAGGCCCGCCACGCTTATGCGCAGTTGCCGGTCGCCGAACAACAGGCGGCTGGCGAGTTCAAGGGTGGCCCGGTGCTGGAGGCGACCCGCAAGGAAACCACCCTGGCGATGTTCACCCTGCTTGAGCGTCTGGACGGGCCGACCGTGGGCGGTATTCTCAGTGTGATTGTCTGCCTGCTGCTGGCCGTGCACTTCGTCACCGCGGCCGATGCCGGCACCCAGGTGCTGTGCATGCTCAACTCACTGGGCAGCATCAACCCGCCGAACTGGATACGGGTACTGTGGTGTGTACTGGAAGGGGCGATTGCCGCCAGCCTGATCATTGCTGGCGGGCTGGTGGCGATCCAGATGGCAAGTATCGTGGTGGGCCTGCCGATCGCGTTCTACATGCTGCTGACCGGCTACAGCCTGACCCGCAGCCTGTTTGCCAATGCGCCACTGCTTGAGGCCCATTCAGCGTCGCTGATGGCTGCTGAAGCCGTCCGGTTCGAGCAACCGGCGGTGCGCAAGACGACCGCCTGACTGATCGGCATTGCCCCGTAGGAGCCGCTCACTGCCCCTCGGTCTCAGCCAGGTATCTGCTGGTCCATGCTGCCAAAGGCAGCGGTGGCTGTTGATCGAGGATGCGCTGCCAGATCAGGCTGAGGTCCTGGCGATTGAACAGAGCATCAGGGCCCGCACTGCGATGCCTCTGGGGGGTGATTGCTTCCCAACTGCCAGCGGCATTGCGCTGGGCCATTTTGAAGCGGAAGGTGTAGTTGCCAGGCGTACCCATGCGCAGGTCGGTGACGATCAAGCCCCCGGCAACGATGTCGTACCGCAGCCAGTTATCGGTGAACCAGCGCAGCCGATCATGCAACGGCACGTCGGTCAGCGGCTTGGCCAGTTCAAGGTTGAAACGATGGCGCTGCATTTCCGGGGGCGCCCGGTCAAAGATGCTGCTCACACCCTCGTAGTACTCCCCATTCGGCGCCTTGGCCATTACCCGCCATACCAGGCTGTTGAACGCCATCGGGACCGCGCGCACGTCAGCTACGATGACACCTTGCTGGCTCAGCACCGAGGCAAACCGCTGCTCGATGACCACCCGGCCCGCCAGGCACAAGCCAAGGTAAGCCGTGCTCAGCAACAGCGCCGTTCCCATGACATAGGTCGCACGTCCGGCAAGACCTTTGACCAGCGCGTAGCTAACAGCCGCCAGCAGTGGCACGGTGTAGACAGGATCAATGATGAAAACCGCTGACCAGCTTTCTGGCACCCACTGCAACGGCCAGAACAGTTGGGTTCCAAAGACCGTGAATGAGTCGAGCAGCGGATGGGTCAGCAGTACCAGCCAGAAGGCCACGAACAGTCTGGTATAGGTATAGCCCTTATCCGGCCAGCGCCGCCTGGCTAGCCAATGAACCCCCCAGGCCAGCAGCAGGGCAAGCGCTGTAAGGACAAAGACAGAGTGCGAGAAGCCGCGATGGAAGGTCATCTGCGACACGGGGTCAGCGTACCTGATCAGCACATCCAGGTCGGGGAGCGTGCCTAATGCTGCGCCATACAGCAACGAACGCCTGCCCTGTACGCGGCCCAAGACCGTACCTTGAATGGCGGCACCGAGCACAGCCTGGGTGAGAGAGTCCAATGGTTGGCTTCCTGAATAGAGGTTCACGGAAATCTACCCACGGCAGATTCGTTACCGCAATTGCTGGAACGTTACAGCTTATGACTGCGCTACTGTGCCAGGACGGCGCAGCAGCGCAGCGCCGCTGTGCGAGAATCAACGCCCGAGCATCACACCCTGCAACTTCTGCTGGGCCTTCTGCACGGCTTGCGCCTGGCTGTTGAGTTCCTGCAGCAGGGTATTCAACTCTGCCTGTACGTTCGGATCCTTGACAGTGACCTCCGGGCCTTTGATATCGATCTGCTCTTTGTGCGCGGTCACGTAGTCAGCAACTTTCAGGCTGCTGTCCAGGGTGCCATTGATCTGCGGCAGAACCTCCAGAAAGGTATCGGCCGGCACGCTCACGGTCTTTGCATAGGCCTTGTCATACACCACCTTCAAATCGTCTGGCTGCTTGAGCTGGGCGTGGGCGCTGTCGGCCTTGGCCTTGTGCTCCTTGAGCTGCACGCCCATGTCGTTGAGACCGGCCTGCGCGGTCTTGATGTCTTCGCGGCGGTCGATCACATCGTTGAGCGAACGCACTGCACCTTTTTGCAACAGGCCGCTGAGCGGTTTGGCTGCCGCGTCCATGTCACCGTTGAAATCGCTGATCACTGCGTAATGGCGGGTGTAGTCGCCAAACGACTTGGACTCTTCGGCGGTCAGCTTGGGCACCCGGACACCGGGTTTGTCGACGATGCGGGTTTGCAGGAACTCGGTAAAAGCTGCGCGCTGCTTGGGTTCGTCATTGCCGCAGGCGATCAGGGCCAGGGGCAGGGCGAGGGCGAGCAGCCAGTGCGGGCGGAACGAGACGTTCATGTCGATGATGACTCCAGTGGGATGTGGCACAGGCGCGGCAACGGCGTGCCTGCGCAGGGTCAACCGGGTGCTTGCCGGTTGTCGGGCATAGGACGCAGGTGCCGTTGTTAGGTTCCATAAGGCCATCAAACTGCGCAGATTGTCCGTTAATCGACATTTGATGCCATTGTCGCGTTAGCCGGAACATCCAATCAGCGTTAAGGTGTGCAGGCTATTTTGCTCATAAGGACCTTTACCCATGGCCCGTTCGCGTTTCTTGCCGGACAACTTCACGCTCACGTTGCTTGCGGTGGTCGTCGCCGCCACCTTCCTGCCGGCCAGTGGCCAGGTTGCCGTAGCGTTCGACTGGATCACCAACATCGCCATCGCCCTGTTGTTCTTCCTGCACGGCGCCAAGCTGTCACGCGAAGCCATTCTGGCCGGTGCCGGCCACTGGCGCCTGCATTTGCTGGTGTTCTGCTGCACCTTCGTCCTGTTCCCGCTGCTCGGGCTGGCAATGAAGCCGGTGTTGCAACCGCTGGTGGGTACTGAGCTGTACTTGGGCTTTCTGTACCTCTGTGCGCTGCCGGCTACCGTGCAGTCGGCGATTGCCTTTACGTCCCTGGCACGGGGCAATATCCCGGCGGCCATTTGCAGTGCGGCAGCCTCCAGCCTGATCGGTATCTTCCTCACGCCGTTGCTGGTGGCCTTGCTGATGAACGTACACGGTGACAGTGGCTCGACCCTGGAAGCGATCCGCAAGATCAGCCTGCAACTGCTGGTGCCGTTCATTGCCGGTCAGATCGCCCGGCGCTGGATCGGCAACTGGGTGGGGCGCAACAAGAACTGGCTCAAGTACGTCGACCAGAGCTCGATCCTGCTGGTGGTCTACTCGGCATTCAGTGCTGCCGTGATTGGTGGTTTGTGGCAACAGGTGCCGCCTGTGATGCTGCTCTGGGTGGTGCTGGGGTGCTGCGTACTGCTCGCCATCGCCCTGGGCATCACTGCGCTGCTGGGCAAATTGCTGGGCTTCAGTGTTGAAGACCGTATCACCATTTTGTTCTGCGGCTCGAAAAAGAGCCTGGCCACCGGCGTACCCATGGCCCAGGTACTGTTTGCCGGTAGCACGATCGGCTTGCTGATTCTGCCGGTGATGCTGTTCCACCAGATCCAGTTGATGGTCTGCGCCTGGCTGGCGCAGCGCTACGCACGTCGGCCTGAAGCGCCGCTGGTAGTGGCTGACAAGGTACCCGCAAGCGCGGTCAAGGGCTGACCTCACGCTTGACCTCCACGCCCTGCGCAGCGCTCAGTCCCGGGCGCTGCTCAGGGTGCCGCGCATCTGTGCGATCAATTCCAGCAGGATACCCTTGACGGCCTGGGCCGGCACCGACAGCGGCAGATGGCCTGACAGGCACAGGGTCAGCGGTGCTTCGATGCCGGGGTCGACGATGCGGCAAAGATGAACGTCCTGATGCTCACTGAGCGCGCGTGCCGCAGACTCCGGCAGGATGGTCGAGGCAAAGCATTCGCCCACTGCGCTGGCCAAGGTGGTGGCCGACTCCACTTCAGCGATCACCGTGGCACTCAGCCCGGCCTGGCTGAACGCCTCGTCGACCAGGCGGCGCATCACGTTGTAGGGGCGTGGCAGCAGCAGGTCCAGCCCGGCCACCGCTGCCAGTGGAATCTGCGGCAGGTCGGCAAAGCGCGCCTCACCGCTGACCAGGTACAACTGCTCGCGCAGCAGCGGGGCGAATGACAAGCCATGAATCTCGCGGCCGCCGTACAGCACGGCCATGTCCATGCGACCGTTCATGATCAGTTCGCTGAGGGTGGTGCCGAAGTTTTCGTTCAGGTACAGGGTGATGCCCGGATGCAGTTCGCGTACCCGGCGCATCAGCGGTACTGACAGGCTTGAGGCCGCGGTGCCAGGCGCCAGCCCGACCGAGACGTTGCCGCACAGGGCACGGCTGCTGGAGGTGACATCGCTCATGGCCTGGTCGCACTGACGCAGAATCAACTGAGCATGGGCGTAGAGCACCTTGCCGGCTTCGGTGGGCGTCACGCCGCGCTTGGTGCGAATCAGCAATTGCTGCTGCATCTCGGCCTCCAGCGTCACCAGTTGCTGGCTCAGGGCCGGCTGGGCGATGTGCAGAATGTCGGCGGCCTGGGTCATGCTGCCGATATCGACGATCTTCACGAAATATTTGAGGCGGCGCAGGTTCATGTCAGCAGTACTCGCGTATACGGTCCGGTACGCGTAGCAAGCAGCGGGCCAGCCCCTGAGGCGGTCATAAGCGCTGCCTATGGCACCCGGTGCGCCATTGTCGGGCGCCAGCGCGGGGCGTGCCCGTCAGCGTGCACAACGCATGCCGCCTGACAGGCGGCTGCGGGCGGTCATAAGGCTGGCTTATCCGTACAGAGCGAACTCCTCTTTTGCCTCCGGCTCCGGGGTCCGTAACGTGGCCAGGTGACCGTTTTTCTGCCGCTGGCCCGAGTACTCGATGATCGCCGAACCTGCTGCCCTGACTTTTCGCCAAGCCCTGCTCGCCATGCTGGGGGTGTCGCTGGTGCTGATGCTCTCGGCACTGGATCAGACCGTGATTGGCAATGCCTTGCCGAGTATCGTCGCCCAGCTGCAGGGCTTTGAACTCTATGCCTGGGTTGCCACCGGCTACCTGCTGGCGTCCATCGTGACCATCCCGGTGTTTGGCCGCCTCGGCGACTATTTTGGCCGCAAACCGTTCGTGCTGGCGGCCACCGTCCTGTTTACCCTGGCTTCGCTGGTCTGTGCGCTGGCCCCGAGCATGCCGTGGCTGGTGGCCGGGCGAGTCATGCAGGGCATCGGTGGCGGCATGCTGGTGGGGACCGCGTTTGCCTGTGTGCCCGAGCTGTTCCCGGATACCGCACAGCGTCTGCGCTGGCAGATGCTGCTCAGTACGATGTTCAGCGTGATCAACTCGATCGGCCCGGGCCTGGGTGGCTACCTGACCGGGCAGTTCGGCTGGCGCTCGGTGTTCTGGCTGAACCTGCCGCTGGGCGCGCTAGCGCTGTTTTTTGCCTGGCGCTATCTGCCCTGGTACCGGCCACAGCGCAGCGCGCCGGTGCGTCTGGACTGGCTCGGGGCGCTGTTGGTGGTGCTCAGCCTGGGCGGCTTGCAACTGTTCGTCGAGCACCTGAGCAATGGCAGTGCGGCCACCAGCCTGGTCCTGGCAGCCATCACCCTGGCGGCCTGGCTGGGGCTGGTCTGGCAGCAGCGACGCTGCCCCAATCCGCTGCTGCCGGGAGCGTTGTTTGCCGACCGCAGCGTACGCCTGTTGTTTGTGCTGGCGGTGTTGGCCGGTGGGGTGATGTTTACCTTGCTGTTTTACCTGCCGCTGTTGCTGCAGGGCGGCTACGGCTACAGCCCGGCAGAGGCGGGGCTGCTGATCACCCCGCTGGCCCTGAGCATCACTCTGGGGGCCATCGTCAACAGCCGGCTGATGACCCGTCTGGCCAACCCCAACTGGCTGCCGCTGGGCGGTTTTACCGCGTTGTTGTGTGCCTGCGCCGCACTGGCCGCAGTGGGGCGAGAGGCCGGGTTCAATACCTTGCTGGGGCTGATTCTGCTGGCCGGCCTTGGCCTGGGTTTTGTATTTCTCAACCTCACGGTGTTCACCCAGACCCTCGCCGAGCGCCAATACTTGGGCATCGCCACGGCGCTGCAGCAGTCGCTGCGCCTGGTCGGCGGCCTGCTCGGTACTGCGCTGATGGCCTCGTTGGTCAACCTGCTCTACGCCCGCTACGTGCAGGTCGCCCTGCAGGCCAGCGGCGATCTGCACGCGCTGGCCCGGCTGGCCGATCCTCAGGTGTTGATGAGCGCGGCCGGCGAGTTGCCGATGGCTGAGCTGCAACTGGCCCGCCAGGCGCTGGTTCAGGCGCTGGGTAGCGGGCTGCTGGGCTGCGCCTTGTGCGCCTTGCTGGCTTTGCTGGTGATGAGCCGGCTGCCGGCGGTTGACCTTGGCGAGCGCCGCGCCCTGCGTTGAGTTACCCCATTATCGTTCTCGCCCAAGGAGTGAATCATGACGCTAACCGCGCAGGTCGTATCGACGCCTGCGGCCCATCTGCCCGAAGCGCTTGCCCGTGTTTCGATGATCGGTGCCCGGGCCTACCTGCTGGAGGCCCCAGGCGCGCTGGAACTTGAAACCCAGCGGCGTATCTGGGCCCTGGCGCAGTCATTGGAACAACGCGGTGATGTGCAAGCCACCATCGCTGGTATGACCAACCTGCTGGTGGTGTTCAGCGCCATACCCTTGCAGCCGCAAGCGGTGTTTGCCGAGTTGCAGCAGCTGTGGCGCGAGGCCGACCCGTTGCATCGCAGTGGCCGGTTGATCGAGGTGCCGGTGGTCTACGGCGGCGAGCACGCGATTGATCTGCCGGCGCTGTGTGACTTCAGCGGCCTGAGCGACGCCGAAGTGATTCGCCGCCATCACCAGGGCCAATACAGCGTGTTTGCCGTCGCCAGCGCGCCGGGCTTTGGTTATCTCGGGGGGCTGGACCCGGCCATCTACATGCCGCGCAAGAAGGTCCCGTCACTGAACATGCTCAAAGGCATGGTCACCATTGGCGGTATGCAGTCGGGTATTGCCGTGCTGGATGGCCCCAATGGCTGGAACTCGATCGGCTTTGCCCATACCCCGATGTTCGACCCCCAGGCCGCGCAACCTGCGTTGCTGGCCCCGGGTGACACCCTGCGTTTCGTGCCCGAGAGGATTGAACTGTGATCGAAGTGCTAACCACCGGCCCGCAAAATACCGTGCAGGACCTCGGGCGCTCGCTGTATCGCAATATTGGCGTGGCGATCAGCGGCGCCATGGACGGCCTGGCGTTGCGGGTCGGCAACCGCTTGCTGGGCAACCCCGACGGCCTGGCGGCGCTGGAGGTGCAGACCTTCCCGTTACGAGTGCGATTTGGCGCCGATACCGCAATCGCGCTGACCGGTGCCGATGGTCAGGCGCAACTGGATGATCAACCGCTGTTGCCGTGGTGGGCGGTAACGGTCAAGGCCGGTCAGACCCTGAGTATCAGCTACCCGCGCAGCGGCGCGCGGGTCTACCTGTGTGTGGCCGGCGGCATCGATGTGCCGGAGCTGATGGGCTCGCGCAGCACCTCGTTGCGCGGCGGCTTTGGTGGCTTCGAAGGCCGCGTGTTGCAGGCCGGTGATGTGCTGGCAACAGGCGCCACGGCGGCCTTACCGCTGCCGGCAGGTGGGCTTGGCGTGCGGCCCCCCGTGCAGGCCATGGCCGAGGTCTTTGCCAGCGACCCGGACGGCACCGTGTTGCTGCGCGCTATACCCGCCGGTGAATATGGGTTGTTCGAACGCGACCAGCAGCGTTTCTGGCGTCAGCCCTGGAAAATCTCGGCGCAGAGCAACCGTACCGGCTACCGCCTGAGCGGCGAGCCGATCGTGCCGCACACCACCATGGAGATGCGCTCTTACGGGTTGGTGCCAGGCGTGGTGCAGGTGCCGCCGGGAGGCGAGCCGATCATCCAGCTCAGCGACGCCAACACCGCCGGCGGTTATCCGAAGATTGCCGGGGTCATCGACGCCGATCTGTGGCGACTCGGCCAGGCCGCCATCGGCAGTCGTATCCGGTTTGTCGAGGCAGGTCCCCAAGAGGCGATTGCCGCCGAGCAGGCCATCGAGGCTTATCTGGAGGATGTGCAGCGGTTGCGGGCGATGTTCTGACGCCGTGCCGGTTGTCGGCAGCGTTTGGAAAGCACAAAAAACCGCCGATACCGGCGTTTTTTTGTGCTTGCCGATCAGCGCAGGCCGGCGCAGAACTCGGCGATGCGGTCGCAGCCTTGCTCCAGCATGGCCTGGCTGGTGGCATAGGACAGCCGCACGAAGGGCGACAGGCCGTAGGCCGCGCCTTGTACCGTTGCTACGTGGTGCTCTTCCATCAGCGCCATGCAGAAGTCGGTGTCGTTGCCGATCTTGCGTCCGCCGCGGCTGGTGCGGCCAATAAATTCGGCGATGTTGGGGAACAGGTAGAACGCCCCTTCGGGCTTGTGGCAGCTCAGGCCCTGGATGTCGGCCAGGCGGCCCAGCACGTAGTCGCGACGTTGCTGGTAGACCCCGGCGCGCTCGGCCAGCAGCTCCTGTGGGCCGTTGAGCACTGCGGTGGCAGCGGCCTGGGTCAGGGTGCAGACGCCGCCGCTGTTTTGCGTGTTGACGTTACTTACGGCGCGAATCAGTTCTTGCGGGCCGCCACAG
Organism: Pseudomonas sp. LJDD11; assembly: GCF_024584215.1. NCBI lineage: Bacteria > Pseudomonadati > Pseudomonadota > Gammaproteobacteria > Pseudomonadales > Pseudomonadaceae > Pseudomonas > Pseudomonas sp. LJDD11. Next base: position 15,197 of record NZ_JANJFL010000039.1, read on the forward strand.
TAGCCCATCCGCCAGCCAGTCATGGCATAGGCCTTGGACACGCCGTTGACGGTCAGGGTGCGTTCGTAAAGGCGCGGCTCGACAGCGGCGATGGTGCAGAACTCGAAGCCGTCGTAGATCAAGTGCTCGTACATGTCGTCGGTCATGATCCACACCTCGGGGTGGTGCAGCATGACCTCGGCGATGGCGGCCATTTCGGCGCGCGAGCAGGCGGAGCCGGTGGGGTTGCTGGGGTAGTTGAGTAGCAGCCATTTGGTGCGTGGGGTGATGGCGGCGTTGAGGTCTTCAGGCTGCAGTTTGAAGTTGTTGGCCTGGCTGCACGGCACCGGCACCGGTACCCCACCGGCGAACTTGACGATGTCGGCGTAGCTGATCCACGCCGGGGTCGGGATCACCACTTCATCGCCGGAGTTGAGGGTGGCGAGCATGGCATTGAAGATCACCTGCTTGCCGCCCCCGGCGACGAGGATCTGGTTCGGCTCATAGGTCAGTTGGTTATCACGCTGGAACTTGCGCTGGATGGCCATTTTCAGCGCCGGGGTCCCTTCGATGGCCGGGTATTTGGTGTCACCGGCCAGCGCGGCGGCATGGGCGGCCGCAATGGCGTGGGGCGGGGTGGGGAAGTCCGGCTCGCCCGACGACAGGCTGATGACCTTGACGCCCTGGGCGGTGAGTTCACGGGCTTTCTGGGTCATGGCGACAGAGGCGGACACAGAGACGTTTTTCAAACGATCGGCAAAAGTGGGCATGGGCGGCTTCTTGAGGGGGTTAACGGGCAAGGCACAGCATAAGAGCGGCCTGTCGGCAGGCTCCAATAGCGCTTTGTTGTCGGGTCATAAGATTTCTGGATGGCTGTGTGCAGGTCGCCAACAGCAAACACCCCCGGCCTTGCGCCGGGGTGTCGGAGCTGGGCGGGGTTATTCCAGGGCCTGGAACTGCATGTCGGCGAGCTTCTGCACGCGCTCTTCACGGACCATGTTGTACTCGGTGGCCGGGCCGATCCATTTGCTCCAGATCTGGTCGATCTCGCCGGCCTTGTCCATGGCGTACAACGCATCGTTGACCTTGGCCAGCAGCGCCGGCTCTTCGAGCTTCATGCCCACGCCCACCGGCTCCAGGGCCATCGGCTCGGCAACGATGCCCAGGTCGACCCCGCCGGCCTTGGCCTGGCTCACCAGTTTTTTCGCCGACATGGTGTTGGTCACCACGCCCAGCACCTTGTTCTGCTGCACTGCCAGGTAGGCGGAGCCGGTGTCCTGGAAGGTCACCGGTACCGCGTCGGCCAGGCGAATCGATTGCTCCGAGGTCGAACCCTTGGTGGCGCTGATGCGCTTGCCGGCAAAGTACGAACGCGGCTTGTCAGCCAGCGGCGCCTTGACCACCAGCACTTCCTTGGCCACGTAGTAGGGGTCGGAGTACTGGATCTGCTGGGCGCGGGTCTTGGTGTAGGCCAGGTTGGCGATCACCACATCGACGCGGCCCATCTTCACCTCAGGCACCCGGGCTTCACCCGACAGCGGCTTGAGCTCCAGTTTGACGCCCAGGTGTTTGGCCAGCGCAGTGCACAGGTCGACATCCATGCCTTCCAGTGCACGGCTTTGCGGGTTGGGCGAGGCAAAGGGCGGCACGTCGGAGTACACGCCACAGCTGATCGACTGTTTGGCCTGGATATCGGCCCATTGGTCGGCGTGGGCGGTGGCGGCCAGCAGGGGGAGCAACATCAGGGCCAACGGGGCTTGTTTGATACGCATCGCAATGATCCTCGAATAAGACAATGGCCGGCAGTGGGGGTAGGGCGTGGTCGCTCTGTGGCGACTCGGGGAACTCAGTGAGCGCGCAGGTCGCTGATAAAGCGCTGCGCCCGTGGATGTTGCGGTTTGCTGAAAAACACCTCGGGGGTGGCGCGCTCCAGGATCTGGCCGGCGTCCATGAACCAGATGGTGTCGGCGACCTCGCGGGCGAAGTTCATCTCGTGGGTCACGCACATCATGGTCATGCCGTCCTTGGCCAGGCCGCGCATGACCTGCAGCACTTCACCGACCATTTCCGGGTCCAGCGCGCTGGTCGGCTCGTCGAACAGCATCACCGGCGGCTCCATGGCCAGCGCCCGGGCGATCGCCACCCGTTGCTGCTGGCCGCCGGACAACTGGCCCGGATAACTGCCGGCCTTGTGCGCCATACCGACCCGGTCGAGCAGTTGCATGGCCCGCTGTCTGGCGGCTGCACCCTTGAGGCCCTTGACCTTGGTCGGGGCGAGGATGATGTTGTCGAGCACCGACAGGTGCGGGAACAGGTTGAAGCTCTGGAACACAAAACCGATGCGGCTGCGCAGCCGGTTGAGGTTGGCGTCGGTGCCATGGATGTCGTGGCCTTCGAACAGAATCTGGCCGCTCTGGATGGCTTCCAGACGGTTGACGGTGCGGATCAGCGTCGACTTGCCCGACCCGGACGGGCCGCACACCACCACCACTTCACCCTGGCGGATTTCGGCGTTGATGGTGGTCAGCGCGCGGTACTCGCCGTACCACTTGTCGACATTGGCAAACATGATCAGTGGTTTCATGGCGGTTATCTCGAAGCTGGGGAAGAAGGCAGCGCAGTGCTGAGCGCGGCGCCGGGTGTCTGGCCACGGTCGCCCTGGCGCTTGCGTTCGATGCGTCGCTCCACATGGGTGGCCAGGCGGGTCAGGCTGTAGCACAGGCAGTAGTAGGTGACCGCCAGAATCGCGTAGACCTGGAACGGCTTGGTCAGTAATTGGTTGTTGATCTGGTTGGCGGCGAAGGTCATCTCCTGCACGTTGATCATGTAGCCCAGGGTGGTTTCCTTGATGATCGACACGAATTGGCTGATCAGGCTGGGCAAGGCGTTGTACAGCGCCTGTGGCAGGATCACCCAGCCCAGCGTGCGGAAATAGCCCATGCCCAGGGCCCGCGAAGCCTCGAACTGGCCCTTTGGCAGGCCCTCGATCCCGGCGCGCACGATCTCCGCCAGGTAGGCGCTCTGGTAGATCACCAGGGTGCACAGCATGGTGGCGAAGCCGCTGATGTTGTGGCCGATCAGCAAGGGCACCAGAAAGTAGGTCCAGAAGATCACCATGATCAGCGGGATGCCGCGCAGCACGTAAACCCACACGGTGGCCGGCGCACGCAGCCAGGCGAACGGCGAGATGCGTGCGATGGCCAGCACGATGCCCAACGGAAACGCCAGCAGCAGGGCCAGCGCCGAGAGCATCAGGGTATTGACCAGGCCGCCGATCGGGCCGTGCGGGTACTGGCCGATGAGCAGCAGTTCCCAGTGCTCGTGAACGATTTTGAATACCTCGAACATGCCGGATTACCTCGCCTTGGCCAGATCGAAACGCCGCGCGATCAGCGCGCCGATACCCATTAGCAACAGCGACACCGCCAGGTAGCCCAAGGTGGCGACCAGGAAGGATTCGAAGGTGCGGAAGGTGTAGTTCTCGACCTCGCGGGTCGCGTAGGTCAGTTCAACGACGCCGATGGCCATGGCCAGGCTGGTGTTCTTGAACAGCAGTACGGTGTGGTTGATCAGCGAGGGCAGGGCGTTGCGCACCCCTTGCGGCAGGATCACGTAGCGCATCGAGCGCAGGTAGCCCATGCCCAGCGCACGAGCCGCTTCATTCTGGCCGTCCGGAATGGCGCGCAGTCCGGCGCGCAGGTCTTCACAGAAGTACGCTGCCTGGCACAGGCCCAGCGCAATCACCGCAAAGATGAACTCGGTGCTGAAATTGGCCAGCCACAGTTGGGTTGATTCAGGCAGCAGGGTCGGCACGCCGAAGTACCAGAGCATCAGTTGCACCAGGGTCGGCACGTTGCGGTGGTACGACACGTAGCCGGCCACCAGGCGTTCGGGCAGCGCCTTGCCGGTCAGGCGGATCACTACCAGTACAAACGCCAGCGACATCGCCAGCAACCAGGCATACAGCATCAACTGCAGGGTCATGGCCGCGCCCTTGAGCAGCAGCTCGGCGTACTCGCCCGTCAGGATTGGCCCCAGGTCGAAGTCTTTCATCATAAAGGTCACCCAGTCGGGTCCGGGGCAGTAAGCGAATTCTTCACCGGTGGGGTGGCGGCTCACTCAAGGTGGCCGCTCTTGTCCGGTAATGGCGCGGGTTTCAGTGCTGCGGGCGGGTGGTTTGCAGGCCGCCTGGTACTTGCAGCGTTGGGGTGATTTCCATGTGCCCGACGTTCATCGCAACCGGTGCGGCAATGGCGAAGGCAATCGCCCCGGCAATGTCCTCGGCCACCGGTAACTCGAAGCCGTCAATGAACCTGGCGCGGGTTTCGGCGGCGTTGCCGTGCACGTGTTCGAAGATGTCGGTGGCGACCCGGCCGGGGCAGATCTCGGTGACCCGCACGCGCTTGCCGAACAGGTCGATGCGCAGGTTGCGCGACAGCATGCTCACGGCGGCCTTGGTGGCGTGGTAGGTGCTGTTGCCGCCGAAATTGTAGGCCGCCGCAATCGAGCTGATGTTGATCACATGGCCCCGGTCACGCTCGGCCATGCCCGGCACCAGCAGGCGGGTCAAGTGCAGTACGGCGCGCAGGTTGACGTCGATCAGCGCGTCAATACCCTCGGCGGTCGCATTGAGAATCGAGCCGGGCCGGTCGACACCGGCGTTGTTGACCAGAATATCGATCTGCAGGCCTTCGACAGTGCGGGTTAGCGCATCCAGGTCGGCGACGTCCACGGCGTGGACGACACAGCCGGTGCGCTCGGCCAGTTCGGCCAGTTTGTCGGCACTGCGGGCCAGTGCATGCACCTTGATACCTTCGCGGCTCAGGCGCTCGACCGTGGCGGCGCCGATGCCGGAAGATGCGCCGGTGACCAGCGCAGTGGTGTAGTCGGAAAATGGCATGGCCGGTTCCTCATCGAATAATTGTCTGGGTCACTGCCAACGGGCATGCAGTGACTGTAAGGAGCTGCTGAAACGGGCGCCAAGAGGGTTTGGCTGTTGGGTGATAAGGCTTTCTTATCGTTACCGGCCTGTCACGCCATCAGGTGCGAAATCGGGGCAATCACCCCGCCGGCATGCTCGATTTCGGTGCGGATGCTGCGCGCCAGCTCAAGGGCGTTGGCGGTGTCGCCGTGCAGCAGGATCGAACAGGCCGGGACCTCAATGATTTCACCGGTGTAACAGGTGACGGTGCCTTGCTGGAGAAATTGCCGGACCCGTTCGCGCACGCGCTGCGGGTCCTTGATCACCGCGTCGGGCAGGGCGCGGGGCACCAGCAGGCCGTCCTTGTCGCAGGCGCGGTCGGCCAGAAAGGTCAGTGCAAGGCGCAGGCCATGGCGGTCGGCGGCCTGTTGCATGGCCACGCTGGTCGAGGAACTGACGATCAGCTCGCGGTCGAAGGCGGCCACTGTGCCCAGCAGGGCGTCGGCCAGCGCCGCGTCGGCGGCCACCCGGTTGCCCAGTGCGCCGTGGAAACTCATGTGGGTCATCCGGTGCCCGGCAACCCTGGCCATGCCCGCCAGGGCGGCCAATTGGTAGGTCACCCAGGTTTGCAATTCAGCAGTGTCGACCTGGATCGGCCGGCGACCGAAGCCGAGCAGGTCGGGGTAGCCGACGTGGGCTCCCAGGTCGATGCCTGCGGCCAGCGCCCGGCGCGCGGTCTTGTCCATGATCAGCGGGTCGCCGGCGTGAAAGCCGCAGGCGACATTGGCGGACGAGATGATCTCCATCAGGGCATCGTCTTCGCCCATTGTCCAGGGGCCGAAGCCTTCGCCCAGGTCTGCATTCAAGTCGATTTTCATGAAGTCACTCTCCCGCCAGGGCGAGCACCGGGGTGGCGTATTCCACCCGCTCGCCATCTTCGATCAGGTAATCGCCGGCAATGCCGGCGTGCTGTACGGTCACCGGCAGCAACAGGCTGCCGACCGCGATCACGCCGACGGTGTCGCCGACGTTCACGGTTTGTCCGGGCGTCACCAGTGGCTGCTCGCGGGCCGGATGACGGGCGTGGAAGTGCCCGCACAGGGTCGCCATGGCGGCCACTTCAGGCTTGGCTGCAGCCGCTATCGGCGCAGCGGCTGGCGCGTCGCTGATGGGCGGATTGGCGGCCAGGGCCGGTTGGCTGGCCGGGCGTACCAGACGCAACTCGAAACCGTCTTGCTTGAACTCCAGGCTGCTCAGCCCGGCCTGGCTCATCCAGCCGGCCAGTTGGCGGATTGTCTCAATGCGCATTTCAGCTCTCCGCCTGGCGTGTACTCAGCCAGCGCTCCAGGTGATGAATGTCCACGCTACCGGCGACAAAGGCGTTGTCGGTGACGATCTGCCGGTGCAGCGGCAGGTTGGTGCTGATGCCCTCGACCGCAAACTGCGCCAGGGCGGTACGCATGCGGGCCAGCGCCTGTTCGCGGGTGGCGCCGTGGGTAATGACCTTGGCGATCATCGAGTCGTAGTAGGGCGGCACCTTGTAGCCTGCGCACACATGCGAGTCGATACGCACGCCGATACCCCCCGGCAGGTCCCAGCGGGTCACCGTGCCGGGAGTCGGGATGAAGGTTTGCGGGTCTTCGGCGTTGATCCGGCATTCCAGAGCGTGCCCCTGGGTGACGATGTCGGATTGGCGCAGGCTGAGCACTTCACCCATGGCCATGCGCAGTTGCTGTTCGACGATGTCGATGCCGGTGGTCATCTCGGTGACCGGGTGTTCGACCTGCAGACGGGTGTTCATCTCGATGAAAAAAAACTCGCCGTCTTCATAGAGAAACTCGAAGGTGCCCACACCCTGATAGCCGATCAGGCGGCAGGCTTCGACGCAGCGCTGGCCCACCCGCGCCAGTGCCTGGGCATCGATACCCGGTGCCGGTGCCTCTTCCAGCACCTTCTGGTGACGACGTTGCAGCGAGCAGTCGCGGCTGCCCAGCCACACACCGTTACCGTGGCGGTCGCACAACACCTGGATCTCGACATGGCGCGGGTGGCCGAGAAATTTCTCCATGTACAGCTCGGGGTTGCCAAAGGCGCGGCGGGCTTCTTCGCGGGTCAGGCTGACGGCAGGCAGCAGCTCGGCGGCACTGTGCACCACACGCATGCCCCGGCCACCACCGCCGCCGGCAGCCTTGATGATCACCGGGTAGCCGATCTCCAGGGCAATCGCTTCAATGCGCTCGCGCTCCTCGGGCAGCGCCCCTTGTGGGCCGGGTACGCAGGGTACGCCGGCCTCAAGCATGGCGCGTTTGGCCGCCACCTTGTCGCCCATGCGCCGGATGCACGCGGCGTCCGGGCCGATGAAGGTCAGGCCGGCATCGCTCACGGCCTGGCTGAAGGCGGCGTTCTCCGACAAAAAGCCATAGCCCGGATGCACGGCCTGGGCACCACTGGCCAGCGCGGCATAAATAACAGCCCGACTGTCCAGATAGCTTTGTCCGGGGGCCGCAGGACCGATGCACAGCGCCTGGTCGGCATGTTGCAGATAGGCCGCGCCGGCATCGCCTTGGGAGTAGACCATCACGGTCTTCAGGCCCAGTTGATGACAGGCGCGCTGAATGCGCAGGGCGATTTCGCCCCGGTTGGCGATCAGAACGGTATCGAACATGTTGGTCATCCTGCCGTGACGATGTGAAACAGCGGCTGGCCGCGTTCGACTTCCGTGCCGGACTGCCCCAGCACCGTTTTAACCGTGCCGGCCGCCGGCGCGCTGACCTGATGGAACATTTTCATGGCCTCGACAATGCACAGGGTCTGGCCGGCGCTGACGGTATCGCCCGGCTGAACGAACGCCGGTTCATCAGGCGAGGGCGTCAGGTGCAGCACGCCATACAGGGGCGAGGGCACCTCTTCGTGGGTGGCGGCGATGGAGGGCTGCGGCGTGGCCTCAGTGCCCGAGCAGGCGCTCGGGGCCTGGGTGGGTTGAGGGGCGGCGGTGGATGAGTGCAGCGGCGCGCTGCGGGTTTCAGCCCGGCGGCCGTGGCGCGCCAGGTGCAGGTGGCTGCCGCCTTCGCTGAGGCTCAGTTCGGTCAGGTCTGACGCACCAATAAGGTCGATCAGGTCTTTGATACGGTGTTGATCCATCGTTGGGCCCTTTGGCGGCTGGCGCAAAAATGCAGGAATGACGCCACTCTATCCAGCGCGCAGCGGGCAGGGCCAAGAGGCTTTGCAGGTGGGGTGATAAGCACGACTTATGACATTCGCGGTTTTCCGGTCATAAGTGTTTCCTATCCAATCAGAAGAACTTTGTCTTAACGCTGCCCAGCGCTGCCTGAGTAGCGTGTAAATACCGCTGACAAGCCAGGACCAACCGGCAACTTATCTATTACATAACAGGCGGATATTTCCACTTTGCTGCGTTCGCGCAGCCTGCCAGTACAAACTTCTTATAATGGGGCGGGGAGTCCACGATGAAAAAATATTCGTTGGGTCTATTGGCATTATGTATTGCACAACAAAGCCAGGCAGCAGGGTTTATCGACGACAGTCACGCCACGTTGTTGGTGCGCAACTTTTTCAGCCAGGTCGATAATCGCGATGGTGCGGCCGATCCCAACTACACCCAGGAATGGGGGCAGGGCTTCGTGCTCAACTACAGCTCCGGTTTTACCGAAGGGCCGATCGGTTTTGGTCTTGATGCGGTGGGCATGCTCGGCATTCGTCTGGACTCGGGCAAGGGCCGTCATTACAACCCCACCAGCAGTGCCAGCAACGGCAATATTTTCCCCACCGACAGCGACGGCCGGGCGGTGGACGACTTCGCCAGCCTGGGCCCGACGCTCAAGGCGCGCATCGGTAAGACCGAGTTTCGCTACGGTACGTTGCAGCCCCGCCTGCCGATTCTGATCGCCAGTGATCGCCTGGTGTTTCAGACCTTCAATGGCTTTCAGGTGGAGTCGAAAGACATCGACAAACTGACCCTCACAGCAGGGCGCATCGACCATGTCAAGGAACGTGGTTCGACCGACTGGGAAGGGCTGTCGATCGCCGGTTCCAACGCCACCGTCGACCCGGTCAACCCCGGTATCAACACTGCCCGCAGCACCCATGTAAACCAGTTTCTGTATGCCGGTGGTACTTATAAAGCGACACCGGATCTGAGCCTGCAGTATTACTTCGCGCAACTGGAAGATTTTTATAATCAGCACTTTCTCGGTGCCGTTTACACCTTGCCGCTGGGGCCGGGTCGTTTGACCACCGATATTCGTCATTACAATAACAGCTCGTCCGGCGCCAATGGCAATGACCCGGATTACTACAGCAGCGGTTATTACGGTAATGGTCGCACCCGTGGTGAAGTTGACAGCCGCTTGAGCAGTATCTTGTTCACCTACGCACTGGGCGGTCATCTGTTTGGTGCCGGTTATCAGCAGGTCAACGGTGACAGCGATGCGGTGTGGGTCAACGAAGGGGCCGGCACCACCAGTAACTTCATCACCGAAACCATGTCGGGCAAGTTCCAGCGGGCCGGCGAGCGTTCCTGGCAAGTGCGCTATGCCTATGACTTCTCCGGGTTGGGCGTGCCGGGGCTGACGTTCCGTACGACCTACTACAATGGCGATCACATCAAGACCGCCACCGGCGACAGGCAGGAATGGGCCCGCGACGCAACCCTGGGCTACGTGGTACAGAGCGGCCCGGCCAAGGGGCTGAACACCCAACTGCGTTATGGCGTGTTTCGCACCGACATGCAGCGTGACACCGATGAGTATCGGGTGATCATCGATTATCCGGTCAACCTGTTCTGACCCATACCGCTTGCCGCAAGGCTAACGTGTGCCGGCCAGCCCGGCCCGAAACGCGCCCGGCCCGATGCCGTAGGCGCGTTTGAACTGGCGGGTCAGGTGGCTCTGGTCGGCAAAGCCCAGTTCGGCCGCCACCACCGCTGGCAGCGCGCCGCTTCTGAGCAGGTTCAGTGCACCGGCCAGGCGTTGCTGCATCAGCCAATGGTGCGGGCTGACGCCGGTGGCGGCGCTGAACACCCTGGCAAAGTGAAACGGCGACAGGTTGACCTCCGCGGCCAGCGCTTGCAGCGACGGCGGGTCGGCCAGGCGGGCCAGCAACAGTTCTTGGGCACGGCGCACTGCCAGCGGTTCTTTGCCAGGCTGCAAGGCCGAACCGAGGCGGGCATGGCGCTTGAACAAGCTGAACACCGCTTCGCGCCACAGCGTTTGCAATTGCAGGGCGCTGGCCTGCTGTTCAGCCAGCCGATGAACCTGCAAAAACGCCGCAGCCACCTCGGTGTCCATCACGACGCTCGATGCAAACCCCGCCGTGCCAGGGCAGGCAATGTCCAGCTCCGCGAGGATCCCGGCCAGTTGCACCTGCTGCGGGTAGAAGCCCCGATAGCGCCAGCCTTGTTCATGGGCGGTGGCGCCGGTATGGGTTTCATCCGGGTTGATCAGCACCATACCGCCGGTGCTCACCAGGTGGTCAGCGCCACGATGCCTGAACCGCTGGGCCCCGGACTCGATGACCGTGAAGACGAAGCTGTCATGCACATGGGGGGCGAATTTCTGCTGCACATACTGCGCGCGCAGCAGCTCGACCCCGCCCAGTACCGGGGATTGCCAGAAGCGTGTCTGTTCAGCGTTTAGCGTCATACAGATCCTGTCAGCCCAGCCAGCGCAGCAAGTAAAACACGCCCATGCTCAACACCACGCTGGTCAGTACCCGGCGTGTGCAGAGCATGCAGATGATCGCGCACAGGCTGCCGACAAGGTACGGGTTGAACAGCGACAGGTCCAGTTGCTGGCCGGGCATGAAAATCAGCGGGCCGCAGATCGCAGTGAGCATCCCCGGGACCGCGAAACCGAGAAAATCACGGGTGTGTTTGCCCAGCCGCAGCGGCAGGCGCGGTTCAAGAAACACATAGCGGTTGAAGAACACAATCGCACCCATGCCCACAATCACCACCCAGATCATGGCTGACGCTCCGTCGTGTCCTGCATCAGGCATTTGACGCTGAAGCCGGCCAGCATCCCGGCCACCCCCGACAGCACCAGTGCCGATTGCCAGCCCAGCCAGGAAAACCACACCGAACACATCAGCGACACCGCCACGCAGACCACCACCGGCACCGATTTGACCAAGGGGGTGACCAGCGCGACAAAGGTCGCGGCAATCGAAAACTCCAGGCCCAGCGACTCAAGGTCTGGAATGCTGCGGCCCAGCAGCAGGCCAATCAGGGTGAAGATGTTCCACGCCACGTAGAAGGTAAAACCCGCCCCGAGGGCATACCAGCGGTCAAAGGCCGCGCTGCGTTGCTGGCTGTTGAGGGCAAAGAACTCATCGGTGAGCAGAAAGCCCAGGCCCAGTCGCCAGCGTGATGACAGGGGGGCGATGCTCGGGCGCATATGCAGGGCGTACAGCAGATGCTGCGAGGTGAGCAGCAGGGTGGTGATCAGGATCGACAGCAAGCTGGCGCCGCTCTTGATCATGCCGATCGCCACCAGTTGCGCCGCGCCGGCAAACACAATCAGCGAGAAGCTCTGGCCTTGCAGCGGGCTGAAACCGGCACCGATGGCCAGCGAGCCGACCAGCAAACCCCAGGGGGCGCAGGCAAACGACAGTGGCAGCACCGCCATCGCGCCTTTGTAGAACGCCCGGTTGGCGTTGCAATCAACCAGCATCGTATTCAACACGTGTATCACAACCTTCAAAGCGGGCGGGGCAGCGATGGTGCTATAGAGCTCACGGCGCTGTCTTGAACGATCTTGCGGTGCTGTTCAGATGTTCAGCAGGTCAGTCACCGGCAAGCGATTGGTGGTTTTCAGCTCGCGCAGCGACAGGTTCGAACGAATGCTGGTCACCCCCGGCAATTTGCGCAGCACCTTCTCGACGAAGCGGCTGTAGTGGTCCAGGTCACGGGCCACCACCTGCAACAGAAAGTCCGCTTCGCCGGTGGTGTTGTGGCAGGCCAGCACCTGCGGGGCCGACTCAATGATTTTTTCGAACTGCGCGGTGGTTTCTTCGCTGTGGTCGGCGCAGGAAATCTGCACGAAGGCCATGACGCCGAGGCCGAGTTTCTTGCGATTGAGGATTGCCTGATAACCCTCGATCACGCCGCTGTCTTCAAGGCGCTTCTGCTTGCGCCAGCACGAGGCTTCGCTCATTGCCAACTGCTCGGCGAGTTTGACGTTCGATAATCGACCATCACGTTGCAGGCGGTCAGTGATTGCAAGATCCAGCTTGTCGAGGGGGTTCAGCATGGAGGGTCTCTTCATTTTTGCCTGGTTGACTGAAGGCTATTTTCAGTTGGGCGCGATCGTCAACGGTAATCTGAAAAGTAATTTCAGGCCGTTTGGTCATAATTCTTCGCATCGTCATGACCTGTCACCCGCTTGAGGAATTGCCATGAAAGCTGTTGTCTATGAAGCCTTTAACGCCGCCCCGCGGCTGATGACGGTCGATGACCCGACGCCTGAGGCGCACGGTGTCGTGGTGCAAGTGCTCGGCACGGGTGTATGCCGCAGCGACTGGCACGGCTGGAAGGGCCACGACCCGGATATCCAGTTGCCGCACATCCCCGGCCACGAGCTGGCCGGTGTCATCGCGGCAGTGGGCCGGCACGTGACCCGCTGGAAAGTCGGTGATCGCGTCACTGTGCCGTTCGTGGGCGGCTGCGGCGCGTGCCCGGAGTGCAACAGCGGCAACCAGCAAGTGTGCTACAGCCAGTTCCAGCCGGGCTTCACCCACTGGGGGTCGTTTGCCGAATATGTCGGCATTCATCAGGCCGACCTGAACCTGGTGGCGCTGCCAGAGAGCATGGATTTCGCCACCGCAGCCAGCCTTGGCTGCCGGTTTGTCACCTCGTTCCGCGCGGTGGTCGATCAGGGCAAGGTCAGCGCCGGGCAATGGGTGGCGGTGCATGGTTGTGGCGGGGTGGGGCTGTCGGCGGTGATGATCGCCCACGCGATTGGTGCCAACGTGATTGCCATCGACATTGCCGACCACAAACTGGCCCTGGCGCGTTCGCTGGGGGCGGTGGCCACGGTCAATGCCCGGCAGGTGGCCAACGTCACCGAAGCGGTGCAGGACATCAGCGGCGGCGGCGTGCATGTGTCACTCGATGCCCTAGGCCACCCGACCACCTGTTTCAACTCCATCAACAACCTGCGCCGCCGCGGCAAGCACGTGCAGGTCGGGCTGATGCTCGCCGACCACAGCACGCCAGCCATCCCGATGAGCAAGGTGATCGCCCATGAGCTGGAAATCTATGGCAGCCACGGCATGCAGGCGCACCGCTATGGCGCGATGCTCGACATGATCAGCTCCGGCAAACTGGCTCCCGAAAAACTGGTGGGCAAGACCATCAGCCTGGAGCAGTCGATTGACGCGCTGGTCAATATGGACCGCTTTGAAACTGCCGGGGTGACGGTGGTGACGCAGTTCTGATCATTACGGCCGCCGCCGACCGATGCATGCCAGGGCAGGTCAAGTTCAGCTATGGGGTCATTAAGAAATATTAATGACAGATTTCTTTTCGCTATCGGCTATGGTCGCTTGGTAGAGTGATGTCACTCTGATATACGTGATCTTTCTCCCCTGACGCCCAGCCGAGTCCTGCGAATGAAAAAACCTCTTGCCCTCTCGACCCGCATCGGCCTCGGTTTCGGCGCGATTGTCTCGCTGCTGCTGATGATTACCGCGGTGGGGATTCAGCGCGTCGGCTACATCGACAGCACCCTGGCCAATGTCAGCGACAACGCCGCAATGGTGCAGCGTTATGCGATCAATTTCCGGGGCAGCGTGCACGATCGGGCGATTGCCATCCGCGATGCGGTGCTGGTCGATAACAACCAGAGCCTGGAGCTGCATCTGGCCGAAATCAGCCGTCTGGAAAAGGCCTACGCTGACGCTGCGGTCAGCATGGATCAGTTGTTCAGCACCCGCGACGTGACCCCGGAGGAGCGCAAGCTGCTGGCGGCGATCAAGGACATCGAACAGCAGACCCAGGCCTCGGCCAAGACCCTGATCGAGCTGCGCCGCAGCGGTGATATCGCCGCCAGTCAGGCACTGTTGCTGCAACGCACCGCTGGCCTGTATAGCGAGTGGCTCAAGCGCGTCAACGCGCTGATCGACTCGGAAGAAGTGCTGATCAGGGCCAAGCTCAACGACGTGCAGGACACCGCCAGTTCGTTTCGCGGCCTGATGCTGCTGGCCAGCGGTGTGGCGTTGTTGCTGAGTATCCTGCTGGCCCGGCAGATCATCGGCTTTGTGACTTCGACCCTCGGCGCCGAACCGACCGAGGTGGCGCAAGCGATCGAGCGCCTGGCGGCCGGTGATTTGCAGCAAAACCTGACCACCCGGCACCCGGCCAGCGTCATGGGCGTGCTCAAGTCTGCGCTGGCGCGTTTGTCGCAGACCATTACCCAAGTGCGTGCCGCCGCCCACGAGGTCAGTCATGCGTCGGCGCAACTGACCGCCACCTCGGCACAGAACAACGAACACATCAGCCGCCAGACCCGCGAAGCCGAGCAGATTGCCACCGCCATCACGCAAATGGCGTCGACCGTCAATGAAGTCTCTGGCTACGCCGTGCAGGCCGCCAGTGCAACCAAACAGGCGGATGTCGGGGTGGAGAGCGGTAACCGCCTGGTGACTGATACGTCGCAATCGATCGAGCAATTGGCAGTCACCCTGACCCAGACCACCGACACGGTCGAGCAGGTGTCGCGCGACAGTGAAAACATTGAGTCGGTGATTGAGGTGATCAACTCGATTGCCGCGCAGACCAACCTGCTGGCCCTCAACGCTGCGATTGAAGCGGCGCGGGCCGGCGAGCACGGTCGCGGCTTTGCGGTGGTGGCCGATGAAGTGCGCTCGCTGGCCAACCGCACCCAGCAGTCGACCCAGGAAATCCGTGAAATGATCAGCACCCTGCAAAGCGGCACCGAGGCCGCCGCGCAGAACATGCGCAACAGCTGCGAACTGGCCACCCGCACCGTGGAGCAGACCCGTAACGCCCAGGCGGCGCTGGCCAAAGTGAGCCATGAGGTAGGCGCGATCAACGACATGAACGCGCAGATCGCCAGTGCGGCGGTACAACAAAGCAGCGTCGCCGAGGACGTTTCGAAGAACATCAGCCGTATTCACGAACTGACCGTCCACACCGCCAGCGGTTCGTCGCAAGTGGCCTCGGCCAGCAGCGAACTGGCCGAACTGGCCAGCCGCCTGAGCGAGAAGGTCGCGATGTTCAAGGTGGGTTAGGCCGGGGTATTACCTTGTAGGAGCCGCTTTAGCTTCAATACTGTTCGGTTAAGTACACACATCTCGGTGAGAGGCAGCTCTGCTGGCGAAGACGGCGGCACATTCACAGCAGATGTAATGTTTTTACTGGCCTCTTCGCGAGCAGAGCTCGCTCCCACATGGGCATAGTGTTGGCTTTGGCTGCGAAAGGTTTCTGACGCTGAATCTTCGCGGCTAAAGCCGCTCTTGCGGGTGTCTGCGATCACGCAGGCTTGCACAGCTTGTGGGCTATCGCATCAAATTCCCGGTCAAAACTGGCCCGTTCTCCTGCACTGAGAAACCCCTGTTGCTTGACGAACCCTTCGGTCTGCGCACGCACTGATTCAATCCGTTTGGTCAGCTTCGCCGCCTGATCCTGGGTAATGTGCCGGGCCTTGCGCGAAGCACCGATGTCGGCCACCAGCACATTGGCGCGTTCCGAGATATGTGCGTGGCCGACATCTTTTACCGAGCCACCGGTTTCCCCAGGCAAAGCGCGTTGCTCGGCCAGGTTGCAGCTGGGCAGGTCCAGCGCGGGTGGGGCGGCCAGCGCAGCGCTGCTCAGACAGGCCAATAATACGGCGCTCAAACACTTCATCAGGGCCTCCACAAAGGCAGTTGGGTCGCCCTGATAAGACGGTCAAAGGCTCATCGGGTTCAACGAGTACCCGGCGGCTTGCCCTTGCCGCGCGCAGTTTTCTGCGCGGTCGAGTCGTGCTGCGTGCCGGTCGAGCCGTCCGGACGCAGGGCGTCGTTGTCGCGTTCGGCTTCGCCGGTATGTTCAGGTTGCTTGGAATCCTGACGCGGTTCCCGGGGAGTGTTGTTCATGTGGCCTCCGAAATATTGCTGTTGCCGCTCACAAAACAGAAGGCCATTGCGCCGGTGCAGAGGTTCAACCGGCTGATCGCCCGGCGGATAAATGGTCTGCGGTACGCGCCGTGTTACTTGGCTGATACAACCAGGTGCCGTTAAGCGCCCGCTTGGCCGACGGGTTGAACTGCGATCGCCTTTGTGCCTCGAACCATCAAGCGAGGGCTGGCCCGATGTGCACTGATTGCTTGTCAGCAGCCCGTGCTGGCGCCCGATGTCGTGTCCTGGCTCATCAGCCAGCCGCCTCGTGGCTGGCGGAGTATTCAGACAGGGGCCAAGGCCTCGCGGGAGCAGATATGAAGTACCAAACCGGGCTGAAGTGGGCATTGACCGCATTCGCATGTGGCCTGCTCAGTGCACAAGCCGCCGAGACCCGGCGTGTGGATGTGCTGTTGGTGGGTGGCGGGATCATGAGCTCGACCCTGGCTGTGTGGCTCAATGAACTGGAGCCGGGCTGGTCGATGGAAATGGTCGAGCGCCTCGACAAGGTCGCCGAGGAAAGCTCCAACGGCTGGAACAACGCCGGCACCGGGCATTCGGCGTTGGCCGAGCTGAATTACACGCCTGAAAAGGACGGCAAGATCGACATCACCAAGGCGGTGGAGATCAACGAATCGTTCCAGATCACCCGGCAGTTCCTGGCCTGGCAGGTCAGGCAGGGCGTGTTGAAGAACCCGCGTTCGTTCATCAACAGCACGCCGCACATGAGTTTCGTATGGGGGGACGACAACATCCGTTTTCTCAAGAAACGCTACGAGGCGCTGCAAGCCAGCCCGCTGTTCCGGCCCATGCAGTATTCCGAAGACCCGGCGCAGATTCGCCAATGGGTGCCGCTGATGATGGAAGGCCGCGATCCGAGCCAGAAGCTGGCCGCGACCTGGACGCCGATTGGCACCGACGTCAACTTCGGTGAAATCACCCGCCAGTATGTGGGCTACTTACAGAGCCGACCCAACTTCGACCTGAAGCTGTCGACCGAAGTGCGTGACATCACCCGCAACGCCGATGGCTCCTGGCACGTGGAGTACAAAAACCTCAAGGACGGTACTAGCGGCGCCACCGACGCGAAGTTTTTGTTCGTCGGGGCGGGCGGTGCAGCCTTGCCGCTGTTGCAAGCGTCCGGTATCGAAGAAGCCAAAGCCTATGCCGGTTTCCCGGTGGGCGGCTCGTTTCTGGTGACCGACAACCCGACCATCGCCCAGCAGCACATGGCCAAGGCCTACGGCATCGCCGCCACCGGCGCACCGCCGATGTCTGTGCCGCACCTTGACACCCGCGTGCTGGACGGTAAGCGCATGATTCTGTTTGGACCCTTTGCGACCTTTTCCACCAAGTTTCTCAAGCAAGGTTCACTGTTTGACCTGGTCGGCAGCATGAACCTGCATAACACCTGGCCGATGGTGCGGGTCGGCGTACGTGAGTTTGACCTGGTGCAATACCTGATCGGCCAGGTCATCCAGTCCGACGATGATCGCTTTGCCGCGTTGCAAACCTACTTTCCGCAGGCGAAGAAGGAAGACTGGCGCCTGTGGCAGGCTGGCCAGCGGGTGCAGATCATCAAGAAGGATCAAGACCAGGGCGGGGTACTCAAACTCGGCACCGAAGTGGTGGTCTCGGCTGACCGCAGTATCGCCGGCCTGCTGGGCGCCTCGCCAGGAGCCTCCACTGCACCGCCGATCATGCTCGACCTGCTGGGCAAAGTGTTCAAGGACCAGCTCGCCACCCCGGCCTGGCAGAGCAAGATCAAACAGATTATCCCCTCGTATGGTTTTCACCTGAACGACCGCCCCGATGAGGTGCAAAAGACTTGGGCCTACACCAACGAGGTCTTGCAACTGGCCCCGGCACCGGGCATCGACACGCGCCAGGATCCACGCAATCCGGACGATATCGACCCGTTGGGGCAGGACAATCAGGACAGCGATCCGGATCTGAAACCTTGAGGGTGTTCAACCTGTAGGAGCGACCTCGCGAAGGCGGCGTGACATTCACAACAGAGGCTGTGGGTTCACTGGCCCTTTCGCGAGCAAGCTCGCTCCTACAGAGACCACATACGAATGCGGGCGTGGCCCAACTCGACATCGGTGCTTGGCTCTGTGATGTCCCAGTCGTCCTCACGAAGACGTCGACCGATTGCTGTTTCCGGACCGTCTTTGGCAATTACCAGCACGAACAGCCGCGCTGGACACGGGAACGAGCGTAGCCGCTCGATATCAGCCCGAACCGACCACGCGCCATCCAGACATTTGGCCTGATACAAGTCTCCCAGGCATTTGACCTCCGCGACCATCACCGGCTCTTCAGCCTCGTTGAGCGAATACAGATCAGCCTTGCGTCGGTTACCGATGGGCAGGTCTGTCCATATGTCCACGCCATGAACAGACCAGGCATGCAGACTGATTTGCGCCTGAATCCAGTGTTCGCGGCAACTGCTGAGCAGCAACACCTGTTCAAGGTTTTTATCCATCTCGCGAAATGCCGATTCAAACAGGGCAAGCCATTGCTGGGTATTCAAGATTTTCATTTCCTATGAAAGAGAGGAGGCTGGTGAAGGCTTTGCGCCGCCATCTATAACGGCACCGTCAGCCCCACCTTGACCTTGTCCAGCACAATCAGTGTGCGGTAGGTATGAATATCCTCATTCCCGGCAAAATGCTGCTGCACCAGTTGATCGAAATGCGCGATGTCCCGGGCCAGCATGACGATGATGAACGACACCCCGCCGCTGACGAAATAGCACTGCTGCACCTCACTTACCCCGGCGAAGTAGCGTTTGGCGCGGTTCATCACCACGGCGCGGTCGTCGCACAGGCGTGACTCGACAATCGCGGTGATCTGCTGGCCGACGCTCTCCGGGGCGATCACGGCGGTGTTGCTGACAATCACGCCGCTGTCTTCCAGTTGCGCGATGCGCCGTTGCACTGCCGGGGTCGACAGGCCGATGGCTTCGGCAATCACGCGTTGGGAGGTCTTGTTGTCCTGTTGCAGCATGCGCAGGATTGCCTGATCGAAGCTGTCCAGCGCACGCTTGGGTGATTCATTCATTTTTACGGCCTAAATCAAGCAATTCACTCGTCCTGCGCAGCGATATACAGCAAACCGCCCGCACGGCAAAGCCTAGAATCCTGCCACGCACTTGGGCTGGAGTTTTCCGTGAACCTGCAAAGCACTTCCATTCTTGCCGCCATGCTGGGGATCATTTCGGTCCAGACCGGCGCGGCGGTGGGCAAATCCATTTTCACTCTGGTCGGTCCGGAAGGTGTCGCGGCACTGCGTCTGGGCATCTCGGCGCTGGTCATGCTGGTGCTGCTGCGGCCCTGGCGGATCTGGCAACCCGCCAACCTGCCGGGCCTGATCGGCTACGGGGTGATGATGGGGGCGATGAACCTGCTGATCTACCGCGCCATGCTCTACATTCCGGTGGGCGTGGCGGTGTCCATCGAAGTGGTCGGGCCGCTGGCGGTGGCCTTGCTGGCGTCGCGGCGGCGGATCGATTTACTCTGGATCGGCCTGTCGCTGCTCGGCCTGGTGTTGCTGCCTTGGGGCAGTGGCCAGCAAGGGCTTGATCCGCGTGGCATTGCCTACGCCTTGGGCGCGGCGGCGGCCTGGGGGTTGTATGTGAAGCTTGGCACCCGGGTGGCCATCCACGGCAAGCAGGCGGTGGCTTCGGGCATGCTGGTGGCGGCGCTGTTTGGCGCGCCGCTGGGCGTGGTGCAGGCGGGTGAGCAGCTATTGCAACCTTGGGTATTGGCGATTGGCCTGAGTGTGGCGCTGTTGTCGAGCATGGTGCCTTACCTGCTGGACATGTACGCCATGCGCCATTTGCCGGCGCAGGTGTTCGGCATTCTGCTCAGTGCTTCACCGGCCATGGCCGCGCTGGCCGGCTGGCTGGTGCTGGGCGAGGCCTTGAGCCTGTTGCAGTGTGCCGGAGTGGCGGCGATTGCCGCGGCCTGTGCGGGAGCGGCGCTGGTCGGGCGCAGGCAGTGATTAGTGTGGTTACGGCTTGGTGCTGGTCTGTAGTCTTTATAGCCCTGATACTGTGCTGGCATTGTTATGCAATGCTCAGGGATCAATAACGATAAGGCGGGAAAATGTCCGAATTCAAACTGCACTGCTTTGCCCTATCAGGCAACGCTTATAAGGTCGCGCTGTTTCTGGCGCTGTCCCGGCAGACCTGGCAACCGGTGTTCGTCGACTTTCTCAACGGCCAGACCCGCACCCGGCAGTGGCGCGATACGGTCAACGAACAGGGCGAAGTCCCGGTACTGGAGCATCAGGGCAAAAGCCTCACCCAGTCGGCGCTGATTCTCGACTACCTGGCCGATTACACCGGCCAGTTTGGCGGCCGCACGGCGGAAGAAAAACAGGAAATCTGGCGCTGGATGCTTTTCGACAATCACAAATTCACCAGCTACTACGCCACGCTGCGCTTTTTGTATGGCATCCAGAAAACCGGTGACACTGAAGTGACGCGTTTTCTGCGTGACCGCGCTGCAGCGGCCTATCAGGTGGTTGATACCCACCTGAGCAAGACGCCATGGCTGGTCGGCGAGCGTGTGACCATCGCTGACCTGTCGCTGGCCGGTTATGTGTTCATGCCTGAAGAAACCGGGCTGTCGATGGAGGCTTATCCGCATATCCAGGCCTGGAAAAAGCGCATTCAGGAGCTGCCGGGCTGGCAGCATCCATATGAGCTGATGCCGGGGCCGACCGGCCTCTGAAGCGGGCGGTGATGGTTGGCCATCAGGACCTGCAGGAGCCGCTTTAGCGGCGAATTAGCGGCTGAAGCTTCGCGAATAAATCCGCTCCTGCAGGTCCCATGGTTGCCAGCCATTACACCTTGAAGCGCTCGACCATCGCTTGCAGTTGTACGCCGATTCTTGCCAGCTCCATGCTGGAGGAGGCGGTTTCTTCGCTGGCCGCTGCGGTCTGATCCGAGATGTCCCGTACTTCGGTCACGCTGCGGGCTATTTCTGCGCCAGCCGAGCTTTGTTGTTCCGAGGCGCAAGCAATCTGCTCGTTCATCCGCTCGATATCCCTGACCGACTCGATGATGCTGCCAAGCATGGTGCGCGCATCGCGGGAGTGCTCGACGCTTTTACCGGTCAGCGCGATGTTCTGCTCCAGCGCCGATGTCATCTGATGGGTGCTGGCTTGCAGGCGTTCGATGAGCTGAGCGATTTCGTCGGCTGAGGTCCGCGTGCGCAACGCCAGCCCGCGAACCTCGTCAGCGACCACCGCAAAGCCGCGGCCGGCTTCCCCGGCGCGCGCGGCCTCGATGGCGGCGTTCAAGGCCAGCAGGTTGGTCTGGTCAGACACCGCCTTGATCACGTCCAGCACGCCGCCGATGCTCTCGGTGTTGGCGCGCAGCTCAGTCATTGCCTCCTTGGTCACTTGCATATCACTGGACAGGGTTTCGATCTGTTCGACGGCCTGACTGACCACCTTGTCGCCCTGCGCGGCCTTGTCACTGGCGCTGACAGCGGACTTGGCCGCCTGGCTGGCGTTATGTGCCACGTCGTGGGTGGTGGCGGTCATCTGTTGCATGGCCGTGGCGATCTGGTCGGTTGCCACCTTTTGCGAGTTGACCCCGGCGCTGGTTTGCTCGGTCACCGCCGACAGCTCCTCGGCAGCGCTGGCCAGTTGAATGATGCCGTGTTTGACCTCGCTGACCAGCCCGCGCAGGGCCACGGTCATGCGCTGCATGGACGACTGCAGGGCGCCCAGTTCGTCCTTGCGGTTGACCACCACCGTGGCGGTGAAATCACCGTCTGCCACCTTCTCGGCGATGGCGACAGTCTCCTTGAGCGGGGTCACGATCGAGCGGGTAATCAGCCAGGCGGCCACGATGCCGCAGATCAATGCCAGGACCATCCACAGCCCCAGCATCTGCCTGACGCTGGCGACATCGTCTTCGCGGTTCTGCCGCTGTATGGCGGTCATCTTGCCGGCGATGTCCAGCAGATTACTGACAGTCAGCGTAATCCCCGCCTGGGCCTGGTCGATACGGGCCTGGGTCGCCACCATGGTGTTGAGCTGCGCTTCGTACCGTTGCAGTTCAGCGCTTAGCTGCTGCACGTCGCGGGCCGGTATGGCGGTGCCGGTGAGGCTGTTGACCAAGGCCATCACTTCAGCGATTGCCTTGTGTGCCTCGGCGTCCGTCGCCGGGCTGGGGAGTGCGGTATAGCTGCTAAAGCTTGCGAGCATCTTCTGCGTGGCGAGAAAGGTCTCGGTCAGCGCCGCACGGCTTTGTGGCGTGCCGGTTTCGGCATTGGCGATGGCTGCAAGACGCTTGAGTTCGGCATTGACCGCCTCTGCCAACCCGGTAGCCGCCAGGCGTGACGCCTCGCGCTCGCGGGTCGCGGCGACCGCCTGGTTGTAAAAGCCGCGATAGTGATTGAGGTTGCCATCTGCGTCGGCCAGCAACTGAATATTGGCCGGCGACTGGAAGTTCGGCGCGATGCTGGTGAGGTGGCGAGTGGTTTCGTCCATCTTGGCTTGCCACTTTGCGGCCTGCACGTCATCGGCTTTGGTGAGGTAGACCAGCCGCTCAATGCGCATATCGCGGGTCGCAGTGCTGAACGTGGCGATATCGATCATCCGCTCGCTGCGGTCGCGCAGGGTGTCGGTGGCATACCAACCGGTGTAGGTCATCAACAGGATCATGCACATGAGCAGCGAAAAACCCAGGATCAGTTTGGACCTGACGCTGATGTCACTTAGAAAATTCGAGCGTTTATCTTGCATGTTGATTTCCTGAATGGAGCCCGGAGTGCAAACCCCTGAAGGTTTAACGGGGTGGCAGAGCGGTTTCTTATCGAATAGGCGTTCATGACGCTCAATGTCCTGCGCCGCGCCTGGCAGCAGGCACAACACCGCCTCACGCCTGATCATTGCGGTAATGGCGCTTTGCTGGCGCTGGAGACTCAACACAGACCAAGTGATGGCACATTGGTTCTATACATTTTTGGGTGAATGTGTGTGTCGACAGAGGTAACGGCTGGATTTATCAGTCTCGCGCTTGCAGTACGGCCCTGAGCCGGTCCAGAACCTGCGTTTCCAGCACCGACAGCACAGCCGCCTCATGCACCAGCACCGCCACGCTGATACGGATCGACGGCAGCAGCGCCCGCGCATGCTGATCCGGCTCCAGCAACGCCTGGGCGGTCAGTTCATCGATGATTGCCACACCGGCCCCGGACTGGGCGAGGGCGCAGGCCACGTAATAGGTCTGCACCTTGAGCGCGCTGTTTTGTTCGGGGAGCAGGGTCTGGACCAGAGTGCCCAGCGGGTCTTCTGCCGGCAGGGCGATCACTCTGGCGGGGTCGAGCTGATCCAGCGCGACCGGCGTTCTGGCATTCGTACCATCGACGCAGACCAGCTCGATGCTGCCCACTTCAATGGCCTTCAAGCCAGGGTAGGGGCGCGGGTTGAACACCACCGCCATGGACATTTCGCGGGTCAGCAGCGCCTGGGCGAGTTGCTCGCTGTGCGCGGTGGTCAGCTCCAGCGTTACGCCGGGGTTGGCCTGTTGAGTGGCGGCCAGGGTGCGCGGCAGCACCTTCAGGCCCAGGGTCGGGATACAACCGAGCTTGAGCTGGCCTTGTGGGTTGGCGCGCAGGCTGCGTGACAGGCGTTTGATTTCTTCGAGTTCGCGGTACATCCGCTCAACCGCAGGCACCAGCGCCTCACCTTCACGGGTCAGTTGCAGGCGCCCCTTGACCCGATCAAACAGCCGAAAGCCCAGGCTCGCTTCGGCATGGGCGAGCAGTTTGCTGGCCGCCGGCTGGGAGATACACAGCCACTCGGCGGCCTTGGTCAGCGACCCGGTGCGATGTGCTGCCCGGAAAATCTCGATGTGACGTGTTCGCACGCGTATTACCAAAGGTTATGGATGCTGCCGTTATACGCCTTGGCGCCGGGGCATGCCATCGGCTCACAATCGGCCGGCTCATAACAGGAGGTGAGAGATGCACGTAATCATCATCGGCACCGGCGTAGTGGGCCTGACCAGCGCCTGGTATCTCGCCCGCCAAGGCGTGCAAGTGACCCTGATCGACCGCCAGCCACAGGTGGCGCGGGAAACCAGCTTCGCCAATGGCGGCCAGTTAAGTTATGACTTCGTGACCCCGCTGGCCGACCCGGCGGTGCTGCCCAAGCTGCCGGGCTGGCTGCTCAACGCCGATTCGCCGCTGCGTTTTCGGCCCCGGCTGGACCCGGACCAATGGCGCTGGTGCTACGCCTTTCTCAAGGCTTGCAACCGCCGCCAGGTGGCGCAGACCACTTGGGAAATGCTCCAGCTGTCGATGCACAGCCGCCAGTTGCTGGATGAGCTGCTGGCACAACACGAGCTGCCATTCAAACTCAAGCGCACCGGCAAACTGGTGATGCATCGCACCGCCAGCAGCCTTGCTGCCGCCGCCGGGGGCGTCGAGTACCAGCGTTCACTGGGCAGCGATCAACGTCTGCTGAACGCGGCCGAGTGTCTGGCGCTGGAGCCGGCGCTGGCCGCTGTAGCGTCCTCCATCGCGGGCGGCATCTACACGCCGACCGAGGCCACCGGCGATTGCCGCCTGTTCTGTGAAAGCCTGTTCTCGATGCTGCAGGGCCTGCCCAATGTGCAGTTACTGCTGGGCCAGCCGATCCTGAAGTTGGTCCGTCGCGGCGCCGGGATTACCGCGGTGCGTCTGCCTGACGGGGATGTCGAAGCCGACGCTTTTGTCATCGCCGCCGGCCTGGACAGCCTGCGCCTCACTGCGCCCTTGGGGCTGTCGCTGCCGCTTTACGGCCTGCGCGGCTACAGCCTGACGTGTGCTCTGCCAGCCGGGTGCAAACGCCCCGAATTGAGCGTGACCGACGCCGAACGCAAGGTGGTCTACGCACCGCTTGGCGATGAACTGCGCATCGCCGCGATGGTCGACATGGGGCAACCCGGCGCGGTGGTCGACCCCAAACGCATCGCACAGCTCAAGCGCCAGGCGCTGGAGGTCTTCCCGGCACTTGAGCTGGCCGCTGCCAGCCCTTGGGCCGGCCTGCGACCGGCGACCCCTGGCAGTAAACCGATCATCGACCGGGCAGGGCCGCTGAGCAATCTGTGGCTCAATGTTGGCCACGGCGCACTGGGCTTCACCCTGGCCTGCGCCAGTGCTGAATTGACCGCGAGCCTGGTGACTGGCCAGCCTGCGCAGATCGACACGGCACCGTTTCGCCTGGCATAACCGGTTTTGGCCGCTCTTGCGGGAGCGAGCTCGCTCGCGAGGGCGGCATCAAAATCCATACAACACTCATAACGAGCCCACCTATGACCGAGTACCGCGGCCTCATCCTTGACGACACCCGCGAAGGCGCGACCGACGACGCCATCGCCCAACTGGAAAGCAGTCTTGGCGCCCGCCTGCCCGACGACTACCGCCAGTTCCTGAAAACCTGCAACGGCGGCTATCTGGAATACGACGTCATCGCCACCCTGAGCAATGGCGACAAAGAACTGATGAGCTTCGCGCTGTATGGCCTAGACCCCACCGAGCAATACGAGTCCAACCCCTTCGAACTCGAACAGCTACGCGAACAGGACGGCTATCCACCCACCGGCCTGCTGCCCATCGGTCGTGATGGCGGGGCCAGCGTGTTGCTGCTCGATCTGCGCGAAGGGCGTCAGGAGGTGGGCGCGATGGTCGCCGGCTTGCCGGCCTGGACCGGTCGCCGCCAGCAAGGCGATGAATACGTGGTGCTGGCGGACTCGTTCAATGGCAACCTGGATTTACCAAGCTGGCGCGAAAAGCCCCTTCCTTCAGGTGGGGGATGAAAGCGCTACCGCGAAGCGATCATAGGGGTTAAAACCCCAAAAACCGCCCCTATTCTGTGTTTCATGACTGAAATGAAA
>NZ_JANJFL010000004.1:0-336238 GCF_024584215.1 Pseudomonas sp. LJDD11
TTCGTCTAGTGGCCTAGGACACCGCCCTTTCACGGCGGTAACAGGGGTTCGAGTCCCCTAGGGGACGCCAGATTTAGAGATGAAGAGTTATTGGGTAAGGCGCAAGCCAAGCTCCGCCGCAGGGCGTAAAATTCGGGGCTATAGCTCAGCTGGGAGAGCGCTTGCATGGCATGCAAGAGGTCAACGGTTCGATCCCGTTTAGCTCCACCAATTTGCCGGGTTCGCTCAATTGCGAATCTGACTGAAGGTTTGCGTCCCCTTCGTCTAGTGGCCTAGGACACCGCCCTTTCACGGCGGTAACAGGGGTTCGAGTCCCCTAGGGGACGCCACAATTTTCCGCTTATGCGGGCCCAAGGGTCATTCGAATGTTGAATGGCCCTTTTGTTTTTCTGGCCTCCTGATTTTCCTCCCGACGCCGTCTGCGGCTCTGGGCCGCGCTTGCTACACTGCCTGCGATCAACGCCATTACCGCAGGAGCACGCATGGTCTGGGACCAGTCAACGCCCTTCATCATCGATCTGAACGTCGCCGCAGAAGATATCGACGGTCTGGGTCATGCCAATAACGCTGTGTACGTCACCTGGCTGGAGCGCTGCGCCTGGCGGCACTCTCAGTATTTGGGCCTGGATCTGACCGAATACCGTCGGCTCGATCGTGCCATGGCGGTGGTCCGCCATGAAATCGACTACCTGGCCAGTGCCTACGAGCATGACCAGTTGCAATTGGCGACCTGGATCGTGGATTGGGACAAACGGCTGAAAATGACCCGGCGCTTTCAGTTGCGTCGCCCGGTCGATGGCGTGACCTTGCTGCGGGCGCAAACCACCTTTGTCTGTATCGAGTTGTCCAGCGGGCGGCCCAAACGCATGCCGCAGAGTTTCATTGATGGTTACGGCGCAGCGATCCGCCAGGACGGCATTTCCAATCCCGGCGTTGACCAGTAAACTGCCGGACTTTTTTCGAGTGTGACCCATGCAAATTGCCCTGGCGCCCATGGAAGGGCTGGTCGACGACATCCTGCGCCATGTGCTGACCCAAATGGGTGGCATCGACTGGTGCGTGACCGAATTCATCCGGGTCACCGAACGGCTGATGCCCGCCGCCTACTTTCACAAGCTTGCCCCTGAACTGCACAACGGTGCCCGTACTGCATCCGGGGTGCCGATGCATGTGCAACTGCTGGGTTCTGACCCGGTGTGCCTGGCGGAAAACGCCGCGTTTGCCTGCGAGTTGGGCGCGCCAGTACTCGACTTGAACTTCGGCTGCCCGGCCAAGACCGTCAATCGTTCGCGGGGCGGTGCCATTTTGTTGCGTGAGCCTGAGCTACTGCACAGCATTGTCAGCCATGTGCGCCGTGCGGTGCCTGCCGATATCCCGGTCACCGCCAAGATGCGGCTGGGCTATGCCGACACCGATCAGGCTCTGGATTGCGCCAGGGCGCTGGTTGACGGCGGTGCGGCGCGCATTGTGGTGCATGCCAGAACCAAGGTCGATGGCTATAAGCCGCCGGCGCACTGGGAATGGATCGCCCGCATTCAGGAGGTGGTCAAGGTGCCGGTGGTGGCCAACGGCGAAATCTGGACCGTCGAGGATTGGCAACGCTGCCGTGAAGTCTGCGGTGCACAGGACTTCATGCTCGGTCGCGGTCTGGTGGCGCGACCGGATCTGGCGCAGCAGATCGTCGCGGCGGCGGCCGGTCAGCCCGTGCAGCCGATGAGCTGGGACGCGCTACAGCCCATGCTGCGCGAGTTCTGGGCGGCGTGTCTGGTCAAGCTGACACCCTTGCAGGCCCCTGGCCGCCTCAAGCAGTGGCTGGTGCTGTTGACCAAGAGCTACCCTGAAGCCACTGCGATGTTCGGCCTGCTGCGCCGCGAAACCGATTGTGCGCGTATCAGTGATCTGCTCGGTTATCAGCCTCAGTCCTGAGCGCTGTCAGGGTCAGCCCTCGGTGAGCGGCTGCAAATGGCCCTGCAGGCGTAGCAGGGCCTCGAAGGCCGGGTCTTCAAGCGGCTCGCTGAACAGATAACCCTGATACACGTGGCAGCCGGCCTCTTGCAGAAAGCTCAGTTGGTCAGGGTGCTCCACGCCTTCGGCGATGACATGCAGGGCCAGGCTTTGGGCCATGGCGATGATTGCGCGGACTATTTCGGCGTCATTGGGGTCGGTGGTGGCGTCGTGGACAAATGACTGGTCGATCTTCAGTGTGTCGATCGGCAGGCGCTTGAGGTAGGTCAGCGATGAATAGCCGGTGCCGAAGTCGTCCATGGCAAAACTGATGCCCAGTTTTTTCAGGCGCTGCATTTTGTTAATTGTGTCGTCGATATTCTGAATCACCATGCCTTCGGTGATTTCCAGCTTGAGCATGCTGCCGGTCAGTTGCCAGGTCAGCAGGTGATGTTCGATACGCTCGACGAAGTCGCTCTGGTGAAACTGTCGCGGGCTGATATTAACGCCCATTTTGAAGCCATGGCGGTCGATCAGGCCGCGCCGCAACAACTGCGAGCAGGCTTTGCAGGCCTGTTCCAGCACCCGCCCGCCGACTTCCAGAATCATCCCGGTTTCTTCCAGCACCGGCACAAATTGCGCAGGGTTGAGCAGGCCGCGCTCAGGATGGTGCCAGCGCACCAGTGCCTCGGCGCCGATGATTCGCTGGCTGCGGGCATCGACCTGGGCCTGATAGCACAGGTAGAACTCGTTGCGCACCAGCGCCAGGCGCAAATCATTTTCCAGTTGCAGGCGTTCTACCGCCGCTTGCTGCATGCGCGGATGGAACAGCTGCGAGGTGTTGCGGCCTGAGTCCTTGGCGCGATACAGGGCAATGTCGGCGCGCTTGAACAGGTCGGCTGAATGGGTGCCATGATCGGGAATCAGCGCAATCCCGATGCTGGGGGTGACTTGCAGGCGATGGCCATCGAGAAACATCGGTTCGGCGAGCAACTGGCGCAGCGCATCGGCCTGTTCGCGGATTTGCCGCGTCACCTGTTCGCGGCTGCCTGCCAGGCCGCTGATCAACACCACAAACTCATCGCCGCCCAGCCGCGCCACCGTGTCTTCCTGGCGCACGCTGGCTTCCAGGCGCGCCGTGATGATTTTCAGTACGCTGTCGCCGACCGGGTGGCCCAGCGAGTCATTGATGTGCTTGAAGTGGTCCAGATCTAGAAACATCAATGCGCCGCGCAACTGGTGGTGGCGCAACAGCGAAACCTGCTGGTTGAGACGGTCGGTGAGCAGCGCGCGGTTGGGCAGGTTGGTCAGCGGATCGTGGTAGGCCAGGTGCTGAATCTGCGCCTGGGCATTCTTGAGCTGGGCGATGTCTCGGGCGGTAACCAGCAGGCAATCGACCCCGTCGAGGATCATCGGCTCGACACACATATCGAGGATCAGCTGTTCACCCAACTTGTTGCGCCAGAGCATTTCCCGATGATGGATACGACCATGGTCCTCCAGGTAGGCGATCATCTGTTGGCGTTGCTCGGCATTGCCCCAGACGTTGATTTGCGCGGCCGTACGTCCCAGCACTTCGTCGGGGCGATAGCCGGTCAGCTGGCAGAAGCCCTCGTTGACCTCCAGATAGCGGCCGCTCTGGCGCTCTGTGATGGTGATCGAGTCGGGGCTGGAGTAGAACGCCCTGGCAAAAGTGTCCCGGGTGTTCTGCAAATCGCTTGCCGGGGCCAGCTCGCTGATGTCGCGCAAGATGCCCAGCAGCCGCAGCGGGTTACCCTCGGCATCGCGGTGCAGACGTATCCGCGTTTCCAGCCGGCGCGGGCTGCCGCTGGCCGATTCGACACTGTAGGTGCTGAGCAACTGCGGGGTCTGAGCTTCGATCAGCGTACGGCAATCGTGCAGCAGGCGTTGTCGTTCGACTTCTGGCAGTGGTGCAAAGAACGTTTCGCAGGGCTGTGATCGCGTTTCGGCCGACCCGCCATGCAATTGTGCGGCGCGTTGGTCGGCTTGCAACTGGCCGCTGGGGATATGCCAGTCCCATAGACCAAGCTGCGCCGCCTCAAGGGCCAGCTGCAGTTGTTCGCGGGTCTGCCTGAGCGTCTCTTGCAGGGCTTCCCGGCTTGGGGGCTGCTCGGACAACTGCAACGCCATACTGTCCATTGGGTCGGGCATGAGATCACGAGCCTGTATGAATAAAGCTGGTAATTCGATCGTTCAGCGTCCGGTAGCCCTTCAATGAGGGCTGGCTTGTGCGTCGAGCAGGGCCATGAACGCTCTGGCGGCATTGGATAGCGTGCGCTCGGTGTGCAGGATGTAGCCTAGCTGGCGATTGAGCTGTATGCCCGGCAACGGGATGCGCGCCACTTGTTCGTCGAGCATGGTGCGCGGCAGTACGCTCCAGGCCAGGCCAATGGAGACCATCATCTTGATGGTTTCCAGATAATTGGTGCTCATGGCGATGTCCGGCTTCAGGCCGCGGGCCTCGCACAGGCCGCTGACAATATGGTGGGTAAAGGTGTTTCCGCCGGGAAACACCGCCGGATAGCGCACAATGTCTTCCAGGCTTACCGGCCCGCTGTTGGCCAGCGGATGTTCCGGGGCGGCGACGAAGTCCAGCGGGTCCTCCCAGACTGCGACCGCCCGCACCAGGGTGTGGGGCGTGGGTGCCAGGGTGATCACCGCCAGTTCCGCGCGGCCATGGAGGATTTCTTCGTAGGCGATTTCCGAGTCGAGAAACTGGATGTCCAGCGCCACCTGCGGATACAGCCGGGTAAAGGTGCGCAATACCGGCGGCAGACGGTGCAGGCCGATATGGTGGCTGGTCGCCAGAGTCAGCCGGCCGCTGATCTCGCCGGTCAGGTTGGTCAGTGCCCGGCGGGTATCGTCCAGTACATTGAGAATCTGATAGGCGCGGGGCAGCAGGGCGCGGCCGGCCTCGGTCAGGCTGACTTCCCGGCCGAGGCGGTCAAACAGACGGACGTCAAGTTGCTGTTCCAGTCCTGCGATGCGTTTGCTGATGGCCGGCTGGGTCAGGTGCAGGCGTTCACCGGCACCGGAAAAGCTGCTGGTTTCGGCCACAGCAATAAAAGCGTTGAGATTGGCGAGATCCATGACGACGGATTCCAGTTGGTTATCCAAAGCATAAAAATTATGAATTGGAGTTATTTAAGCACATTCCATAGCATTGTCCGCACAAGCCAAGGGGTCATCGAGCACGATCACCCAAGGGGCTTCTAAAACGCAGGTAGTTTTTAGAGGTGCCCTCAAGGCATAGAAAGACGTTGATGAGGATACCGTCCGATGGCTGGCAAAACGCTTTACGACAAGTTGTGGGATTCCCATGTGGTCAAAGAACGCGACGACGGCTCGTCGCTGATCTATATCGACCGCCATATCATCCATGAAGTGACCTCGCCGCAGGCGTTCGAAGGTCTGCGCCTGGCTGGCCGCAAGCCATGGCGGGTAGACTCGATCGTCGCCACCCCGGACCACAACGTACCGACCACCGCCGAGCGCAAGGGCGGTATCGAGGCGATTGCCGACCAGGTCTCGCGTCTGCAGGTCCAGACTCTGGACGATAACTGTGACGAATACGGCATCACCGAATTCAAGATGAACGACCTGCGCCAGGGCATCGTCCATGTGGTCGGCCCGGAGCAGGGGGCCACCTTGCCCGGTATGAGCGTGGTCTGCGGCGACTCGCATACCTCGACCCACGGCGCTTTTGGTGCGCTGGCCCACGGTATCGGCACTTCGGAAGTCGAGCACGTGATGGCCACCCAATGCCTGGTCGCCAAGAAAATGAAAAACATGCTGGTGCGGGTCGAAGGCACGTTGCCGTTCGGCGTGACCGCCAAAGACATCGTCCTGGCTGTGATCGGCAAGATCGGTACCGCTGGCGGCAACGGCCATGCCATTGAGTTCGCCGGTAGCGCGATCCGTGACCTGTCGATCGAAGGCCGCATGACCATCTGCAACATGTCCATCGAAGCCGGTGCCCGTGTCGGTATGGTTGCCACTGACGAGAAAACCCTGGCGTACGTCAAGGGACGTCCATTCTCGCCCAAGGGCCAGGACTGGGACCGTGCGGTTGAAGTGTGGAAAGACCTGGTGTCTGACGCCGATGCCGTGTTCGACACCGTGGTCGAGCTGGACGCAGCGCAGATCAAGCCGCAAGTCAGCTGGGGCACTTCTCCGGAGATGGTCCTGGCCGTTGATGACAATGTGCCGGACCCGGCGCAGGAGCCGGACCTGGTCAAGCGTGGCTCTATCGAGCGGGCGCTGAAATACATGGGTTTGAAAGCCAACCAGCCGATCACCGATATCAAGCTCGACCGTGTGTTTATCGGCTCGTGCACCAACTCGCGGATCGAAGACCTGCGCGCTGCTGCAGAAATCGCCAAGGGCCGCAAGGTTGCCGCCACGGTCAAGCAGGCCATGGTGGTGCCAGGTTCTGGCCTGATCAAAGAGCAGGCCGAGAAAGAAGGCCTGGACAAGATCTTCATCGAAGCCGGTTTTGAATGGCGTGAGCCAGGCTGCTCGATGTGCCTGGCCATGAACCCTGACCGCCTGGGCTCTGGCGAACACTGTGCGTCGACCTCGAACCGCAACTTCGAAGGTCGCCAGGGCGCCGGTGGGCGTACCCACCTGGTCAGCCCGGCGATGGCCGCGGCGGCGGCGGTGACCGGTCGTTTCATTGATGTTCGCGAATTGATCCAGCACTAAGGAGTCCAGCATGAAAGCCTTTACCCAGCTCAACGGCCTTGTGGCACCTCTGGATCGTGCCAACGTCGACACCGACCAGATCATCCCCAAGCAGTTTCTCAAGTCGATCAAGCGCACCGGCTTCGGTCCGAACCTGTTCGACGAATGGCGTTATCTGGACGTGGGCCAGCCTTATCAGGACAACTCCAAGCGTCCGGTCAATCCGGAGTTCGTGCTTAACCACGCGCGCTATCAGGGTGCCAGCGTACTGCTGGCCCGGGAAAACTTCGGCTGCGGCTCCAGCCGTGAACACGCACCGTGGGCGCTGGAAGAATACGGCTTTCGCGCCATCATCGCGCCGAGCTATGCCGACATCTTTTTCAACAACAGCTTCAAGAACGGCATGCTGCCGATCATCCTGACCGAGCAGGAAGTCGACGAGTTGTTCAAGCAGGTTGAGGCCGAGCCAGGTTATCAGTTGAGCATCGATCTGCAGACCCAGACCGTGACTCGTCCTGATGGCAAAACCTACAGCTTTGAAGTCGATGCGTTTCGCAAGCATTGCCTGCTCAACGGCCTGGACGACATCGGTCTGACCCTGGTCGACGCCGATGCCATCCATGCGTTTGAAGCCAGGCATCGTGCCAGCCAGCCGTGGTTGTTCCGCGACTGACAAAACCTGCAACTAATGTTCTGCCCCGTGGTAGGAGCGGCTTTAGCCGCGAAGAGCCATTCGCGGCTAAATCTATTCGCTGCTAAAGCGAATCGCCGCCCGGCCGCTCCTACCGCATTTCACCCAAGGATCCAGGCCATGACCCAATCCGTGCATACCCAGGTTGTCCAGCGTCAATTCGGCGAGCAGGCGTCTGCCTATCTGAGCAGTGCCGTGCATGCCCAAGGCAGCGAGTTTGCGCTACTGCAGGCCGAGGTGGCCGGGCGCAGTGACGCGCGGCTGCTGGATCTGGGTTGCGGTGCGGGCCACGTTAGCTTTAATGTCGCCGCCTCGGTGGGGGAAGTCGTGGCCTATGACCTCTCCCGGCAAATGCTGGATGTGGTCGCGGCGACCGCGCAGGATCGCGGTTTTAGCAATATCCGCACGCAACAAGGCGCCGCCGAGCAGTTGCCATTCGCCGATGGCGAGTTTGATTTTGTGTTCAGCCGTTACTCGGCGCATCACTGGAGCGACCTGGGTCTGGCCCTGCGTGAAGTGCGGCGGGTGCTCAAGCCGGGCGGGGTGGCGGCGTTTGTCGATGTGATGTCGCCGGGCAGCCCGTTACTGGACACCTATTTGCAGAGCGTCGAAGTGCTGCGTGACACCAGCCACGTGCGTGATTATGCGGCGGCCGAGTGGCTGCGCCAGGTCAGCGAGGCCGGGTTGTTCACCCGCAGTCACAGCCGCCAGCGGCTGCGCCTGGAGTTCACTTCCTGGGTTGAGCGCATGCGCACCCCGCAGGCCATGCGGGTAGCCATCCGCGAGCTGCAACAGGCGATGGGCGCCGAAGTTCGCGAGTATTTCGAGATTGAGCAAGATGGCTCGTTCAGCACCGATGTTCTGGTGCTGTGGGCCGAGCGATAAGTTTTTGCCCGCCCGCAGCGTTTACTTAAGGCACGTTGCGCGGCGCACACTACCGAGGATGTTATGAGCAAGCAGATTCTGATTCTCCCAGGCGACGGTATCGGTCCGGAAATCATGGCCGAAGCGGTCAAGGTGCTGGAGCTGGCCAACGATAAATACAGCCTGGGCTTTGAGCTGAACTTCGACGTGATCGGTGGCGCGGCCATCGATAAGCACGGCGTGCCGCTGGCTGACGAAACCCTGGAGCGCGCCCGTGCGGCCGATGCAGTCCTGCTCGGCGCTGTCGGCGGCCCGAAGTGGGACACCATTGAGCGTGACATTCGTCCTGAGCGCGGCCTGCTGAAAATCCGTTCGCAACTGGGCCTGTTCGGCAACCTGCGTCCGGCCATCCTGTATCCGCAACTGGCCGAAGCGTCCAGCCTCAAGCCTGAAATCGTGGCCGGCCTGGACATTCTGATCGTCCGTGAGCTGACCGGCGGCATCTACTTCGGCGCACCACGTGGCACCCGCGAGCTGGAAAACGGCGAGCGTCAGTCCTACGACACCCTGCCATACAGCGAAAGCGAAATCCGCCGTATCGCCAAGGTCGGCTTCGACATGGCCCGTGTGCGTGGCAAGAAGCTGTGCTCGGTCGACAAGGCCAACGTTCTGGCGTCCAGCCAGCTGTGGCGTGAAGTGGTCGAGCAGGTTGCCAAAGACTACCCGGACGTTGAGCTGAGCCACATGTATGTCGACAACGCCGCCATGCAACTGGTGCGTGCGCCCAAGCAGTTCGACGTGATCGTCACTGACAACATGTTCGGCGACATCCTGTCCGACGAAGCCTCGATGCTCACCGGCTCGATCGGCATGCTGCCCTCGGCGTCGCTGGATTCGAACAACAAGGGCATGTACGAGCCTTGCCACGGTTCGGCTCCGGACATCGCCGGTCAGGGCATTGCCAACCCGTTGGCAACCATCCTTTCGGTATCGATGATGCTGCGCTACAGCTTCAATCTGACCGATGCCGCCGATGCCATCGAGAAGGCCGTCAGCGTAGTCCTGGATCAGGACCTGCGCACCGGTGATATCTGGTCGCAAGGCAAGCAGAAGGTCGGCACTCGTGAAATGGGTGATGCGGTAGTCGCGGCGCTGCGAAATCTGTAATCTCTCTGGCCCGCCGTTGTTTGCCTGGGGTAATGCGGCGGTCCCACTTTTAGTTAAGGTGTTGCGATGAAACGTGTAGGTCTGATCGGTTGGCGTGGCATGGTCGGTTCCGTGCTCATGCAGCGGATGCGTGAAGAACAGGACTTCGACCTCATTGAACCGGTGTTCTTCACCACCTCCAATGTGGGTGGTGAGGCCCCGTCGGTAGGCAAGGACGTGGCTCCTCTGAAAGATGCGTACAGCATCGAAGAGCTGAAAACCCTCGACGTCATCCTGACCTGCCAGGGCGGCGACTACACCAACGAGGTGTTCCCCAAGCTGCGTGAAGCCGGCTGGCAAGGCTACTGGATCGACGCGGCTTCGAGCCTGCGCATGCAGGACGACTCGGTGATCGTGCTCGACCCGGTCAACCGCAAGGTCATTGACCAGCAGCTCGATGCCGGTACCAAGAACTACATCGGCGGCAACTGCACCGTCAGCCTGATGCTGATGGGGCTGGGCGGTCTGTTCGAAGCCGGTCTGGTCGACTGGATGACGGCCAT
The DNA here is from genome assembly GCF_024584215.1 of Pseudomonas sp. LJDD11. NCBI lineage: Bacteria > Pseudomonadati > Pseudomonadota > Gammaproteobacteria > Pseudomonadales > Pseudomonadaceae > Pseudomonas > Pseudomonas sp. LJDD11. The sequence continues at coordinate 9,913 of NZ_JANJFL010000004.1, forward strand.
GACTTACCAGGCGGCTTCCGGTGCCGGCGCGCAGAACATGCGTGAGCTGATTCGCCAGATGGGCGGCATCAATGCGGCGGTCGCCGATGACCTGGCCAACCCGGCCAGCGCCATCCTCGACATCGACCGCAAAGTGGCCGAGGCCATGCGCAGCGATGCGTTCCCGACCGAAAACTTCGGCGCACCGCTGGCCGGCAGCCTGATCCCGTGGATCGACAAAGAGCTGCCAAACGGCCAGAGCCGCGAAGAGTGGAAGGCCCAGGCCGAGACCAACAAGATCCTGGGCCGCTTCAAGAACCCGATCCCGGTCGACGGTATCTGCGTGCGCATCGGCGCCATGCGCTGCCACAGCCAGGCGTTGACCATCAAGCTGAACAAGGACGTGCCGATCGCCGACATCGAAGCCTTGATCAGCCAGCACAACCCTTGGGTCAAGCTGGTGCCGAACCACCGCGAAGCCAGCATCAAGGAACTGAGCCCGACTGCCGTGACCGGCACCATGAGCGTACCGGTTGGCCGGTTGCGCAAACTGAACATGGGTTCGCAATACCTGGGCGCTTTCACCGTAGGCGACCAACTGCTGTGGGGCGCGGCCGAACCGCTGCGTCGCATGCTGCGCATCCTGCTGGAGCGTTGATACCCGGCTACGGCCCCGTATCACCCAAACCCGCGCCCTGAAAAGGCCGCGGGTTTTTTTATGGGCGCAGATTCTTGCCGCTGCCGCTGCCGCTGCCGCTGCCGCTGCCGCTGCCGCCGTTGCCGTTGATCTTCGTACAGAGATGGCACAAACGACGCGTATCGCGACTTGGGCGCTGGCCGAGGGTAGGCGTGGATTCGGGGGAGAAACTGGCAGGGAAGCCAGTTTCAGGTGCGCTGGGCAGGGATGCCCATCGCGCCGGCCCCCGAATCAATGCCGGACGGAGGGAAGTTCGCCCGCAGGGCGGACCCAAGCCAGGAGCAAGCGGTTTTCCCCTATTTTGCCAAGCACAAAATAGGGTCGCCCGTCGGGGCGAAACCCGCAGTCCAGGCAACCGCGGCAATGATCCTTGCACAAAACGAAAGACCAATTCGCGGCCATTTCAAATCATTGCGGCGCATCATTAAATCCCTATATATGGGATATTAATTTATATATTGAGATTTAAACCGCTCCGGGTTTATAGTCCGCCTCGCAGTCACTTAGAAAAACAACAGGTGAAGCGATGCAGGCGCAACTCATAGCGCTCGACTGGGGGACCACCTCCCTTCGGGCCTACCGACTCGGCCACCAAGGCCGGGTACTCGAACAACGCTCCCTGAGCGCAGGCATCATGCAACTGCCTGACACGCCCCGGCAGATCGCCGGGCACCCATGCAACAACGGATTCGAACTGGCCTTCGATCAGGCCTGCGGCGACTGGCTGGATGCCGAGCCGCACCTGCCGGTGATTGCCTGCGGTATGGTCGGCAGCGCCCAGGGCTGGCGCGAAGCCGCCTATCAGCCAACCCCGGCCAGCCTTGACGCCCTGAGCGCCACACTCACCACGGTGCGCAGCGTGCGGGGCGTCGACATCCACATCATTGCCGGGGTGATCCAGCACTCGGCACTGCCTAACGTCATGCGCGGCGAAGAGAGCCAGGTGCTGGGCATCCTCGCCGGGCAGGGCAATGCTCAGCCACTGCTGATCGGCCTGCCCGGCAGTCACAGCAAATGGGTCCGGGTCAGCGAAGGGCGAATTGTCCACTTCGATACGTTCATGACCGGCGAGGTCTACGCCGCGCTGTGCGCCCACACCTTGCTGGGCCGCACCATGCAGCCGGGCGGCGAGTTCAACGTGCAGGCCTTCGAGCAAGGCGTTGCGGTGGCGTTATCCAGTGCAGGCCAGGCCGGTCTGCTGTCGACCATCTTCAGCAGCCGCACCCTCGGCCTGACCGGGCAACTGGCACCTGGCGCCCAGCCTGACTACCTGTCCGGGCTGCTGATCGGCCACGAACTGGCGGGTCTTTGTGCCTCGTTGCACCAGCAGCAGGCGCCGTTACCGGCCGTGGTGCTGGTGGGCAGCGACAGCCTGTGCCAACGCTACCGGCAGGCTCTGGCGCTGGCCGGTTTTTCCTCCGTGACGCTGGCCGAGCAGGCCACCGAGCGCGGTCTCTGGCAGGTGGCGCGGCAAGCAGGCCTGTTGAGCTGCGCCGATTCTGTTTTGCTCAAGGAGCTCTGACATGTTTTTGCAAGCACTCAACAGCAACGGCCTGGTCGCGATCCTGCGCGGCCTGCGTCCCCAGGAAGCGCCAGCCATCGGTGAAGTGCTGTACGAGGCGGGCTTTCGGGTCATCGAGGTGCCGCTCAATTCGCCATCGCCGTTCGACAGCATCAGCCTGCTGCGGCGCAGCCTGCCCGCCGACTGCCTGGTCGGTGCCGGCACAGTGTTGCAGCCCGCGCAGGTGCAGCAGGTCAAGGACGCCGGAGGCCAGTTGATCGTGATGCCGCACAGCGATGCCGCTGTGCTGCGGGCCGCTAAAGCGGCCGGGCTGTTCCTGTCGCCCGGTGTCGCCACGCCGACCGAAGCATTCGCCGCGTTGGCCGAGGGCGCTGACGTTCTGAAGCTGTTCCCTGCCGAGCAAATGGCGCCGGCGGTGGTCAAGGCCTGGCTGGCGGTGCTGCCGGCGGGCACCGTGTTGCTGCCGGTGGGCGGCATTACGGCGGACAACATGCAGCCCTGGCTGGACGCCGGTGCGCGGGGCTTCGGGCTGGGCTCCGGGCTGTTCAAACCGGGCATGAGCGCCGCTGAGGTCGCCAGCCACGCCCAGGCGTATGTCGCGGCCTGGGCACGCAGCAGCGCCGCTTAATTTTCTGGCGGGCGCGGTAGGCGCCCGCATCGATAACAAGAGAGATCACAACGATGAAAATCACCAAACTGACCACCTTTATCGTTCCGCCACGCTGGTGCTTCCTCAAGGTTGAAACCGACCAGGGTGTGACCGGCTGGGGCGAGCCAGTGGTCGAAGGCCGCGCCCACACCGTCGCTGCGGCAGTGGACGAGCTGTCCGATTACCTGATTGGTAAAGACCCGCGCAATATCGAAGACATCTGGACCGTGCTCTACCGTGGCGGCTTCTATCGCGGCGGCTCGATTCATATGAGTGCGCTGGCCGGTATCGACCAGGCACTGTGGGATATCAAGGGCAAGGCGCTGGGCGTCTCGGTCAGCGACCTGCTCGGTGGCCAGGTGCGTGACAAGATCCGGGTCTATTCGTGGATCGGCGGTGACCGCCCGGCCGATACCGCCCGCGCGGCCAAGGAGGCGGTGGAGCGTGGTTTTACCGCGGTGAAGATGAACGGCACCGAAGAGTTGCAGTTTCTCGACACGTTCGACAAGGTGGACCGCGCGTTGGCCAGCGTGGCCGCGGTGCGCGACGCGGTGGGGCCGAACGTCGGTATCGGCGTGGATTTCCATGGCCGGGTGCACAAGCCCATGGCCAAGGTACTGATGAAGGAGCTGGACCCGTTCAAGCTGATGTTCATCGAAGAGCCGGTGCTCAGCGAGCACTATGAGGCGCTCAAAGAATTGGCGCCGCTGACCAGTACACCGATCGCCCTGGGCGAGCGGCTGTTCTCGCGCTGGGACTTCAAGCGGGTGCTCAGCGAAGGTTACGTCGACATCATCCAGCCCGACGCCTCGCATGCCGGCGGCATCACCGAAACCCGCAAGATCGCCAATATGGCCGAAGCCTACGACGTGGCGCTGGCCCTGCATTGTCCGTTGGGGCCGATTGCCCTGGCCGCGTGCCTGCAGCTGGATGCGGCTTGCTACAACGCCTTCATCCAGGAGCAGAGCCTGGGCATCCATTACAACGAAAGCAACGACCTGCTCGACTACGTCAAACACCCGGAAGTCTTCGACTACGAAGCCGGCATGGTGAAAATCCCCAACGGTCCGGGCCTGGGCATCGAGATCAACGAATCGTACGTGCGCGAGCGCGCGGCCGTCGGCCATCGCTGGCGCAACCCGATCTGGCGGCATGCTGATGGCAGTTTTGCCGAGTGGTAAGAGGGCACCTCTAAAAACTACCTGCGTTGCCATCGCTGCGTTAAAAGCCGGCTCGCAATGCTCATTGACGACTAGTCAACTGCGCTTGCTCACCTGCTTTTGCCTTGCGCTGGCTGCCTCGCCTACGTTTTTAGAGGCGACCTGTGCGGTACTACACAGACTCATACAACTCCAATAAGAGGCAAACCTCATGAGTTCCCGGGCATTCGAATCGGCGGCGTCGCTGGCCACGCCGACCCGCAAACGCTATTTCATCATGGTGCTGTTGTTCATCACCGTGGTCATCAACTACCTGGACCGCAGCAACCTGTCGATTGCCGCGCCGGCGCTGACCAGCGAGCTGGGTTTGACGCCGGTCGAGGTCGGCCTGATCTTTTCGGCGTTCGGCTGGACCTACGCGGCCATGCAGTTGCCCGGTGGCTGGCTGGTCGACCGTGTACCGCCACGGATTCTCTATACCGTGGCGCTGATCTCCTGGTCGGTGGCGACGGTGATGCTGGGTTTTGCGGCCAGCTTCATTGCCTTGTTCGTGTTGCGCATGGCGGTGGGGGCGCTGGAGGCCCCGGCCTATCCGATCAATAGCCGGGTGGTGACCTCGTGGTTCCCTGAGCGCGAGCGGGCCACGGCCATCGGCTTCTACACCTCCGGGCAGTTTGTCGGCCTGGCATTTCTGACCCCGGTACTGGCCTGGCTACAGGCCCATTACGGCTGGCACATGGTATTTGTGGCCACCGGTGCAGTAGGTATTCTCTGGGGCGTGATCTGGTATCTGGTGTATCGCGAACCGCGCGACTTCAAGGGGGCCAATAACGCCGAGATTGAGCTGATTCGCGAGGGCGGCGGGCTGGTGGATATCCAGGCTGATACCGCCAGGCAAAAAGCCGGGTTCAAGTGGGCCGATCTCGGCATCGTGCTCAGTCAGCGCAAGTTGTGGGGGCTCTATCTGGGGCAGTTCTGCCTGAACTCGACCCTGTGGTTCTTCCTGACCTGGTTCCCTACCTATCTGGTCAAGTACCGGGGCATGGACTTCATCAAGTCCGGGTTGCTGGCTTCGTTGCCGTTCCTGGCAGCGTTCGTCGGCGTGCTGTGTTCGGGGTTCTTCTCCGACTGGCTGATCCGCCGCGGCCACAGCGTGGGGCTGGCGCGCAAGCTGCCGATCATCACTGGCCTGCTGATCTCCACGACCATCATCGGTGCCAACTACGTGGACTCGACCGGGCTGATCATCGCCTGTATGGCGGTGGCGTTCTTCGGCAATGGCCTGGCGTCGATCACCTGGTCGCTGGTATCGACCGTTGCGCCGGCGCGGCTGCTGGGCCTGACAGGGGGCACCTTTAACTTCATCGGCAACCTGGCGGCCATTGCCACGCCGATCATGATCGGTTTTCTGGCCACCGGTGATTCGTTCGCGCCGGCCATTACCTACATCGCCTGCCTGGCGTTGTTGGGAGCGCTGTCGTACATCCTGCTGGTGGGCAAGGTCGAGCGGATCGAGCTTTAGTTGCTGGTTCTGAGGCGGCTAGATGCCCATAATGCTGCCAGCTTTTTTGACGGAACCAGACCTGATATGGACAAGGCTTCAATGGCAGATGCCGATAAAGAACCGGCGCTGGCGGGTACGCAAACTCTGGTACGTGGCCTGGCCGTGGTTCAGGCAGTCGCGGCAGGTGCCCGGGACCTCAAAGACATCGCCAAGGCAATGGGTACCACCCGTAGCACCACCCACCGGTTGGCCAGTTGTCTGGTGCTGGAGCGCTATCTGCGGGTGGTGCCACAGGTCGGCTATCTGCTGGGGCCCAAGTTGATCGAGCTGGGCTTCCAGGCTCGGGAAGAATTGCCATTGGCGATGCTGGCCAGGCCCTATCTGGACCGGCTTTCGGAACTGACCGGCGATACCGTGCATCTGGCTGTGCGCGACGGCGATGAGGTGCTGTACCTGCACAAGAATCCAGGTCGCAACGGCCCGGAGATGCGCTCGCGGGTCGGGCACCGCATGCCATTGGTGCGCACCGGGATCGGCAAGGCGTTGTTGCTCGACAGCGGCGAGCAGGAATGGCAGCGGCTGTTCGATATCAGCCAGCCGGTCGCTGGCCGTGCCTCGACATTGCCGGCCCATGAGCCGCAGACCTGGGAGCAGTTGCGCCAGCGCCGCGAGGAGTATGTGCAGGGCGGCTATGCCTTCGACCTGGAAGACAACGAGCCGTCGATCCGCTGCGTTGCGGCGCCGGTGCGTGACGCCAGCCGACAGATCGTGGCTGGCATCAGCATCGCCAGCACTGTGCCGTATATGCCGCTGGAGAAAATGGCCGAACTGGTGCCGCTGATCAAAGACCTGGCGGCGCAGCTGTCGGCCGAACTGGGCGCGGTGTGATCAGGCCTTGAGCGTCGCCATATCAATGACGAAGCGGTACTTCACGTCACCGGCCAGCATGCGTTCGTAGGCCTGATTGATGTTGCGGATGTCGAGCATTTCGATATCGCAACGGATGTCGTGTTCAGCGCAGAAATCCAGCACTTCCTGGGTTTCGGCGATGCCACCGATTAGTGAGCCGGCCAGTACCCGGCGCTTCATGACCAGGTTGGCGGCATGCACCGGTGGGTCGATCGGTTCGATCAGGCCGACCAGAATGTGCACACCGCCGAAGGTCAGGGTGTCCAGGTAGGGATTGAGGTCGTGCTGCACCGGAATGGTGTCGAGCAGGAAATCAAAGCGGCCGGCGGCGGCTTTCATCTGCTCGGCATCGGTGGATACGATCACATGGTCGGCACCCTGACGGCGTGCCTCGGCCGCTTTGCTGGCAGAGCGGGTGAACAGAGTGACCTCTGCGCCCATCGCCTTGGCGAACTTGATCCCCATGTGGCCCAGGCCGCCCATGCCCAGTACGCCGACCTTGTGCCCGGCGCGCACGCCATGGAGCTTGAGCGGCGAGTAGGTGGTAATGCCGGCGCACAGGATCGGCGCCGCGGCTGCCGCATCGAGTTGTTCCGGGATGCGTACGACGAAGTGTTCGCTGACCACGATGCTGCTGGAGTAGCCGCCCATGGTGTTGCTGCCATCGACCCGGTCCGGGGTGGCGTAGGTCATGGTCGGGCCTTCCAGGCAGTATTGCTCAAGGTCTGCCTGGCAGGCGCTGCAGGTGCGGCACGAGTCGACCATGCAACCGACACCGACCAGATCACCGGTCTTGTAGCGGGTGGCCTGCGGACCGGTGGCAGTGACCCGGCCGACGATTTCATGGCCGGGCATCAGCGGGTAGACGGCAATCCCCCATTCATTGCGGGCCTGGTGAATATCTGAGTGGCAGACGCCGCAGTAGAGGATTTCGATGGCCACGTCGTCAGCGCGCAAGGCGCGACGTTCGAAGGTCATCGGCGCCAGCGGCGCGGTAGGGGATTGAGCAGCGTAACCGATAGCGGTGTACATCAGAGGGGCCTCGCAAATGACAAGCTGTTGAGGCGGTGCATTGTCGTGCGCTACGCCGCGCCCGGCGATGGCGAATTCTCCGTGATTCTTGCCTGATTCTCCGGCGTATGCTGTATCGCTGCTCAGATCTGCGATGATAGGCGTGTCTGTTTCTCTGTCAGTACTGTTTGATGCAATTGACTCGATACCTTGAAGCCAATACGACGCTTGTGGCCCTGATTCGCTCTCTGGCGCCGCAGCCGGGTTGGGCGTATACCCGTTTGCCGGACGTAAAGCTGATCAGCGCGTTCAGCCATATGGGCAGCAGCCCGCAGATCTACGAGCCGAGCCTGATGATCGTCGCCCAGGGCAGCAAGGTGGCGTTTCTGGGGTCGCGGACCTTCGAGTACGGCGCCGGGCATTACCTGATCCAGGCCTTGTCGGTGCCGTTCAAGTGCGAAACCTTCGCTGCGCCGGACATGCCGCTTTACGGTGTGTCAGTGGCGATTGATCGTACCGTGCTGGCCGAACTGGTGCAGGCCATGGGCCCGACGGCTGCAGGCGAAAGCCGGATGCAGACCCCGGAGTCGATGAGTTCGGTGCAGTTCGATGTGGGCATGCGCGAGAGTGTCGAGCGGTTGTTGCGTTGCCTGCACGATCCGCTGGAGTGTCAGGTGATGGGCCAGGCGCGAGTGCGCGATGTGCTGTACAGCGCGCTGCGCGGTCCGCAGGCGGGTGTGCTGCGGGCACTGGTCGAGCAACAGGGGCAGTTCGCCCGGGTGGCCGCGGCGGTCAATTACCTGCACGATCATTTCGCCGAGCCGCTGAATGTCGAGACCCTGGCGCGTTGCGCCAATATGAGCGTGTCGACCTTCCATGAACACTTCAAACGCAGCACCTTGCTCAGCCCGGTGCAATATCTCAAACGCCTGCGTCTGCTGCGTGCCCAGCAGATGCTGGTCAGCGACGCAATGGGTGTGGCTCAGGTGGCATTGCAGGTGGGCTATCAGAGTGCCTCGCAGTTCAGTCGCGAGTACAAGCGCTACTTCGAGCGCAGCCCGGGGCAGGAGAGAGGGGTTTAGCGTCACGGTAGGAGCAGCTTTAGCTGAGAAGCTTTCGCGGCTAAAGCCGCTCCTACGGTGCATTACATGTTGGGGTAGTTGGGCCCGCCTGCGCCTTCAGGCGCCACCCAGGTGATGTTCTGCGCCGGATCCTTGATGTCGCAGGTCTTGCAGTGCACGCAGTTCTGGGCGTTGATCTGAAAGCGTTTCTCGCCGTCTTCCTGGGTCACCACTTCGTACACGCCGGCCGGGCAGTAGCGCTGTGCAGGCTCGTCGTAGAGTGGCAGGTTCTGGCTGATCGGGATGCTCGGGTCTTTGAGCTTCAGGTGGCAGGGCTGTTCCTCTTCATGGTTGGTGCTGGAGAGAAATACCGAGCTGAGCTTGTCGAAGCTGAGCTTGCCGTCCGGTTTCGGGTAGTCGATCTTTTTGGAATCGGCAGCGAGCTTCAGGCAGGCATGGTCCGGCTTGGTGTCGTGCAGGGTAAAGGGCAGCTTGTTGGCGAAGATATTCTGCTCAAGGAAGGCAAAGCCGGCGCCGAGAATCGGGCCGAACTTGTGCATCGCCGGGCCGAAGTTGCGTGAGGCGAACAGTTCGTCGTGCAGCCAGCTGGCCTTGAAACCCTCGACATAGCCGGTCAGTTCGTCGCCGCCTTGGTTGCCCGCCAGCAGTTGCTCGGCCACCGCGTCGGCGGCCAGCATGCCGGACTTCATGGCCGTGTGGCTGCCTTTTATTTTCGAGAAGTTCAGGGTGCCCAGGTCGCAGCCGATCAGCGCGCCGCCGGGGAACACCATCTTCGGCAGCGAGTTGTAGCCGCCTTTGACGATGGCGCGGGCGCCGTAGCTGATGCGCTTGCCGCCTTCGAGGTACTGGCTGGCGACCGGATGGTGCTTGTAGCGCTGGAATTCGTCGAATGGCGACAGGTACGGGTTGCTGTACGACAGGTCGATGATCAGGCCGACCACCACCTGGTTGTTCTCCAGGTGATAAAGGAATGAGCCGCCCATGTTGGCGTTGTCCAGCGGCCAGCCGGCGGTGTGCACCACCAGGCCCGGTACGTGTTTGGCCGGGTCGATTTCCCACAGTTCCTTGATACCGATGCCGTAATGCTGCACGTCGGCTTCGCTGTCGAGCTCAAAGCGCTTGATCAGTTGCTTGCCCAGGTGGCCGCGGCAACCTTCGGCGAACAGCGTGTATTTGCCACGCAGTTCCATGCCGGGGGTGTACAGGCCGTCCTTGGGCTGGCCTTCGCGGTCCACGCCCAGATCGCCGGTGATGATGCCGCGCACGATGCCGGCCTCGTCGAACAATACTTCCTGGGCGGTAAAGCCTGGGTAGATCTCGACGCCCAGGTTCTCGGCCTGCTGGGCCAGCCAGCGGCACAGGTTACCGAGGGAAATAATGTAGTTGCCTTCGTTGTGCATGGCTTTGGGCACAAAGAAATCAGGCACCTTGATCGAACTCTGCTCGCTGCGCAGCACATAGATGTCATCGCGCACCACGGGCGTATTGAGCGGGGCGCCCAGTGCTTTCCAGTCGGGGAACAGCTCTTCCAGGGCGCGGGGTTCGAATACCGCTCCGGAGAGGATGTGGGCGCCAACTTCGGAGCCTTTTTCAACCACGCAGACGCTGATTTCCTGGCCGGTTTGAGCGGCCTTCTGTTTCAGGCGGCAAGCGGCGGAAAGCCCGGAGGGCCCGGCTCCGACGATGACCACGTCGAATTCCATGTATTCGCGTTCCACAGGCTATCTCCTACAAATGGCTCACGGTGTCTTTATAAGCTCTGGCGATAAACGACAGCGGCAACAGTCGATTTCGCGGCTTCTTTCTAAGTTCAGGCAGTATATCTACACCATCGGCAAGGTCCAATACAAACGTTTGTTTGAATCGGTTGAAACCCTTATAAATCCTAGCGGCGGGACTCATGACTGGCCGATATGTCGTATTGACCGTCCGGGAGGTTGCAGTCAAGATACGGGCGGTTTGGTACTGGCTGCGGGTCGATAAAACTCGACCAGACCTGTAAAGGCGTGCGGCCGTGAAGTGTGGTTAAACACTTCGTGCCTGTTTGTGCGGCGCATTCTACACGGCCTTGCGGCCATTGGCCGGCTTTAATCGGCCTTGTAGTGCGTGTGCACGCCCCAGGATTGCTTGTTGAGGACGCATTCCAATCGCCTGGCCGTGTCCAGGCGGCTTCTATTCATCGGAGAGTAACGAGGAATCCATGAAGGTTCTTGTAGCTGTCAAAAGAGTGGTCGACTACAACGTCAAGGTTCGCGTCAAGGCGGACAACTCCGGCGTCGACCTGGCCAACGTCAAGATGTCCATGAACCCCTTCTGCGAAATTGCCGTCGAAGAGGCCGTGCGTCTGAAAGAGAAGGGCGTTGCCAGCGAAATCGTCGTGGTCAGCGTGGGTCCGTCCACCGCTCAGGAACAACTGCGCACCGCGCTGGCGCTGGGCGCCGACCGTGCCGTACTGGTTGAGTCCGCTGAAGAACTGACCTCGCTGGCGATTGCCAAGTTGCTCAAGGCCGTGGTCGACAAGGAACAGCCGCAACTGGTGATCCTCGGTAAACAGGCGATCGACAGCGATAACAACCAGACCGGCCAGATGCTCGCCGCGCTGAGCGGTTACGCCCAGGGCACCTTTGCCTCCAAGGTCGAAGTCAATGGCGACAAGGTTGCCGTGACCCGTGAGATCGACGGCGGTCTGCAGACGGTTGCGCTGAACCTGCCTGCCATCATCACCACCGACTTGCGACTGAACGAGCCGCGCTACGCATCCTTGCCCAACATCATGAAGGCCAAGAAGAAGCCACTGGAAACCCTGACCCCTGAAGCGTTGGGTGTTTCCACAGCCTCGACCAACAAGACCATCAAGGTCGAGGCCCCAGCAGTGCGCAGCGCCGGCATCAAGGTCAAGTCGGTGGCTGAACTGGTCGAAAAACTGAAGAACGAAGCGAAGGTAATCTAAATGACTATTTTGGTTATCGCTGAACACGACAAGGGTGCGCTGGTTCCGGCGACCCTCAATGCTGTAGCGGCCGCCCAGAAAATCGGCGGCGACATTCACGTGCTGGCCGCAGGTGCCGGCGTATCGGCGGTTGCCGAAGCGGCCGCCAAGATCGCCGGTGTGGCCAAGGTGCTGGCTGCCGACAACGCAGCCTACGCTCACCAGTTGCCGGAAAACGTCGCGCCACTGATCGTCGAGCTGGCCAAGGGTTACAGCCACGTGCTGGCGGCTGCGACCTCCAATGGCAAGAACATCCTGCCGCGCGTTGCCGCGCAACTGGATGTTGACCAGATTTCCGAAATCGTCTCGGTCGAGTCGGCAGACACTTTCAAGCGTCCGATCTACGCCGGTAACGCTATTGCCACCGTGCAATCGAGTGCAGCGGTCAAGGTCATTACCGTGCGTACCACCGGTTTCGACCCGGTTGCCGCCGAAGGTGGCTCTGCTGCTGTCGAAACCGTGGCTGCCGCGCACAATGCCGGTACCTCGAGCTTTGTCAGCGAAGAGCTGGCGACCTCTGACCGTCCAGAGCTGACCGAGGCGCGGGTGGTGGTGTCCGGCGGTCGCGGCATGGGCAACGGTGACAACTTCAAGCACCTGTACAGCCTGGCCGACAAGCTCGGTGCTGCGGTCGGTGCCTCGCGTGCGGCCGTTGACGCAGGCTTTGTGCCTAACGACATGCAGGTCGGTCAGACCGGCAAGATCGTCGCGCCGCAACTGTACGTCGCTGTCGGTATTTCCGGGGCGATCCAGCATCTGGCTGGCATGAAAGACTCCAAGGTGATCGTTGCGATCAACAAGGATGAAGAGGCGCCAATCTTCCAGGTGGCTGACTACGGTCTGGTAGCCGACCTGTTCGAAGCCGTACCGGAGCTGGAAAAGCTGGTCTGATCCGGCATCCTGCCCTATAAAAGAACCCGCCCGGTTTGGTGACGAACCGGCGGGTTTTTTGTTTTCTGATACCAGGGATTTTGCATGGGCGCCTTTCGAGTTCTCTGGCCGTGCGTGCTGGCGGGCTGGCTGATGTCACCCGCTATGGCCGCAGCGGCAGCCAAGTGCGAGCGGCTGATCGCCAGTGGCAGCCCGGATGCGCCACCGTACCTGTGGCGCGATCCGCAGGACCCCAGGCAACTGATGGGTGCCAATGCCGACCTGCTCCGGCAGGCCGCGCAGGAGTTGGGCATCACCGTAGAGGTGCTCTACGCCGGCAAGCGCAGCCAGGCACAAGAGGAAGTGCGTAGCGGGCGGATGGATCTGCTGGTCGATGCCAGTCTGAATTCGGCGCAACTGGAGGCTTTCGATTACCTTCAGCCGGCCATCAGCCATAACGAAATCGTGCTCTGGACGCGTGCCGATTCCGGCCTGGCCGCGCAGAGTCTTGCTGATTTGCAGGGGCTCTCCGGGGTGCGCTCTCAAAGAACCCGGCTGACGCCGGAGTTCGAGGCGCTTGCCGGTGCGCAGCTACAGTTGCAAACCGTGGGCGGCCTGACTGCGGCGTTGCAGAAGCTGGCACTGGGTGAGGTCGACTACGCTCTGGCAGGGCGCTACGCAGGCCGGGTGCTGGTCGAGTCGCTGGGCCTGGCGGCTGACTTGCAGGCGCTGGGGCTGGTGGTTGATCGGCCGGGGTTTCATCTGGCGTTATCGTCCAATTCAGCCTGCAACGACCCTTGGTTGCGCGGACAACTGACGAAAAAGATGACAGAATCGGCAGCTTCGGGCCTTGCCGATGAGGCCATAAAACGCAATCTGGATCTGTGGAAACGCCAGTTGCAGCAGCCCGTTTCCAAACAGTAGGAATGGTTTAGTGAGTACTCGCTTTTTGGTCGCCGGCATGGCGGCTGTCATTGTGGCCGGGTGTGCGAACGATCCGGCGCCCACCGAACAAATGAAACTGACCGAGCAAGCCATTGCCCAGGCCAAGGCAGTAGGGGCCGAAGGTGAAGAGCTGCCGCAGATGCAGCAGGCCGAAGAGCGCTATGCCGCCGCGCGTGCCGAGCTGCTCAAACAGTCCTACAAGAATGCGCGCATGCAGGCCGAGCGGGCTGAGCTGGATGCCCGGCTGGCCGAGGCGCAAACCCTGACCCTCAAGAGTGAAGAGCAGCGTGCGCAACTCGAAGCTCGCCTTGAACGTCTGCGCAAGCAGTTGAAGGAGGCGCAATGAATCGTCTGCCGCATATTCTGAGTGTCTGTGCAGTGCTGGGGTTGGCCGGCTGTGCCGGCCAGTACTCGGGCGATCAGGCTTTACAGAAAGCCAGTGCCGATTTTCAGCGGGTCAAGGAAGATCCTGATGTGCTGCGCAGTGCGCCCAAGGATGTGATTCGCGCCGGAGAATCGCTGGGGCGTGCCGAGCGGCTGTCGAGCTATCTGGGCAGTGGCGCGGATGTTGCGCATTACGCTTACCTGAGCAGTCGCTACAGTGAAATTGCCCGTGAGCACACTAATCTGGCGCTGTCGCAAGAGCGTATGGCCAGGATGGAGCTTGAGCGTCAGCGGCTGCAACTGGGGTTGCGTGAAGCCAGGCTGGCCGGTGCCCGGCAGCAGGGCAAGTGGGTCGAAGAGCAGATCATGCTGGCCACTACCCAGAGCGATCGCGGTCTGGTCATGACCTTGGGCGATGTGTTGTTCGATCAGGGCGATGCGCAGTTGAAGAACTCCGCCAATCGTACCCTGCTCAAGATCGTCCAGTTCCTGCAACTGCACCCGCGACGTGTGGTACGCATTGAGGGTTACACCGACAACACCGGCGAGCGTCAGGACAATCTCAAGTTGTCCCGGGATCGTGCCCAGGCCGTTGCGGATGTGCTGATCGACCTGGGAGTGGAAGAAAAGCGTGTTGAAGTCATTGGCTACGGCGCGCAGTTTCCTGTTGATGTGAATGCGACAGAGCGGGGCAGGGCGCAGAATCGTCGGGTTGAAATCGTCTTTTCCGACGATAAAGGACGGCTCGGCATTGCCCGATAAACACAGGGTCCAAAAAAAGCCCGAGCCCGGTAGGGTGCTCGGGCTTTTTTTGGCCTTAAGACCGCTGCTTTTGGCATTTATGCCATCCAAATATTTCTGTCAGGGTGCACAATACGGCTTCTGTGCCAGAACTGTCCCAGTACAATTGCAAACTGTTACGGTTGTTTATCCTACAAGAACAAAATGCCGGTCGCTGTGAGGCCGCTTCATGACCAATCTTCTGTTGTATCAACGTATCGCCCAGCAGCTTGCCGAAGATATTCGCCGCGGCGTTTATCAGCCGGGTGAGCGTGTTCCGTCGGTGCGCAAGATGAGCCTGCAGCTCAATGTCAGCCATGCCACGGTGCTGCAGGCCTACGCCAATCTTGAGGATCAGGGGCTGATTCGCGCCCGGCCACAGTCAGGTTATTACGTCCACCAGACTCCGGCGCTGACCGCATCGACGCCTGATATCGCCCGGGTCGAGCGGCCCAGCCTGGTGACTCGTAGCACCATTATCCAGCAGGTTTTGGTTGAATCACGACGTGAAGGGGTATTTGCCCTGGGTGCGGCTGTGCCTCATGTCGATTATCTGCCGGTCCGTGCACTGCATCAGCAACTGGCCAAAGTGACCCGTTTTCAGAGCCCGCGAGCCTTCAGCTACATGTTCAGCCCAGGCTATGAGCCGCTGCGGCGCCAAGTGGCGATCCGCATGCGTGATGCCGGGGTGGTGGTCGATCCTTCTGAGGTGGTGATCAGCCACGGTTGTGTCGATGCGCTGCAGATGGCTTTACGAGTGGTGACACGGCCGGGTGATTTGATTGCTGCCGAGTCGCCGGCTTATTACGGTCTGCTGCAACTGGCGGATTTGCTGGGGCTGAAGGTCATCGAGATTCCCAGTGATCCGGTCACCGGTATCAGTCTGGAAGCCTTGCAGCTGGCGGCCAATCAGTGGTCGATCAAGGCCTTGGTACTGACTGCCAGGGTAAGCAACCCGCTGGGGGCGACCATGCCCGAGGAGCGGCAGAAGAGTCTGCTGCGGCTGGTTGGCGATTTTGATATCCAGGTCATCGAAGATGATATCTATGGCGAGCTGATGTTCGAAATCGGTCGCACCCGTGCGCTCAAAGCCTTTGATCGGCATGACCGGGTCATCTACTGCTCAAGCTTCTCCAAAACCCTGTCGCCGGGAGTGCGCATTGGCTGGATGATTCCAGGCAGCAAGTACCTGGCCGAAATCCAGCGATTGCAGACCTTCAGTACCCATTCGGCGTGCAGCGTGACCCAGATGGGAGTGGCGGCCTACCTGGAGAATGGTGGCTATGATCGCCATCTGCGGCATATCCGGATTGAGTACCGCAAGAACCTGAGCGCCTATCAATTGGCCGTGCAGCAGCATTTTCCCGAGGGCACCCAGATGAGCCGGCCATTGGGCGGTTTCATTCTATGGGTCAGTTTGCCCGGCAGGGTCAATACTCAGGAGCTGCATATTCGTGCGCTGGAGCAGGGCATCAGCATCGCCCCAGGGCTGATTTTCAGCAATACAGAGCAGTTCAATCATTGCATTCGTCTGAACTGTGGGATGCCGTGGAATCGCGAAGCGGAGCGCTCTCTGATGACGCTGGGAATGTTGGCGCGGCAGTTGTGTCATGAGGCGGCCGCAGGATTTTGACCTATAGGCATGCGCTCTTTTCGTCCGATATTGGTCTGCTGACTTGTCAATCGGGTTGTAAAGGGCCAGCATGTTTATTTCTGCCCAAATCATTGTTCGCTTATGACTGTCTTTCGCCTTGCTGGATTGTTAGTCGTCGTGTTGTTGTGCGGTTGCGATGCTCGGGAGCCGTCTGCGCCCAGACCCAAAACAGAGGCTGCCTCGGCGGCTGTTGCGGTGCCTGAAGCGCCTGCGCGGCCGGTTGCGCCATCGACTGCCGAGAAGCCCGTTGCGCAGGTGGTAAGCGGCGCTGTGGCGGACAAGCATGAGCCTGCGCCGGTGCACAGCCTGGCGCCCAGCGTGCCGGTCAAGCCTGTGGTGCTCGACAAGAATGATTTTGGTGTGGCCAGCAAGCCTGTCGCCGCGCATGCGCAGCCTGAAAAGGCGGCGAAGGCGGTTGCCGGTGCCGAGCCTGGCAAGCCAGGTGTCAGCAAGTCTTCGGCCAAGACGGTTGCCAAGGCCGATCGCAAGGAGTTGAAGGCCAAGGGTGACAAGGTGCCGGCCAAGAATGTGCGCATTGGCAATGCCAAACTGGATCTGAGCCTGCCGCAGGAGTTGGTGCGCGAGCTGGAGCCGCCAGCCAATGTTATCAGTGGTCGGCGCAAGCCACTGCTGCCGCCGATGTTTGGTGATAAGGCGAATTCTGCCGAGTCAGGCTCGTTCGAGCTGGGCGGTCGGATTATCAGCAACGAAATGCAGCTGCAGATGCGCAACGACAACCGCCGGGATGTCGACGGCGCGGCGCTGGACTTCAAATTCAGGCAGTAACGCCCTGTCTGCCCTGTGCTATGGCAGTTACAAGCCTTTGTGGCTGCCGCTAATATCGCTACTCTTTTTTCGTATTCCCAAGGTGTATCGCTTCATGGACTGTCGTTCAGGTTGTGGTGCGTGCTGCATCGCGCCGTCTATTACTTCGCCCATCCCCGGCATGCCTGATGGCAAGCCCGCCGGTGTGCGCTGCCTGCATCTTTCTGTGGAGATGCTCTGTGGATTGTTTGGTCGTCCTGAGCGGCCTGACGTGTGTGGGGGCTTTGCGGCGGATGAGGAGGTCTGTGGTGTTGACCAGGCTGATGCGATTCGTCTGATTGGCTGGTGGGAAAGAGCTACCGCTACCACCTGAGTCCGGGTGCTGGCGGTTCTATCGTAAGCAGAGGAGTGGAACGATGAAATCGCTGTACCGCCTGGCTGTTGCGTGTGGTGTAACTGTACTGTTCACGGGCGTTGCACACGCCGAAGACTGGCAGTTGGCCAAGGATGAACAGGGTATCAAGGTGTGGCTCAGTGAGGTGCCGGGTTCGAAGTACAAGGCCTATCGTGGCGTAACTGTGATTGATGCCAGCTTCCAGCGACTGCGTGCCTTGCAGGAAGATGTGGCGGGCGCCTGCGCCTGGATTCATGAGTGTGAATCGCAGAAGCTGCTCAAACACGAAGGTGACAAGGCCTGGACCTACACCCGCTTCAAGACGCCCTGGCCGGTTACCCCGCGTGACTCTGTGTTGCAGGTCAGTACCGTTCAGCAAACCGATGGCAGCCTGAGGCGCACCCTGCTGGCACAGCCGAGCTACATTCCTGAAGAAAAAGGCTACGTGCGGGTGGCGAGTGTCGACGGGTACTGGCAATTGACGCCGAAGGGGCCTGATCGTACCGAGGTGACTTACCAGGTGCACACCGATCCTGGTGGCAGTGTGCCGTCGTGGTTGAGCAACAAGTTCGTGGTCGATGCGCCGTTCAACACCCTCAAGGCATTGCGGGAGAGGGCGCTAAAGCCTTGAGGGCTGGCTGCAAAAACAAAGGGCTGCCCTTGGGCAGCCCTTGTTCGTTGCGCTGAAGCTTACTTGCGATCCGGCAGCGAAGTGATATCGCGTTGCTGCTCGCCGGTGTACAGCTGGCGTGGACGGCCAATCTTGTACGGGCTGGAGAGCATTTCTTTCCAGTGCGAGATCCAGCCGACGGTACGGGCCAGGGCAAAGATCACGGTGAACATGCTGGTCGGAATGCCGATCGCCTTGAGGATGATCCCCGAGTAGAAGTCGACGTTCGGGTACAGCGAGCGCTCGATGAAGTAAGGATCGGTCAGGGCGATCTCTTCCAGGCGCATGGCCAGTTCCAGCTGTGGATCGTTGTGGATGCCCAGCTCGCTGAGGACTTCGTCGCAGCTCTGCTTCATCACGGTGGCGCGTGGGTCGCGGTTCTTGTAGACGCGGTGGCCGAAGCCCATCAGCTTGAACGGATCGTTCTTGTCCTTGGCCTTGGCGATGTACTTGTCGATATTCGACACGTCGCCAATTTCGTCGAGCATGGTCAGGACCGCTTCGTTGGCGCCGCCGTGGGCAGGGCCCCAGAGTGCAGCGATACCGGCAGCGATACAGGCGAACGGGTTGGCGCCCGAAGAGCCGGCCATGCGTACGGTTGAAGTGGATGCGTTCTGCTCATGGTCGGCGTGGAGGATGAAGATCCGGTCCATTGCCTTGGCCAGTACCGGGCTGATCGGTTTGATCTCGCACGGGGTGTTGAACATCATGTGCAGGAAGTTTTCTGCGTAGCTCAGGTCGTTGCGCGGGTACATCATGGGCTGGCCCATGGAGTACTTGTAGACCATGGCGGCAAGGGTCGGCATCTTCGCAACCAGGCGAATGGCCGAGATTTCCCGGTGCTGCGGATTATTGATGTCCAGCGAGTCGTGGTAGAACGCCGACAGGGCGCCCACTACGCCGCACATGACCGCCATCGGGTGGGCGTCACGGCGGAAACCGTTGAAGAAGGTCTTGAGCTGTTCGTGGACCATCGTGTGGTTTTTGACCACGGCAACGAACTGGGCCTTCTGTTCTGCGGTTGGCAGTTCGCCGTTGAGCAGCAGGTAGCAGGTCTCCAGGTAGTCGGACTGGCTGGCCAGTTGCTCGATCGGGTAGCCGCGGTGCAGCAGGATTCCCTTGTCACCATCGATATAGGTGATTTTCGACTCGCAAGAGGCGGTCGACATGAAGCCTGGGTCGAATGTGAAGCGGCCGGTGGCGGTCAGGCCGCGTACGTCGATCACGTCAGGACCAACAGTGCCGGTCAGAATTGGCAGCTCGACGGGGGCGGTGCCCTCGATGATCAACTGCGCTTTTTTGTCAGCCATATGGCCTCCTGTTTATGCTTCGAATCATCAGACAGGCCCCCCACGCAGGGCCCGCATCACTATAGTGAGATAAATTCTAAAGTCAATTTGCCTAAAGTCGTGTTCCAAAGCGGCTTTGGCTATCCATATTTTCGTATTATTCCGACTCCTTTACCCCTTTTGCGCAAGCTGTGCAATCCGCCGTTGGCGGGTGGTCTGCGCGTTGTCATTAGTGGCCTAACTGTCTATACTCGGCGTCCGAGCGCCATGGGCTTTGCAGCCAGTTTCAGGCGCTCGTCACTTCGTGGGTAGTGGGTACCTGACCAGTGCACTTCCCAACAACTTGCCCTGTTGTTCAAAGGGCTCTTCAGTGTGAAAAAAAGCCGTGAAAAGCCAACGACCTGTAAATCTAGACCTAAGGACAATCAAGCTCCCAGTCACTGCTTACACGTCCATTCTTCACCGTGTTTCCGGTGTCATTCTCTTCGTCGGTGTTGTCATCATGCTTTATGCATTGGACAAATCCCTGGCGTCCGAGGAAGGCTTCGGTGAAGTCAAGGCGTGTCTGACCAGCCCGCTGGCGAAGTTTGTCATCTGGGGCTTGCTGTCTGCCCTTCTGTATCACCTGGTGGCCGGCGTGCGTCACCTGATCATGGATGCTGGTGTAGGCGAGACGCTGGAAGGCGGCAAGCTGGGCTCCAAAATCGTAATCGTTGTTTCTGTGGTACTGATCGTGCTGGCGGGAGTCTGGATATGGTAACCAACGTCACTAACCTTTCCCGCTCCGGCCTGTATGACTGGATGGCACAACGTGTGTCGGCAGTTGTGCTCGCGGCTTATTTCATCTTCCTGATCGGCTACCTGTTGGCCCACCCAGGTATCAGCTACGCCCAATGGCACGAGCTGTTCTCCGCCACCTGGATGCGTATTTTCAGTCTGCTGGCCCTCGTTGCTCTTGGCGCTCACGCCTGGGTCGGCATGTGGACCATCACCACCGACTATCTGACGCCGATGGCGCTGGGCAAGTCGGCGACTGCGGTACGTTTCCTGGCCCAGGCAGTATGCGGCATTGCGATGTTCGCCTACTTCGTCTGGGGCGTGCAGATTCTTTGGGGTATCTGATTAATGGCTAGCACAAAAACTCTTTCTTTCGACGCCATCATTGTTGGTGGTGGCGGTGCCGGTATGCGTGCTGCGCTGCAACTGGCCCAGGGTGGTCACAAGACTGCTGTGGTCACCAAGGTGTTCCCGACCCGTTCGCACACCGTTTCGGCCCAGGGTGGCATCACCTGCGCGATCGCTTCGGCGGACCCGAACGATGACTGGCGCTGGCACATGTACGACACCGTCAAGGGGTCGGACTACATTGGTGACCAGGACGCAATCGAATATATGTGCCAGGAAGGTCCTGCTGCCGTATTCGAGCTCGACCACATGGGTCTGCCGTTCTCGCGTACCGAAACCGGCCGTATCTACCAGCGCCCGTTCGGTGGTCAGTCCAAGGACTTCGGCAAGGGTGGTCAGGCTGCCCGTACCTGCGCAGCTTCCGACCGTACCGGTCACGCGCTGCTGCACACGCTTTATCAGGGCAACCTGAAAGCCGGCACCGTGTTTCTCAACGAGTACTACGCCGTTGACCTGGTAAAGAATGGCAATGGCGATTTCGTTGGCATCATCGCCATCTGCATTGAAACCGGCGAAACCATGTACATCCGCTCCAAGGCGACCGTACTGGCGACCGGCGGTGCAGGCCGTATCTATTCGTCCACCACCAACGCCCTGATCAACACCGGTGACGGTGTCGGCATGGCGCTGCGCGCCGGTGTACCGGTGCAGG
This sequence comes from Pseudomonas sp. LJDD11, assembly GCF_024584215.1. Classification (NCBI taxonomy): domain Bacteria; kingdom Pseudomonadati; phylum Pseudomonadota; class Gammaproteobacteria; order Pseudomonadales; family Pseudomonadaceae; genus Pseudomonas; species Pseudomonas sp. LJDD11. Next base: position 31,003 of record NZ_JANJFL010000004.1, read on the forward strand.
ACATCGAGATGTGGCAGTTCCACCCGACCGGCATTGCTGGCGCAGGTGTACTGGTTACCGAAGGCTGCCGTGGTGAAGGTGGATACCTCATCAACAAGCACGGCGAGCGTTTCATGGAGCGTTACGCGCCCAACGCCAAGGACCTTGCCGGTCGTGACGTCGTGGCCCGTTCCATGGTCAAGGAAATCATCGCCGGTAACGGTTGTGGTCCTAATGGCGACCACGTGATGCTCAAGCTCGACCACCTGGGCGAAGAAGTACTGCACAGCCGTCTGCCAGGTATCTGTGAGCTGTCCAAGACGTTCGCTCACGTCGACCCGGTTCTGGCGCCTGTTCCAGTGGTTCCGACCTGTCACTACATGATGGGCGGCGTTGCCACCAACATCCATGGTCAGGCCATGACCCAGGATGCTGAAGGTAACGATGTGATCCTGCCGGGCCTGTTCGCTGTGGGCGAAGTGGCGTGCGTATCGGTTCACGGTGCCAACCGTCTGGGTGGCAACTCGCTGCTCGACCTGGTGGTATTCGGCCGCGCTGCCGGCCTGCACCTGGAGAAGGCTCTGGCTGACGGCGTTCAGTATGACGAAGCCACCGAAGCCGACATCAACAGGGCGCTGAGCCGTCTGGACGCGCTCAACGGCCGTACCGAAGGCGAAGACGTCGCGACCCTGCGCCGCGAGCTGCAAAGCTGCATGCAGAACTACTTCGGTGTGTTCCGTACCGGCGAGTACATGCTCAAGGGTATCGAGCAACTGGCCGAGCTGCGCCAGCGCATTGCCAACGTCAAGATCAACGACAAGTCCCAGGCCTTCAACACCGCGCGTATCGAAGCGCTGGAGCTGCAGAACCTGCTGGAAGTTGCTGAGGCCACGGCCATCGCAGCAGAAGCCCGTAAAGAGTCGCGCGGCGCTCACGCCCGTGAAGACTACGAAGATCGTGACGACGAAAACTGGCTGTGCCACACCCTGTACTACCCGGGTGTCAAAAAGGTCACCAAGCGCGCCGTCAACTTCGCGCCGAAGACCGTGCCAGCGTTTGAACCAAAAGTCCGGACTTACTAAGGGTGGCCGCTATGTTGAAAGTCGAAGTTTATCGTTACAACCCCGACACCGACTCGGCGCCCAAGACTCAGGTGTTCGACGTCGATACCGGTGGCAAGGATTTGATGGTGCTTGATGTATTGGCGCTGATCAAAGAGCAGGACGAAGGTTTCTCGTATCGTCGCTCGTGCCGTGAAGGTGTTTGCGGCTCCGATGGCATGAACATCAACGGCAAGAATGGCCTGGCATGCATCACGCCGCTGTCTGCCGTGGTCAAGGGCAACAAGCTGGTGCTGCGTCCGCTGCCTGGTTTGCCTGTCATACGTGACCTGGTCGTCGATATGAGCATCTTCTACAAGCAGTACGAGAAGGTGAAGCCATTCCTGCAGAACGACACGCCGGCTCCGGCCATCGAGCGTCTGCAGTCGCCTGAAGAGCGTGAAAAGCTCGATGGTCTGTACGAGTGCATCCTGTGCGCTTGCTGCTCGACCTCGTGCCCGTCCTTCTGGTGGAACCCTGACAAGTTTCTGGGCCCTGCGGCACTGCTGCAAGCCTATCGTTTCCTGGCTGACAGCCGTGACACTCGCACTGCCGAGCGTCTGGCGTCGCTGGACGACCCGTTCAGTGTGTTCCGCTGCCGCGGCATCATGAACTGCGTCAACGTTTGTCCGAAGGGCCTTAACCCTACCAAGGCTATCGGTCACGTGCGCAACATGCTGTTGGGTAGTGGCGTCTGATTTACTGCTGTAACCCGCTACATCGTTGCAACCGCTGCGGCGCAGACACACAGTCCGCGCTGCAGTTTTAACCAGGGCAGGGCTCGCAAGGCCAGTGCTCTAACTTTGAAGAAATGAGACCAGCAGGGGCATTCGGGCTGGTGCCCGGACTATCTGCGTGATCCTTAGTGGCTTGTTACGGTCGCTGCACACGACCGTCTCAGACTCGCTCTGTGTCTTCGCCGGTGGTGTCCCCTTACCGAGGGTGACCAAGCATGCAAGAAAGCGTGATGCAGCGCATGTGGAACAGCGCCCACCTTTCCGGTGGTAACGCTGCCTATGTGGAAGAGCTCTACGAGCTCTACCTGCACGACCCTAACGCTGTGCCAGATGAATGGCGCACCTACTTCCAGACGTTGCCGATTGAAGGTAGCGCTGTCACCGATGTATCGCATTCGACAATTCGCGATCATTTCGTGTTGCTGGCCAAAAACCAGCGCCGCGCACAACCGGTATCCGCCGGCAGCGTGAGCAGCGAACACGAGAAGAAGCAGGTTGAAGTGTTGCGGCTTATCCAGGCTTACCGTGTACGTGGCCATCAAGCGGCCCAGCTCGACCCGCTGGGGTTGTGGCAACGTCCCGTGCCGGCTGATCTGTCGATCACCCATTACGGCCTGACCAATGCGGACCTGGATACCGTGTTCCGTGCCGGCGACCTGTTCATCGGCAAAGAGGAAGCGAGCCTACGCGAAATCCTTGAGTCGTTGCAGCAGACATATTGTCGCACCATCGGCGCCGAGTTCGCCCACATCGTGGATTCCGAACAGCGCAACTGGTTCATGCAGCGCCTGGAAAGCGTCCGTGGCCGTCCGGCGTTTTCTGCCGAGAACCAGGGTCACCTGCTCGAGCGCGTCACTGCGGCCGAAGGCCTGGAAAAGTACCTGGGCACCAAATACCCGGGCACCAAGCGTTTCGGTCTGGAAGGCGGCGAAAGCCTGATTCCGATGCTCGACGAGCTGATCCAGCGCTCCGGCTCCTACGGCGTCAAGGAAGTCGTGATCGGCATGGCCCACCGGGGTCGCTTGAACGTGCTGGTCAACACCTTCGGCAAGAACCCGCGCGAGCTGTTCGACGAGTTCGAAGGCAAGAAGATGGCCGAGCTGGGCTCCGGTGACGTCAAGTACCACCAGGGCTTCTCTTCCAACGTCATGACAGCAGGTGGCGAAGTTCACCTGGCCATGGCGTTCAACCCGTCGCACCTTGAGATCGTTTCTCCGGTGGTCGAGGGTTCCGTGCGTGCCCGTCAGGATCGTCGCAACGATTCGACTGGCGAGAAGGTCCTGCCAGTCTCCCTGCACGGCGACGCCGCCTTTGCCGGCCAGGGTGTGGTGCTGGAAACCTTCCAGATGTCGCAGACCCGCGGTTTCAAGACCGGCGGTACTGTGCACATCGTCATCAACAACCAGGTTGGCTTCACCATCAGCAACCCGCTGGACGCGCGTTCCACCGAGTACGCCACCGACGTTGCCAAGATGATTCAGGCGCCGATCCTGCACGTCAATGGCGACGATCCTGAAGCTGTGGTGTTCGTCACCCAGCTGGCGATCGACTACCGCATGCAGTTCAAGCGCGACATCGTCATCGACCTGGTCTGCTACCGTCGTCGCGGCCACAACGAGGCCGACGAGCCAAGCGGCACCCAGCCGCTGATGTACCAGCAGATCAACAAGCAGCGCACCACCCGTGAGCTGTATGCCGAGCAGTTGATCAAGGCCGGTGTGTTCGACGAAGCGGCTGTACAGGCCAAGATCGACGACTACCGTACTGCTCTGGACAACGGTCAGCACGTGGTCAAGAGCCTGGTCAAGGAGCCTAACCGCGATCTGTTCGTCGACTGGCGTCCCTACCTGGGCCATGCCTGGACTGCGCGTCATGACACCCGCTTTGACCTCAAGACCCTGCAGGAGCTGTCTGCTCGCCTGCTGGATCTGCCAGAGGGTCTGGTGGTTCAGCGTCAGGTCCAGAAAATCTACGAAGACCGCCAGAAGATGCAGGCCGGTGGCTTGCCGATCAACTGGGGCTACGCCGAGACCATGGCCTACGCCACGCTGCTGCATGAAGGCCATCCGGTGCGTATCACCGGTCAGGACGTCGGCCGCGGTACGTTCTCGCACCGTCATGCCGTGCTGCACAACCAGAAGGACGCCAGCGCCTATGTGCCGCTGAAGAACCTGTCTGCCGAGCAGCCACGTTTCGAAATGTACGACTCCTTCCTGTCCGAAGAAGCCGTACTGGCCTTCGAATACGGTTATTCGACCACCCAGCCTAACGCGCTGGTGATCTGGGAAGCCCAGTTCGGCGACTTCGCCAACGGTGCCCAGGTGGTGATCGACCAGTTCATCACCAGTGGCGAGCACAAGTGGGGTCGTCTGTGCGGCCTGACCATGCTGCTGCCGCACGGTTATGAAGGGCAGGGGCCGGAGCACTCCTCGGCACGTCTGGAGCGCTACCTGCAATTGTGCGCCGAGCACAACATCCAGGTTTGCGTACCGACCACACCGGCCCAGATCTACCATCTGCTGCGCCGTCAGGTGATCCGTCCGCTGCGCAAGCCGCTGGTGGTTCTGACGCCGAAGTCGCTGCTGCGCCACAAGCTGGCCATCTCGACGCTGGAAGATCTGGCCGAAGGCTCGTTCCAGACCGTGATCCCGGAAATCGACAGCCTCGATCCGGCCAAGGTCGAACGCCTGGTACTGTGCAGCGGCAAGGTCTACTACGACCTGCTGGAGAAGCGCCGTGCCGAAGGTCGTGAAGACATCGCCATCGTGCGTATCGAACAGCTGTATCCGTTCCCGGAAGATGACCTCATGGAGGCCATTTCGACCTACACCAACCTCAAGCATGTGGTCTGGTGTCAGGAAGAGCCGATGAACCAGGGCGCCTGGTACAGCAGTCAGCACCATCTGCGTCGCAGCATCAGCAACCACAACCGTAGCCTCGTTCTCGAGTACGCCGGTCGTGATGCTTCTGCCGCGCCAGCATGCGGTTACGCTTCGAAGCACGCCGAGCAGCAGGAAAAACTCCTGCAAGATGCCTTCACTGTTTAACGCCTTCGCGCATTAGAAACCGAATTAAGGAATTACAGATAATGGCTATCGAGATCAAAGCCCCCTCTTTCCCGGAGTCCGTTGCCGACGGCACCATCTCCAAGTGGCACAAACAACCGGGCGAGGCGGTAAAGCGCGACGAACTGCTGGTCGACATCGAGACTGACAAGGTGGTCCTGGAAGTCCTGGCCGAAGCTGACGGCGTGCTGGCATCGATCGTTAAAGGCGAGGGCGACATCGTCCTGTCCAACGAAGTGATCGCGACCCTGGACGCGGGTGCTACCGCATCGGCTGCTCCGGCTGCCGCTGCTGCTCCTGCCGCTGCACCAGCAGCAGCTGCTGCCCCGGCTGCCGCTGCTGACGAAGACGCCATCGCTGCCCCGGCAGCGCGCAAGCTGGCTGAAGAAAACGGCATCAACCTGGCCAGCGTCAAAGGCACCGGTAAAGACGGCCGGATCACCAAGGAAGACGTGGTCGCTGCTGTTGAAGCGAAGAAATCCGCGCCGGCCGCTGCGCCTGCTGCCCAGCCGGCCGCTGCCGCTGCTGCTCCTGTGTTCGCTGCCGGCGACCGCACCGAGAAGCGCGTGCCGATGACCCGCGTGCGTGCCACCGTTGCCCGTCGTCTGGTCGAAGCCCAGTCGAACATGGCGATGCTGACCACCTTCAACGAAGTCGACATGACCGAAGTCATGGCACTGCGTTCGAAGTACAAGGATCTGTTCGAGAAGTCCCACAATGGCGTGCGCCTGGGCTTCATGTCGTTCTTCGTCAAGGCTGCTACCGAAGCACTGAAGCGCTTCCCGGCCGTTAACGCCTCGATCGACGGCAACGACATCGTGTACCACGGCTATGCCGACATCGGTGTTGCCGTTTCCAGCGACCGCGGCCTGGTGGTTCCGGTACTGCGTAACGCCGAGCACATGAGCCTGGCTGAAATCGAAGGCGGCATCGCCACCTTCGGCAAGAAAGCCCGCGACGGCAAACTGTCGATCGACGAAATGACCGGCGGCACTTTCACCATCACCAACGGCGGTACTTTCGGTTCGATGATGTCGACCCCGATCGTCAACCCGCCGCAGGCCGCTATCCTGGGCATGCACAACATTCTGCAGCGTCCCATGGCCGTCAATGGTCAGGTTGTCATCCGTCCGATGATGTACCTGGCGCTGTCGTACGACCACCGCCTGATCGATGGTAAAGAAGCTGTAACGTTCCTCGTTACCATCAAGAACCTGCTGGAAGATCCGTCTCGCCTGCTGCTGGACATCTGATCAAGGCAGCCCCGGCTGCCAGGCTTCAAGCTGCCATCATCAGCAGCGGGGAGTGGTGCTTGAGGCTGTAACCTTATCTGATTATCGTGTTGTAATGCCGGGCTGCGTCTACCGCAGCTCAGCTTGCAGCTTGCAGCTGATAGCTCGAAGCTAAAAAAGGAATCTTTTTATATGTCTCAGAAATTCGACGTAGTAGTGATCGGCGCGGGCCCTGGTGGCTACGTAGCGGCCATCAAGGCTGCCCAGCTTGGCTTGAAAACCGCCTGCATCGAGAAGTACCAGGACAAGGACGGCAAGCTGGCGCTGGGCGGTACTTGCCTGAACGTCGGTTGCATTCCTTCCAAGGCTCTGCTGGACAGCTCCTGGAAGTACTACGAAGCGAAGAAGAGCTTCAACGTTCACGGTATCAGCACCGGTGAAGTCGCCATCGACGTGCCGACCATGGTTGGCCGCAAGGCGACCATCGTCAAGGGTCTTACCGGCGGCGTTGCCAGCCTGTTCAAGGCCAACGGCGTCACTTCCCTGCAAGGCCACGGCAAACTGCTGGCCGGCAAGAAAGTCGAACTGACCAAGGTTGACGGCACCGTTGAAGTGATCGAAGCCGAGCACGTGATCCTGGCTTCCGGCTCGCGTCCGATCGACATCCCACCGGCCCCGGTCGACCAGAATGTCATCGTCGACTCCACCGGCGCCCTGGAATTCCAGCAGGTTCCTAAACGCCTGGGCGTGATCGGCGCTGGCGTGATCGGTCTGGAGCTGGGCTCGGTCTGGGCCCGTCTGGGTGCTCAGGTTACCGTTCTGGAAGCACTGGAAAAGTTCCTGCCAGCCGCTGACGACGCTGTTGCCAAAGACGCGCTGAAGACCTTCACCAACCAGGGTCTGGACGTCAAGCTGGGCGCCCGTGTGACCGGCTCCCAGGTCAACGGCAACGAAGTCGAAGTCACTTACACCGACGCCAACGGCGAACAGAAGATCACCTTCGATCGCCTGATCGTGGCCGTGGGCCGTCGCCCGGTGACCACCGACCTGCTGGCCGCCGACAGTGGCGTGACCCTGGACGAGCGTGGCTACATCTACGTTGACGACTACTGCGCCACCAGCGTACCGGGCGTTTACGCCATCGGCGACGTGGTACGCGGTCTGATGCTGGCTCACAAAGCTTCCGAAGAAGGCATCATGGTGGTTGAGCGCATCAAGGGTCACAAAGCCCAGATGAACTACAACCTGATTCCGTCGGTTATCTACACCCACCCGGAAATCGCATGGGTTGGTAAAACCGAGCAGACCCTCAAGGCTGAAGGCGTTGAAGTCAACGTCGGCACCTTCCCGTTCGCTGCCAGTGGTCGTGCCCTGGCTGCCAACGACACCGGCGGTTTCGTCAAGATCATCGCCGACGCCAAGACCGATCGCGTTCTGGGCGTTCACGTGATCGGCCCAAGCGCTGCTGAACTGGTTCAACAGGGTGCGATCGCCATGGAATTCGGCTCCAGCGCCGAAGACCTGGGCATGATGGTCTTCTCTCACCCGACACTGTCCGAAGCGCTGCACGAAGCGGCACTGGCTGTGAATGGCGGCGCCATCCACATCCAGAACCGCAAGAAGCGCTAAGGCACAACAAACCTCGGCGCGCTGCCCGTCGTAAGACCTGTTCGCAGGTCGTACCGCGGAAAGCGCGTCGGACTCGACCTCTCAGGCGGCAGTGGGATTTCCCGCAGTCCACCCGGAGTAGCGGTCACAGGTGGTGCGGCACACATGCGGTGTGCAGCATCGAATGCGTAATGTCTAAACACAGACGGTAATAAGCATGAATCTTCACGAGTATCAGGGTAAGCAGCTGTTCGCTGAATACGGCCTGCCAGTATCCAAAGGCTTCGCAGTAGACACCCCGGAAGCAGCCGCAGAAGCTTGCGACAAGATCGGCGGCACAGAGTGGGTCGTCAAGGCTCAGGTTCACGCTGGTGGCCGTGGTAAAGCGGGCGGCGTAAAGCTGGTTCGCAGCAAGGAAGACGCAGCAGCTTTCGCTCAGCAGTGGCTGGGCAAGCGCCTGGTGACTTACCAGACTGACGCCAATGGTCAGCCAGTGACCAAGATCCTGGTCGAATCCTGCACTGACATCGCCAAAGAGCTGTACCTGGGCGCTGTAGTCGATCGTTCCAGCCGTCGTATCGTGTTCATGGCCTCCACCGAAGGTGGCGTGGACATCGAGAAGATCGCTCACGACACTCCTGAAAAGATTCTCAAGGCCACCATCGATCCACTGGTTGGCGCTCAGCCATTCCAGGGTCGCGAGCTGGCTTTCCAGCTGGGTCTGGAAGGCAAGCAGGTTGCTCAGTTCGCCAAGATCTTCACTGGTCTGGCCAAACTGTTCCAGGACCACGATCTGGCCCTGCTGGAAGTCAACCCGCTGGTGATCAAGGCTGACGGCGACCTGCACTGCCTGGACGCCAAGATCAATATCGACGCCAACGCCATGTACCGTCAGCCCAAGCTGAAGGAATTCCACGATCCTTCGCAGGACGATCCTCGCGAAGCTCACGCTGCCAAGTTCGAACTGAACTACGTAGCGCTGGAAGGCAACATTGGCTGCATGGTTAACGGTGCGGGCCTGGCCATGGGTACCATGGACATCGTCAACCTGCACGGCGGCAAGCCAGCCAACTTCCTCGACGTAGGTGGTGGTGCAACCAAAGAGCGCGTAACCGAAGCGTTCAAGATCATCCTGTCCGACACCAACGTGGCGGCAGTACTGGTCAACATCTTCGGCGGTATCGTTCGTTGCGACATGATTGCCGAAGGCATCATCGGTGCAGTGAAAGAAGTCGGCGTGAAAATCCCGGTCGTTGTTCGCCTTGAAGGTAACAACGCTGAACTGGGCGCTAAAGTACTGGCAGAAAGCGGCTTGAACATCATCGCAGCTACCAGCCTGACCGATGCTGCTCAACAAGTTGTCAAAGCTGCGGAGGGCAAGTAATGAGCGTTCTGATCAATAAAGACACCAAAGTCATCTGCCAGGGCTTCACCGGCTCGCAGGGTACTTTCCACTCCGAACAAGCCATCGCCTACGGCACCAAGATGGTTGGCGGCGTGACTCCAGGCAAAGGCGGTACCACCCACCTGAACCTGCCAGTGTTCAACACTGTGAAAGAAGCTGTAGCGGCCACCGGCGCTGACGCCTCGGTCATCTACGTACCGGCTCCTTTCTGCAAGGACTCGATCCTGGAAGCTGCTTTCGGCGGCATCAAGCTGATCGTGTGCATCACCGAAGGCATTCCGACCATCGACATGCTGGAAGCCAAGGTCAAGTGCGACGAACTGGGTGTTACCCTGATCGGCCCTAACTGCCCAGGCGTTATCACTCCGGGCGAGTGCAAGATCGGCATCATGCCAGGTCACATCCACTTGCCAGGCAAGGTCGGTATCGTTTCGCGCTCCGGCACCCTGACTTACGAAGCCGTCAAGCAGACCACTGACGCCGGTTTCGGTCAGTCGACTTGCGTCGGTATCGGTGGTGACCCGATCCCAGGCTCGAACTTCATCGACATCCTGAAGCTGTTCCAGGAAGACCCGAAGACCGAAGCGATCGTCATGATCGGTGAGATCGGCGGTTCCGCTGAAGAAGAAGCTGCTGCGTTCATCAAAGCCAACGTGACCAAGCCGGTCGTGTCCTACATCGCTGGTGTGACTGCCCCTCCAGGCAAGCGCATGGGCCACGCAGGCGCAATCATCTCCGGCGGTAAAGGCACTGCAGACGAGAAATTCGCTGCCCTGCAAGACGCTGGCGTGAAGACCGTTCGCTCCCTGGCTGACATCGGCAAGGCCCTGGCCGAGCTGACCGGTTGGGAAGTCAAGAAGTAAGCATCGCTTGCCTTGACTGAACACAACAAAGGCCGCCTTCGGGTGGCCTTTGTCGTTACAGGGGTTTGGGTGGATGCGGGGTGTGGGCAGCAGATCACCCGCCGTCTCGGCGTCGCGCTGTCGCGCAGCAAACAGGGAACCTCATAGGAGCAGCTTTAGCTGCGAAAGCTTCTTAGCTAGAGCCAAAACTGGTCAGTTAGACCGGTGGGAGCCAGCTTGCTGGCGAAGGCGGCGGCACATTCGCAGCAGATGTAGTGTTTTTACTGGCCTCTTCGCGACCAAGGTCGCTCCCACAGAGATTTGTGATGACTAAATGATCAGTACTGCAGCTAAAGCTGCTTCTACAGGCGGATCGCCGCCCGGCCGCTCATACAGAATTGTGCGTAATAATCGGGTTACCTGCTCAAATCAAGTACAGAATCGCGACAAAGCAGTGCAAATCATCGGCTGAACGCCCTTTGCTAGTGCGTTTTGTGCGCAATTTGTTTAGCCTTGCTGCCTTCGCGGTGCAGCCCGGCTCCCACAAGGAACCCCAGCCCTGCGCCCCTGCTTCACAAGAGCGGCAGATCATCCTTTTCGTTCCTGATTCGGCAGTGTGGTTTTCTTAGATGAAAGTTTTGAAAGGCCAGGACATCCTGGCATTGGGCTTCATGACGTTCGCGCTGTTCGTCGGTGCCGGTAACATCATTTTCCCGCCTATCGTCGGCCTGCAGGCCGGCCCCCACGTATGGATCGCTGCATTGGGCTTTCTGGTCACCGCCGTGGGCCTGCCAGTGCTCACCGTGGTCGCCCTGGCCCGGGTGGGTGGCGCCATGGACAGCTTGAGCAGTCCCATCGGCAGAGTCGCCGGGGTTGTCCTGGCCACCGTCTGCTACCTGGCCGTAGGCCCATTCTTCGCCACGCCACGCACGGCAACGGTGTCTTTCGAAGTCGGTGTCGCACCGCTGACCGGCAACAGCCCGACCGCGTTGTTTATCTACAGCCTGGTGTATTTTCTGCTGGTGCTGATGGTCTCGCTCTATCCGGGCCGCCTGCTCGACACCGTCGGCCGGGTCTTGGGGCCGTTGAAGATCGTCGCCCTTGGCGCATTGGGCATCGCGGCCTTCATGTTGCCGGCCGGTGACATCGGCTCGGCCCAGCCTGCTTATGCCGCTGGTGCGTTCTCCAAGGGCTTTACCGAAGGCTATCTGACCATGGATACCCTGGGCGCTCTGGTGTTCGGGATCGTGATCGTCAATGCCATCCGTTCTCGTGGTGTCGAGTCCCCGCAACTGATTACCCGCTATGCAATTATCGCCGGCCTGATCGCCGGGGTAGGGCTGGCGCTGGTGTATGTCAGCCTGTTCCGCCTGGGCTCGGGCAGTCATGTGATCGCCGCCGGCGCGAGTAACGGGGCAGCGGTGTTGCATGCCTACGTGCAATACACCTTTGGCTCACTGGGCAGTGGTTTTCTCGCGGTCCTGATTGCTCTGGCTTGCCTGGTCACGGCGGTGGGCCTGACCTGCGCTTGCGCGGAGTACTTCAGCCGTCTGCTGCCCCTGTCGTACCGCGCCCTGGTGATCGGTCTGGCGGCCTTCTCGCTGCTGGTGTCCAATCTGGGGCTGACCCGCCTGATCGAGTTCTCGGTGCCGGTGCTGACCGGCATCTACCCGCCGTGCATCGTGCTGGTGGCGTTGAGCTTCTGTCAGGGGGCATGGCACAGCGCAACCAGAGTAGTCGCGCCGGTGATGCTGGTGTCGTTGTTGTTCGGCACTGTCGATGCGCTGAAAACGGCGGGTCTGACCGCCTGGCTGCCGGAGTCGCTGGCCAACCTGCCACTGAGCGCAGAGGGGCTGGCCTGGCTGGTGCCGTCGGTCATTACCCTGGCCGCTGCGGTCGTGGTCGATCGGATGATCGGCAAGCCGCGCGAAGTACTGGCATAACGATGAGTCATTTATAGGGAAGTGTAAGTTTTCGGCCTCCCCAACTGTAAGGCTTACATGACGCTACAAATAAATAAGGCCCGCATTGAGCGGGCCTTATTTATTTAAGCCGGGTAATTAAGGCTTGGTGCCGGTTTCCGGAGTGGTGGCCGGTGTCGGAGTGGTCGGTACCTGGCTTGCGTTTTCCTCTGCACGTTGCTGAGCGGCCTCGCTGTTCTTCTGGGCCGCTTCCTGGCTTTCCTTGGCCGCGTCATTCACTTTTTCCTGAGCCTTCTGCATCGACTCCTGGGATTGTTCGGCGGCTTTGTTAGCCTCTTGCTGAGTGTTTTCTGATTTTTTGTCGCAAGCAGCCAGGCCTACAGTGGCAGCCAGCATCAAGGCATAAGCAAAAGATTTACGCATGAGGTGTTTCTCCTTATTGAATACCTAACGTGCCTAAGAACGCGGTGCCACAAGGGAAGTTCCGACGCATTGTCAGAATATTAAAATGCTATGATCGGGGAACTTTCTCGTGTTTCCATTACTTTACAAACGCCGAAAATAGCGTCGCGCTGACAGTGTCTGGAAGCTGGTGTGCGCGGCCCTGTGTGCCCAGCTGCAATCTGCCCCTTGAAATCCTGCGCACCGCCCCCACCTTGATGACAACCCGCTGCCAGCCGTGGTGCTTCCGGCAGCTCGTACCATCTGATTGGAGTTAGATGACATGAGTGTGGAAACTCAAAAGCAAACCCTGGGCTTCCAGACCGAGGTGAAGCAACTGCTGCACCTCATGATCCATTCGCTGTATTCCAACAAGGAAATCTTCCTTCGCGAATTGGTCTCCAACGCTTCCGACGCCGTCGATAAACTGCGTTTCGAAGCCCTGGCCCGCCCTGAGCTGCTCGAAGGTGGCGCCGAGCTGAAAATCCGTGTCAATTTTGACAGCGACGCCAAAACCGTCAGCATCGAAGACAACGGCATCGGCATGAGCCGTGACGACGTGATTGCCCACCTGGGCACCATCGCCAAGTCCGGTACTGCCGACTTCATGAGCAACCTCACCGGTGATCAGAAGAAGGACTCGCACCTGATCGGTCAGTTCGGTGTGGGTTTCTACTCGGCGTTTATCGTTGCCGACAAGGTTGATGTCTACAGCCGCCGTGCCGGTGCCCCGGCCAGCGAAGGCGTGCATTGGTCGTCCAAGGGTGAGGGTGACTTCGAAGTTGCGACCGTGGAAAAGGCCGAGCGTGGCACGCGCATCGTTCTGCATCTGAAAAGCGGTGAAGAAGAGTTTGCCGATGGCTGGCGTCTGCGCAACATCGTCAAGAAATACTCTGACCATATTGCCCTGCCGATCGAGCTGCCCAAGCAGCAGGCTGCTGCCGCTGAAGGCGAACAAGCGCCGAGCGAAGAATGGGAAACCGTCAACCGTGCCAGCGCGCTGTGGACCCGTCCGCGTACCGAAATCAAGGACGAGGAATATCAGGAGTTCTATAAGCACATCGGCCATGATTTCGAGAACCCGCTGAGCTGGAGCCACAACAAGGTCGAAGGCAAGCTGGAATACAACTCGCTGCTGTACGTACCGGCCCGTGCGCCGTTCGACCTGTACCAGCGCGAAGCGCCACGCGGCCTGAAGCTGTATGTACAGCGTGTGTTCATCATGGACCAGGCTGAGTCGTTCCTGCCGCTGTATCTGCGCTTCATCAAAGGTGTGGTCGATTCCAACGACCTGTCGCTGAACGTGTCCCGCGAGATCCTGCAGAAAGATCCGATCATCGACTCGATGAAGTCGGCGCTGACCAAGCGCGTGCTGGACATGCTTGAGAAACTGGCCAAGAACGAACCCGAGCAGTACAAGGGCTTCTGGAAAAACTTCGGTCAGGTCCTCAAGGAAGGTCCGGCCGAAGACTTCGCCAACAAGGAGAAGATCGCCGGTCTGTTGCGCTTCACCTCCACTGCAAGTGAGGGCGGCGAGCAAGAGGTGTCGCTGGCCGATTACCTGGGCCGCGCCAAGGAAGGTCAGGACAAGATCTACTACCTGACCGGCGAGTCTTATGCGCAGGTCCGTAACAGCCCGCACCTTGAAGTCTTCCGCAAAAAGGGCATCGAAGTACTGCTGCTCACTGACCGCATCGATGAGTGGCTGATGAGCTACCTCAGCGAATTCGACGGCAAAGGCTTCGTCGATGTCGCTCGTGGTGACCTGGATCTGGGCAAACTGGACTCCGAAGAGGACAAGAAGGCTCAGGAAGAGATCGCCAAAGACAAGGAAGGCCTGGTCGAGCGGCTGAAAACCGCACTGGGTGAATCGGTCAGTGAAGTGCGGGTTTCCCATCGTCTTACCGATTCGCCAGCGATCCTGGCCATCGGCGAGCAGGACCTGGGTCTGCAAATGCGCCAGATCCTCGAAGCCAGCGGTCAGAAAGTCCCTGACTCCAAGCCGATCTTCGAATTCAACCCGGCCCACCCGCTGATCGGCAAGCTCGATGGCGAGCCGGATGAAGACCGCTTTGTCGAGCTGTCGCACATCCTGTTCGACCAGGCGGCGCTGGCTGCCGGTGACAGCCTCAAAGACCCGGCCGCCTATGTGCGCCGTCTGAACAAGCTGCTGGTCGAACTGTCGGTTTGATGAGCGCTTAAAAAAACCCGCTTCGGCGGGTTTTTTTATGAATCCAGTAATCAGGAGTCAGTCATGAGCAATCTGAGTGTACGTTCCATCACCTGGCAGATTGAGGGCCAGACATTTGAAGGGCGTCTGGTGTATGACGCAGACGCCGCGCAACTGCAGCCGGGCCTGCTGATGGCGCCGAACTGGATGGGTGTCAGCCAGGGCGCTGAAGACATTGCCAGGCAGGTGGCCGGGCAGGGTTATGTGGTGTTGCTGGCCGACCTCTACGGGCAGGACGTGCGCCCGGCCAATGGCGATGAAGCCGGGGCGGCGATGATGCCGTTGAAGAATGATCGTGGGCTGTTGCGCCAGCGCATGCAGGCCGCATTGGCGCAGTTGCTGGCCCAGCAGGATGTGCATCTGGACCCGCAGCGCATCGCCAGCTTCGGCTTCTGCTTCGGCGGCTGCTGCACACTGGAGCTGGCCCGTAGCGGGGCCGATCTGAAGGCGGCGGTGTCGTTCCACGGCACGCTGGATACACCGAACCCGCAGGACGCCCAGAACATCAAAGGATCGGTGCTGGTGTTGCATGGCGCTGCCGACCCGTTGGTGCCCAACGAGCAGCTACCGGCGTTCGAGGCCGAGATGGACGCTGCCGGCGTCGATTGGCAACTGCTCAGCTACGGTGGCGCGGTGCATTCGTTTACTGACCCGGCGGCTAATGTGCCCGGCAAGATGATGTACGACGCCAGGACCTCGCGCCGGGCGTTTGCCAGCCTGTACAACCTGCTGGATGAAGTCTTCGCCCGCTGAGGCGCAGACTGGCGCAGGAATGGCTTGAGCCGCGAAGGCTCCCTGACGTTCGCAGCTAAAGCCAATACTGTTCAGTTAAGTACACAAATCTCGGTGGGAGGCAGCTCTGCTGGCGAAGACGGCGGCGCATTCGCTGCAGATGCTGGGACTTTACTGGCCTCTTCGCGAGCAGACCGGAGCGCCGGCCGGTTCTTCCCACCGGGTCCGCAGTGCTTATCTGAACAGTATTGCAGCTAAAGCCGCTATCGGGGTAATTCGATCCGGCCGGTCTCGCCCGGCACCTGCGGCCAGTCTCCGGCGGCCCAGCGTTGCCGGGCGCGCTCGATCAGGGCGATGTCGCTGGCGACGAAGTTCCAGTTCATCCTGCGTGGCCCGTCCAGCGGCGCGCCACCGATCAGCACCGCATGGCAATCACTCTCGGCGCACAGGTTGATGATCTGGCCCGGTGGCAGGACTGCCAGGGTGCGTGGCAGCAACGCTTCGCCGTCCAGCGAGGCCTCGCCGGCCAGCAGATACACTGCGCGTTGTTCGTGTTCGCAAGGGATGGCCAGTGTGGTGGCGGTGCCCAGATGCAGTTCGGCGTACAGTGTGGGTGACAGCACCGGGACCGGGGAGCTCAGACCAAAGCCGTGGCCGGCGATCAGTCGAATGCGGATGCCCATGGCGTCGCTGACAGGCAGTTCGGTAGCCCGGTGATGGCTGTAATGGCCGGCACCTTGTTCATGTTCTTTGGGCGATGCCAGCCAGACCTGCAGCCCGTGCAGCCGTGAGCCGCTGTGCAGGACTGCCGGCGGGGTACGCTCGACATGGGCGATGGCTGCGCCGGCAGTCATCCAGCTGACCTCGCCAGGCCCCACCGGCTGGTCGCTGCCCAGGCTGTCCTTGTGCTGCAGCTGGCCCTCGAACAGGTAGGTGAGGGTCGACAGGCCGATATGCGGATGCTGCAAGATGTCCATGCCGCTGCCTGGTGCATAGACGTGGGGCAGCATGTGATCGAAAAACACAAACGGGCCGACACTGCGGCATCCTGCTGACGGCAGCGGACGCAGGATGGGCTGGCCTTCGACGGTTTCAGGGCGTGGGGTTACGATCAGCATGGCGGCTTATCCGTACGGTTGAACATCGCCTGATTTCAGTAGGCCAGCGCGACTTCCACACCGGCCGGGGCCGCGTACTCGGCCATGCGTCGGCGTGACAGTTCGAAGTGGGCGCGCACCACTTGGGCGGCGGTGTCCGGGTCGCGCTGCTCGATGGCCTCGATCATCTGGTCGTGCTGGGCACAGGCCAGTTCCAGGTCCTGCTGCATGTCACGGGTAGTGGGGTGGCGGTAAAACGTCTTGCCCAGCCGTGCGTGATCGATCAGCAGGCGGCGCAGGCTCGGCATCAAGTAATCGTTGTGCGCCATCTTGCCGATTTCAAGGTGAAATTCATCGTTGTAGATGATGCGGTTTTCCACGTCCTTGTCTTCGATCGCCTGACGGAAATTTTCCTGGATGGTACGTAGCCGGGTGATCTCGGCAGGTGTGGCATGCAGTGCAGCCAGTTGGGTGGTGGCGATGTAGATCAGCGGCGCAGACAGGAAAAAACTGTGCAGTGACTCGTGGCTCATGGCCGCCACGCGAGGCGCGCGGTTGGCCTCCAGCTCGATATAGCCCTCGGCCGCGATCTGGCGCAGCAATTCACGCACGGGCGGGCGCGACAGGCCGAACTCGTCGCACAGAGCCAGTTCATCGACCACCGCGCCGGGGGCCAGCTCCATGCTCAAGATGCGCCGACGCAATGTATCGCCCAGTACCACTTTACGGTCCGGAGAAATGTCGCTGCCTGCGGGTTCGGCATCGGCATGAGCTTTGATCGCGGGTTTTTTGCTTGCCATGGTTTATTGTCTACTTTTTGTATTACGGATATTGAGAGCTGCCGGGTTGCCTGTCTAGCGTTTTTTTAAAGCGCATCCGGCCATCGTCGTCCGGGCGAGCAGGGCGGTATTTGAGCATATTCCGGCGATTGGCCGGGCAGGCTCATTGCAATGCCGGGTGTTTCAGATATCAAGGCCAGAAAAAGCATAAACAGATGTAGGTGAAAGCGACTGGATCATATCCATTAGCGACATGCCCGAGGCGGTTTTTTTCCACCCTAACGCCTTGAAAGCCATGAAAAATACAGCTTCTGATGTATTTGTGTTGAATTTAATAGGTATACACAAAGAATACATTCCCATTGACCGGCGTCGGTGCGCATGCGAGTCTCATCGCATCCGCCATCGGCAACGGCCTCCCGCAGCGCTCCACAGCATGCCCGCGCCTTGCCCATAGATGGCTGCGGCACCACGACAACAGGGTTGTGTTCTCTACACCGATCGTTGCTTCTCTGGGCGCTGATAATCGGGCGTAAGCCTTCGAGCAGAACAACAAGAATATGCAGAGCTGCGGCACCCGCGGGTCTGTTTTTGAAGAGCAGGGCTTAACGCATAAAAGCCCGGACAGCAGTGTGTCAACCAGAGGATGAACCATGAAACGTTTATTGAAGACGCTTTGTGCAATGACGGTCGTCGGCATGACGGTAACCACCGTTCAGGCCGAAGAAAAAGTCATCAACATGGGCACGATTTCTTATGAGGACGTGACCCCGATCACCGGGATTACCAAGAAGGTTCTGGAAGACTCTGGTTACACGGTCAAGGTCACCACCTTTTCCGAATGGGGCATTGCCTACGCGGCCCTGAGCAAGGGTGATATCCAGATCCTCGCTTCGCAGATCGACTACGTGGCCCAGGACTACTGGAACAAGAACAAGAACCGTCTGGAGAAAATCTCCCCGGTTTCCCACGGCCTGTACCAGGGTGTGGCCGTGCCGGCCTACGTTCCGGTCGACTCGCTGGAGCAGCTCAACGATAACGCGAACAAGTTCAATAACCGGATTGTCGGCATCGAGCCGGGTTCGGGTCTGATGAACGAGGCGAGCACTGCGGTCAAAGAATACGGCATCAAGCTCAACCTGATCGAAGGCAGCAGCTCGGCGATGAGCGCGGCGCTCAAGTCGGCTGTCGACCGCAAGGAATGGGTCGCCGTGACCGTCTGGGAGCCGTCGTGGATGGCCCAGAAATATGAACTTAAATTCCTTAAAGATCCCAAGGGTATTTTCGCCCCGCCACAAAGTTACTACTGGATTGGTCGCAAGGGCTTCTCGGCCGAGAACCCGCAGGCGCGTGAAACCCTGGCCGGTATCTATGTACCCCTGTCGGTGATCACCGCCATCAATGGCGAGGTCAAGGACGGCAAGACCATGGACCAGGCCGTCAAGGACTGGACTGACAAAAACGCCGACCTGATCAAGCGTTGGGAGAATATCAAGAAGTACTGACTGCGCCCTGCGCCTTGGCCTCTAGCTTTTTAGAGGCCTCTTAATCTGCCGAACTTGCTATCAATAATTAGACCAGAAGCTTCTGGTTCGACGGGTGTGAAATGAATACAGTCAAAAATGACACTGATGAGGTGTTGGTCAGCTGTCAGTCGGTCTGGAAAGTGTTTGGCGACAATGCCCAGACCGCCATGCAGGCTTATATAGAGCGTGGCTTGAGCAAGAAGCAGATCCTTCAGGATTTTGGCTGTGTGGTGGGGGTTTCCGATGTCAACATTCAACTGCGGCGTGGCGAGATTTTCTGCATCATGGGCTTGTCTGGCAGTGGCAAATCCACGCTGATCCGCATGCTCAACAAACTGATCGCACCCACTAGCGGACAGATTCTGGTCAAGGGCAAGGACCTGGCCAAACTCGATGGCGCCGAGCTGCGTGATATCCGTGCCCGGCACATCGGTATGGTGTTCCAGAGCGTGGCGCTGCTGCCGCACCGCACGGTGCTGGAAAACGCCGCCTTCGGTCTGGAGGTGCGTGGGGTTGCCAAGGCCGAGCGGCACAAAGTGGCCGAGCAGGCGCTGGCCAAGGTCGGGCTATCCGACTGGGCCAACCGTTACCCCTCTGAATTGTCGGGTGGCATGCAGCAGCGTGTCGGCCTGGCGCGGGCGATTACCTCCGATCCTGAGGTGATCCTGATGGACGAGCCGTTCAGCGCCCTTGACCCGTTGATCCGTCGCCAGTTGCAGGATGAGTTCCGCGAGCTTACCAAGTCGCTGGGCAAATCAGCGGTGTTCATTACCCATGATCTGGAAGAGGCGATCCGTATCGGTGACCGCATCGCGATCATGAAAGACGGCATGATCATTCAGGAAGGCACTGCTGAAGAGATCGTCCTGCACCCGGCCGACGATTACGTGGCCGAATTCGTGGCGGGTATTTCGCGGCTGCACCTGGTCAAGGCCGAGGCGGTCATGACCCCTATTGCAGTGTGGCGCGCCGCGCATCCGCAAACCGATGTCAGCAGCCTGCCGGTAGCGGACATCCAGGCTGACCTCGACGATCTGATCAACCTGCTGATTCGCAGCGATTGCGAAGCTCTGGCGGTGGCTGACGGCGGCGTTGTGCAAGGTGTCGTCAGCCAGCGTGATCTGCTGCGCGGGGTCCAGGGCAGCGCCAACGAATTCCAGGACCTCGCCCATAGCCCGGCAGTGGAGTCGACGCCATGAATCCCGCCGATTTTGCCTCGGCGTTCGATGAGAAAGTCGACGCCGCCCTGGAATGGACGGCGGACAACTGGTCGACCGCATTCGATGCCCTCAACGATGCCTTGAAGAGCTTGTATCAGGCGGTCTACTGGGCGCTGGCGGTAGCCCCCTTCTATGTGGTTGCAGCGCTGATCGGCGCGCTGGCGTGGCGTCTGACCGGCAGCTGGAAATTTGCCGTCGGCACGGCGCTGAGCCTGTGCTTCTGCGAGCTGATGGGGCTGTGGCCGGAAACCATGAGCACCTTGGCACTGGTCTTGACGGCCACCAGCCTGGCGCTGCTGGTCGGGGTGCCGGCGGGGGTGGCGGCGGGCTTGATGCCAGCGCTGGATCGGGTTACCGAGCCGACCCTTGACCTGCTGCAGACCTTGCCGCCCTACATCTATCTGTTGCCGGCCATCGCCTTGTTGGGCTACGGCTCGGGCACCGCACTGGTGGCGACTTTCATCGTGGCCGTGCCGCCGGTGTTGCGCCTGACGTGCCTGGGTATCCGGATGACGCCCCGCCAGTTCATCGAGTTGGGCGAAGCCAGCGGCACGACGGGCTGGCAGCAATTCTTCAAGATCCGCTTGCCGTTTGCCTTGCCGAGCATCATGGCCGGGGTCAACCAGAGCCTGATGATGGCGTTCGGCATGGTCGTGATTGCCGGCATCGTCGGTTCCGGTGGGCTGGGTGAAGCAATCTATGCGGCGATCCGGACCCTGGATATCGCCAAATCGATCAATGCGTCGATTGCCATTGTGGTGCTGACTCTGATTCTGGACCGCATGACCCAGAGTCTGATCCGTGGCGATGACGCTGGAGGCCGCCCATGAGCCTGTCCGATATCAGATTCTCTCCAGGTCAATACCTGGCACCGGTGGTGGACTGGCTGAACGCCAACCTGCACCCGCTGTTTGCTGCGATCAGCCGAGTGATCGAGTTCATCCTGGGTGGTTGCGAAGCCGCATTGCTGGCGCTGCCGGCCTGGCTGATCATGCTCGCAGTGGCCGGGCTTGCGTACTTTTTCATCAACCTGCGGGCGGCTTTGCTGGCGCTGGTGATGCTCGGCTTCTGCCTGATTTGCGGGCTCTGGACCGCGTCGATGCAGACCATCGCGCTGGTCACGGTGTCGGTGCTGATCTCGGTCAGCGTGGCGTTCCCGCTGGGTATCCTGGCGGCGCGCTACAAGCGCATGGACGCTGCGGTCGGCCCGTTGCTCAACGTCATGCAGACCGTACCACCTTGGGTCTACCTGATTCCGGCAGTCATGGTGTTCAGCCTGGGCAAGGTGCCGGCGATCATCGCCACCATCATCTACGGCGTGCCGCCGATGATGCGTCTGACCACGCTGGCCTTCAAACAGATCCCCAAGGACCTGCTGGAACTGGGCCAGGCCATGGGCGCGCCGCCCCGGGCGATCCTGTTCAAGATCGAGATTCCGGCGGCCATGCCGACCCTGCTGGTGGGGTTGAACCAGTGCATCCTGTTGTCGCTGGCGATGGTGGTACTGGCCGGCCTGGTCGGTGCCGGTGGCCTGGGGGCGGAAGTCACCCGTGGCCTGACCCGCATGGAAATGGGCCTGGGGCTGCGCGCCGGGCTTGCGATCGTGGCAGTGGCGCTGCTGCTTGATCGTGTATCACGCGGTGCGCTACAGCGTAGCAACATGTCGTCCGCAGACCAGTGAGTGTCGGCCAGCGGCGTATGATGCTGCGGGTCACGATCAAACAAAGCCGGGTAACCGGGCCGGTTGTGCCGGGCCCGGTTTTCATATGAATAACAAAAGTGTGTAGAGGCCGCGATTGGTCGAGAGAAGACAGTTCAGCGGAGGCATGCAAGGGCAGAACCTCCGCTACGTGGGCGAGAAGAGTGAAGCGCCACGCCAGGCTCGAATCGGTTTTCTGCTGCTTGAGCATTTCTCGTTACCGGCCTTCACCCAGGCGCTGGACACCCTGGTGACGGCCAACCTCATCAAGGCTGGCGTGTTCGCTACCCGAACCTTCAGCCTCGATGGAGAGTCAGTGACCAGCGACCTGGGCCTGGTGATCTGCCCGAACTCGATTGTCGACCCCGCCCAGGTACAGGATCTGGACTTGCTGGTGGTGTGCTCCGGCCTGCGCACGCCATTGCGCGCCAATCCGCTGCTGACCCATGTGCTGCATTTGGCCCAGGACAAGGGCGTTGCCCTGGCCGGGCTGTGGAGCGGCGCCTGGTTTCTGGGGCAGGCCGGGCTGCTCGATGGCTACAAATGCGCTATTCACCCTGAGCAGCGTGCTGCATTGGCCGAAACTGCCCGCGAGAGCCAGGTGACCAGCGAAAGCTACATGGTCGACCGCGACCGGCTCACCGCGGCCAGCCCCACCGGCGCCTTTAATATGGTGCTGGAATGGATCAATAAACTGCACGGCCGCGGTCTGGTGGATGCGGTCATCGATATCCTCGCCTTCGAAGAGTCGCGCTATCGCCGGGCGCGGCCGTCGCTGCACGAGAAAATGAGCGAGCCACTGCGCGAAGCGATCAACCTGATGAGCGCCAATATCGAAGAGCCGTTGAGTCAGGACCAGCTGTCGACCTATGTCGGCCGTTCCAAACGGCAGATCGAGCGCCTGTTCAAGGAACAGCTCGGCACCACGCCGGTGCGTTATTACCTTGAACTGCGCATCACCGAAAGCCGCCGCCTGCTGCAGCATTCCGATCTGCCGATCGTGGAGGTCGGAGTCGCCTGCGGGTTTGTTTCACCCAGCCACTTCAGCAAGTGCTACACCTCGTTCTACGGCTACCCGCCGTCACGCGAAGTGCGCTTTGGCAACGTCAGCGGCTTGCGCACCGCTCGGCAGCGGGCGCTGGCCAAACAGGCTCAGTAGCGCTTATGCCGATCGCTTGACCGTAGGAGCGGCCGGGCGGCGATCCGCTTCAGCTGCGAAGCCTTTCGCGGCTAAAGCCGCTCCTACGCCGATCCCGTTGCCCTTGATTGTCGCCTGTGCCCGTCGTCAGGCCGCCGTATCCAGATAACGCCCTACCGGTTTGCTGCCTTCGGTGTCGTAACGCTCACCGAGGGCGGCAATCATCCGGTTCAATGCCTGAGTGTCGAGCTGGCGGGTATTGCTGCTGTCAGCGTCGGCGGCCTGGTTTTGCGCGGGCGGCGGGCCGGCCGGTGGCTGCTGCGGTTGCAGGGCGGCGGTCAGTTCTTCGAGGCTGACTGTGCCGTCTTCGTTGCTGTCCAGGGCGCTGAACACTTTACTGCTGTCGGCGCTGCTGCCGGCATTGCTCAGCGCAGTGGTCAACTCATCGTTGCTGACCGCGCCGTCGGCATCACTGTCCAGTGTACCCAGCAGGTCTGTGGCCAGGCTGGCGACATCGAAGCCTTCCCGGCCTGGCGGTGGGGGCGGGGTGAAAGCGGCCAGTTCCTCTGCGTTGAGGCTCTCGTCTGCGTCGCTGTCCAGCGAACTGAATGCCTGGCTCAGGCTGACACTGATACCGTCCTTGCTGTCGTTGCTCAGCGCGCTGCTCAGTTCATCCTTGCTGATACTGCCGTCTTCGTCGGCATCGAGTTTGGTGAGCAGCATTTCCTGAAAACGCTTGCTCGGGTTGCTGGCGACATTGCTGGTACTGGTGTAACTCGAATAGTTGTTGCTGATTGCATTGATCATCGGACTGACTCGCTCGGCTGATGGGCGCCGATAACCAGTTATCGGCGCATACAGGCTCAGCGATCCAGGTGTCGCCGCGATGTAGGCTGTGTATCGAAGCTGCTACAACCGGCCTCAGGCGCGCGGCAGGTTCAGCACGGCAGTCAGGCCGCCGCCCGGTGTCTGGCTCAGCTGCAGGTCGCCGCCCATCCGCCAGGCCGCTTCGCGGGCGATGGTCATGCCCATGCCGACCCCGCCGGAATTGCGGTTGCGCGAGCCTTCAAGGCGATAGAACGGCTCGAATACGCTTTCAAAGAACTCCGGTGCGATACCGGGACCGTTATCGACCACCGCGATGCGTACCCGATCAGCCTCATCAAGGATGTCGACGTGGGCGCTGCCGGCGTAGCGCAGGGCGTTGTCGATCAGGTTGTGCAGGCATGAGCGCAGTGCCATCGGCTGGGTCTTCAGTGGGCGGCAGATGCCCTGATAGGTCACCTCGTCGCCGTTGTCCTGGGCGTTTTCGGCCAGCGACTCGATCAGTGCCTGCACATCGAACTGCTGCATGGCCTCGCTCTGGCGGTTCTGGTTGAAGTAGCTCAGGGTCGCATCGATCATGCCGATCATGTCGTTGAGGTCCTGGCTCATCTGATCATGCAGGCGCTGATCGTCGATTTGCTCGACGCGCAGCTTCAGGCGCGCCAGCGGGGTGCGCAGGTCGTGAGACACGGCGGCCAGCATGCGCGCGCGCTGCTGCAACTGTTCGCGGATCTTTTCCTGCATCAGATTGAAGGTCTGCGCGGCCTGGCGCGCTTCGCGCGGCCCGGTGATGGCCAGTGGCGGGCTGTCGAGGTCGTCCGACAAACGCTCGGCCGCATCGCTCAGGCGCCTTACCGGGTTGGCCAGCGCTTTTGCGCCATACCAGGCAGCAATCACCAGGGTCACTAACTGAAAGACCAGCGGCACCACCGGCCCGCCAAACAGCGGCGGCTTGGGTCGCCCGGGCGGTGGCCTGGAGCTGCCATCATCGGCGCGTAGCTCGACAGTCGGCGCATCATTGCGCGGCGGCGGTGGCGGGCCGTAGTGGGTAAACCAGGCAAAGGCCAGCAGATGGGCCAGCAGGATCGCGGCCAGAGCCCCGCCAAACAGCCGGGCAAACAGCGTGTCGGCCGAACGGATCAACTCAGCTCCCGGGCGTCGAACAGGTAGCCTTCACCGCGCACGGTCTTGATCAGTTGCGGATTCTTCGGGTCTTCACCGAGCTTCTGGCGCAGGCGTGAGACCAGCAGGTCAATACTGCGATCGAAGGCTTCGATGGAGCGCCCACGTGCGGCATCGAGCAGTTGCTCGCGGCTCAGAACCCGGTGCGGGCGCTCAAGGAATACCCGCAGCAGCCGAAACTCGGCGTTCGACAGCGGCACCACCAGTCCATCTGGCGCAATCAACTGGCGCAGCACGCTGTTCAGGCGCCAGGCGTCGAAGCGAATGGTGGTGCGTTGATCACTGCGGTCATCACGGATGCGGCGCAGCACGGTCTGGATCCGTGCCACCAGCTCACGGGGTTCGAACGGCTTGGCCATGTAGTCATCGGCGCCCAGCTCCAGGCCGATGATCCGGTCAGTTGGTTCACAGCGCGCAGTGAGCATCAGAATCGGGATATCAGAGCTGCTGCGCAGCCAGCGGCACAGCGACAGGCCGTCTTCGCCGGGCAGCATCAGGTCCAGCACCACCACATCGAAGCTGCCATCGGCCAGTGCCTGGCGCATTTGCACGCCGTCGGTCACGCCAGTGGCCTGGATATTGAACCGGGCCAGGTAATCGCACAGCAGTTCACGAATTGCCACGTCGTCATCGACGATCAGGGCGCGGGTGGTCCAGCGCTGTTCGTTGGCTGAGTCGTCGGCGAGGCTGTCGGGGAGTGCTTGCATATGCGTTTGCTGCCTGAAAGGGCGCCTGAACAGGCGGCGAGTCATGATCGAGCGGCTGGCCATTATGGTGCCAGCGAGCGGTGCGCAAGCTTGCCGTCGGGGAATGTCTGGCGAATGTCGCCAATGTATCAGGCCTGACACATTTTGCCATGCGCACGCAGCGCTGTGTGCTGCGTCAAGCTGGCAGAACCGGGAGTGGGGCGCGCTGGCGCGGGCGGGTTAACTGTCAGGTCTGGCAGCCGCGGTGCTGCCTGGTTTTGTCGACACCCATCAGCAACCGCCCAGGAGGCACTGCCCATGGACACGGAACAGAAACGCAACGCCCGCAAGACCCGGGAAAACTACCTGCGCAACCGGCCGCTGCTGGAACTCGGTGTGGCGCGCATCGTCGATGCGATTGCGGGTGACCCGGATGGCCTGATGCCGGTGGCCAAGCTTGGTGAGGCCATCCAGCTTGAGTTAAGCAACTGGATGGACACCATTCCTCCTCCAGGTAGTACCTACGGGCTGAGGCTGTGGTGGCGGGCCGAGGGCGAGCTTGACCCGGTACTGCTTCATGAAGAAACCCTGCGGGCGCCGGTGCAGTTCCCGCTCAAAGAGCAGATTCTGGAAGAGTTTTTCCGCGGCCGTGAGGGCCGGTTTACCTTCTGGTACAGCGTGCGCAACTGGAATGACACGCAGTTCACCGATGCGCCGCAGCAGTTCATCACCCTCGACCGCACGCCGATCTGGGGCCAGGATGACCCGCCTGCGGTGGAAGATCCAGGTCCGGTCAACGAGGCGGTGCTGGCCGCCGACGGCGGTGTGTGGCTGGTAGTCCCGGCATTCGAGGAAGAGAAAAAGGACAGCGTCAGGGTCTCGGTAGTCTGGACCAACGCCGTTCCGGATCCCGATCAGCCCATCAGCCCGTCGATTGTCGAACTGCTGCCGGCACAGACCCGCCGCGTG
Organism: Pseudomonas sp. LJDD11; assembly: GCF_024584215.1. Classification (NCBI taxonomy): domain Bacteria; kingdom Pseudomonadati; phylum Pseudomonadota; class Gammaproteobacteria; order Pseudomonadales; family Pseudomonadaceae; genus Pseudomonas; species Pseudomonas sp. LJDD11. Next base: position 57,417 of record NZ_JANJFL010000004.1, read on the forward strand.
CTGATGCCGCGCAGCGTCATTGATGCGCTGGGCTCGGGCGATCACTTCGTTGCCTATGAGCTGTACGACAAGGCAGGCAACCGCAGCCGGGTGTCGCGGGTACGTCCGGTCCAGGTCGCGCTGGGGCCGGTGCCGGAAAACCTGCAGCCGCCTTTCGTGCCGCTGGCCCCAGGCGGTGGCGACACGCTGATCGACCTGGAGGACGCGCACCTGGGCGTCACGGTCGAGATCGCCGACTACACCGGGCACCAGCCCAATGACGATATCGTGGTCCAGTGGGGTGTCGGCGAGTTGCCCGCGCAGCGGGTCGGGGGCGGCAACCCGTTCCCGGTATCCGTGCCGGTGCCCTGGGACCACCTGGACACCGAATACACCGACCACCCACTCGACCAGGTCACGCCGGTGACCTACACCATCCTGCGTGGCAGCGCGCCTTTTCCGTTGCCTGCTGCCGATGCCATCGAGGTTGATGTCAATTTTGCCTACACCGGCCCTGAAAACCCCGACGAGCCGGACCCGGTCAATCCGGCGTTGGATCTGGTCGTGGTCAGGGGCAGTTCCGGCGCCGGCCAGGACAACCTGCTGGGTCCCGGCGATGCCAACCAACCGGCAGCGGCCAGCTTCACCCTGTATGACCCCGTAACTGCCGGGGATGTCATCACCCTGTTCTGGAAGGGGGTCGCGGTGCAGGATGTCATCACCTTGGTCGGCACCGAGGTGCCAGGTACCCCCATGACCTTCAACGTATTGTGGACTGAAATCGAGGCAGGCGGCACCGGGGTGGTCGAAGTGCATTACAGCTTGAGCAACCCCGCCTACCCCAACGATGTCCGTTCCAGGCCTACCGATGTCACGGTGCATGCCATCCCGATATTGCTCGATAAGCCGGACTTCCCGGATATCGTTGATGTAGGTAGCCTGCCGATTCTCAACTGCTCTGCACTGCGCCGGCGCAGCAGCGATGGCGCCATCGGTTATCGGGTGCAGGTGCCGCCGTCTGCCTATCTGGTGGCCGGCGAGCAAATCAGCCTGCGCTGGGTGTTGAATGAGTATGGAACATCCACTGAAGTCCCCGGCACCGTGCTGGTTGAAGATCTGACGATTGCCAGCGGGGCGGATGTCGATGGTGTGGCGTGGTTCGTGACCCCATACGACGTGCACATTCTGCCGGCACGGGAGGATACGGTTAATAAATATGCGAGCAGTGATGTGACTTATACGCTGACCATCAACGGCGCAGCGGTCACTTCCGAATCGGCGCAAGAACTTGTTTCACCTGAACAACTGAACACGCCGGATGGAAGTTGCGATCTTAGTGTAGTGCCAGGAATGCCATGAAGTAGTAAGTGCCATTAATGGCAACTTGGTTATCGATGAGGGGCTGTTTATTAATTGTCTCAACAATAGGAATATTCCTACATTGGTTGCGGATTGATCTGATAGCTCGTGGAGTGGTGTCTTATTAGTCTTGGCGCCCCTTCGTAATTGGCCGGCTCGTTACAGTATCGAGCCGGCTCTTTCAATCTGGAGACGCCGTAATGCCACTTCGCCCGCCCTTTAGCCGTGCGCCGCTTTATGCTGCTCTGAAACTTTTACTCATGACGCCTTTGGTGCCAGCGATGTTGGTCGCGCAACAGGCCCGCGCCGAAACAGTACGGTTTGACAAGACCATTGACGCCTCCACGCCAGTGACCCATTACCGGGTGATTAATGGCGCCACCTTGACCGGCAATGGTGCCGAAACTTCCGCGATCAAGGTCGAGCGTGCCTCGGCGCTGGTGTTGAACAACTCCAGTGTCACCAGCACGACGCAAGGTATCTATCTGTCTGCCGCCACTGGCACCGTGACTGGCAGCACCATCAATGCCAGTGACACCGGCCTGTTCATGGGGCGTGACGCCACCGATGCTGAGGGTTCCACGGCCATTGTGCGCGACAGCATCATCCATGGTGGCGACACCGGTGTCAGGGTTGGCAGCAAAAACACTTTTACTTCCTTCGACACCCAGATCAGTGGTGGCGCCTTCGGCCTGTGGATCAACAATGGTCAGGCTTCGGTGCAAGGCGGCTCGATTACCGGCGATATCGGGGTGCACTTCAATCCGGGCGTGGACCTGTCGCGGCCGGCCAGCCTGGTGCTCGATGGCGTGGCCGTGGAAGGCACCGGTGGCGCAGCCATCGACGTCGCTGACTATGGCCTGCCCTCCAATCCCGTGGAGATTCAGGTCAATAATGGTTCGACCCTCAAGGGGGCCAATGGTGTGCTGCTGAACGTCAACACCGGCGCCACTGCCAACATGAGTGTCAGCAACAGCCAATTGACCGGTGATGTCCACGTCGAGCAGGGCTCCACCGCCAACCTGAAACTGCACAATGCCGCCAGCCTGACCGGCAACCTGTACAACGTCGCCAGCCTGGCGGTCGACAGTGGCGCGCAATGGGTGATGGCCGGCGACAATCAGTTGGCCAGCCTGAGCCTGGACGGCGGCACGGTACGTTTCGGCCAGCCAGATGCGTTTCATACCCTGTCGCTGGGTGAGCTGTCTGGCAATGGAACCTTTGCCATGCAGGCCGACTTCATTCAGGGCCGCAACGACTTTCTCGATGTAACCGGTCATGCCACTGGCAACCATCAGTTGGCGGTCACCGCCAGTGGTCAGGACCCGCTCAAGGACGCCAGCCTGCACATGGTACGGATCGCCGACGGTGATGCGCAGTTCAGCCTGCTGGGCGGGCCGGTGGACCTCGGTACCTGGTCTTATGACCTGATGCGCCAGGGCAATGACTGGTATCTCGATAGCACCACCAAAGTCATCAGTCCGGGCACGGCTTCGGTGCTGGCCCTGTTCAATGCCGCGCCCACGGTATGGTATGGCGAACTGAGCAGCCTGCGCACGCGCATGGGCGAGCTGCGCCATAATCCCGGCCAGGCCGGCGGCTGGATGCGCGCCTATGGCAATAAATATGACGTCAGCACCGATGTGAACTACCGACAGACCCAGCAGGGCTTGAGCCTGGGCGCCGACGCGCCGCTGCCTTATGGTGACGGGCAGTGGCTGGTTGGTGTGCTGGCCGGTTACAGCCAGTCGGACCTGGACCTGCGCAAGGGCACCAGTGGCAGTGTCGACAGCTTCTACGTCGGTGGCTACGGCACCTGGCTGGATCAACAGAGCGGTTACTATCTGGACGCGGTGGTCAAGTTCAACCACTTGCGTAACAAGGCCGATGTCGCCATGAGCGATGGCCAGCGCAGCAAGGGTAACTACCACAACAATGGCCTGGGTGCGTCGCTGGAGTTTGGTCGCCATATCAAACTGGACGATGGCTACTTCATTGAGCCGTTTGGTCAACTGTCGGCGCTGACTGTCAGTGGCAAGGATTACCGTCTGTCCAATGGCCTGCGTGCCGAAGGCGAGCGCAGCGGCTCGGTGCTGGGCAAGCTCGGGGCCACGGCCGGGCGTGATTTCGATCTCGGCCAGGGCCGCACGGTGCAGCCTTATGTGCGTGCCGCACTGGTGCATGAGTTCAATGACGACAATCAGGTGCGGGTCAACGACAACCGCTTCAACAACGACCTGTCCGGCTCGCGGGGCGAGCTGGGTGTCGGCCTCGCCATGTCGTTTGCCGAGCAGTGGCAGGTGCATGCCGATTTCGACTACAGCAACGGCAAACGCATCGACCAGCCATGGGGGGCCAACGTGGGACTGCGCTATAACTGGTAAGCGGTTGCCGTCGTACATTTAGAGTCACCCTCAGGGTATTGGCAGCCAGCCTGATGGTTCTGCCAGTGCCGCACCTCGGTGTACAGCGGTTAAATGGTCTTCAGCCACCCCCGCACCGAGGAACCTCCAGCATGAGCCCGTCTGATCAAGACCCGTCTGTGATCACCTTGCCGGCACCTGAGGTGCCGGCCTTGTTGCCCGATGACCCGCAATGGGATGAAACCGGCCTGCTGCCGGCGGCCGATGCCCGTGTACCGCTGTCGGTGGAGGTGCCGGCCTGGGAGTACACGCCCATTTCTGGCAGGACCACTATCCTGCGCCTGTACTGGACCACCGGGGTGAGTAACCATTTGCTGGAGACGCGCCAATGGCCCAGCGACACGTACCCGGATATTCCAGCGCAAGATCGGTTGTTTCAGGTGCCGGTGGTGCGCCTTGCTCAGGGCGAGCATCAGGTCTGGTACGAACTGACCACCCCCAGCGAAGTCTACCCCCACTCCCTGGAGCAGAAGGTCACCATCGACCTGACCGCGCCAGTACTGGGCAACAATAGCGGGCGGCTGATCTTCGATACCGACACCATTACCGAGCAGTACCTGATCGACCATGGCGACCAGCTATTGGGGCAGGTGCCGGTATACCAGTTGGCGGCACCGGGTGATGTGATCACCTGGTACTGGAGCCGCGATCCGCAGCAGGTTCTGCCAGCCGATGAAGTGGCCAGCCGGCCCTTGCCGCGTGGCACCGTCCAGCCCATCAGCCTGACGTTTGCCGGCCAGATGATCCGCGATCGCGGTGATGGTGAGCGCTATGCCTGCTACCAACTCAAGGATCGTGCTGGCAATACCACGCCCTATTCCAACCCTGTGCGCCTGACCGTGCGGGCCCAACCCGTGGGGCGTGTATTGCCGCCTCCGACAGTGGCCGAGGCCATCGGGTCAGGCAGTCAGAGTTCGCTCAATCCTGACTCCGCGCGCAGCGGCGCCACGGTGGTGATTCCGCTTGAAGCGGTGCTCAAACCTGGCGATGTTGTTGAAGTGTTCTGGGCCACGCCCGGCACCCATGGCGCCTACCAGACCGGTGATGCTGAAGCCGAACGCCGCTACAAGGTGCCCGCCGAGTATGTGCCAGCCCACATGGGCAAGCAGATTGCGGTCTACTACCGGGTCAGTGGCAACGGCCCGGATGAAGAGTCGCTGCATCACACCCTGAGCGTGCAGCAAAAGGCCAGCGGTTGGCCGACCATCCAGTGCACCCGGCCCACTATCGCGTCAGGGCGTCTGAGCCTGGCCACGGTCACCGACCACGCCACCTTCCGGCTGCCGAAATGGATGTTCATGGCCCCCGACCAGCGTTTGACTATCAGCCTGCTCGCCAGCGGCACCACTCGGGTATTGCTTGATGGCTATAGCGTCACGCCAGGCGATGTCGATGCCGCTCATGTGTCCACCAATGCGCTCAAGAGCCTGCTGGAGGGGCTGCCGCTGGGGGCGCTGACAGTGCAGGTCAGGGTCAGCTTCGATGGCGGCAGCAGCACCGTCACCTTCCCGACCCTGAACCTGCAATTGGTGGCATGAGCGGTCACTGGTAGCTGATGGTGAAGCTCAGTGAGCCTTTGGCCTGGCCGGCCTTGACGCCATTGGCCTGAGCGGTCTGGTAATAGCGGGCACTGAGGTCAAGTACGGTATCGCCAGGGGTCAGGGTGGCGATCGGTACCTCTTGCTGCAAGGCAATCGGGGTGACGCCATCGCCGCGCAGAATCTGGACCGCGACGCCCTGGGCGGTGGAGTCGCTGGTCAGAGAAAAGGCCCCGTCCACCCCCGGTACCGGGGTCGAACCGTTGACGCCGTCCAGACGCACCGTGGCCCAGGCGAGATTGTCATCATTGGGGTCGCTGTCACAGTTGCTCAAGCGAATGCTGAACGGCGTGGGGGTGGTGGTGGTGCCCGGTGCACTGAACTGCGTGGCGCGCCATTCACCGAGCTTGACCGGGTCGTCACTGACTGCCGCAGCGTTGCACTGGGCCTGGATCACATGGGCGCGGATGTTGAAGTCGATGGCACGCGGCACCAGGCTGAACTCGCCATGAAACAGTGGGGTGTCGACCATGTGCGGCCCTGGCGCGATCGGGCCGGTCTTGACCAGTGTCACCTGGCCCAGCAGCGGGCTGATCGGCAAGGCCGCAACATTCGCGCGCAGCAAGGCCATGAACGGCACCAGCGGCTCACCCTGCGGCTCAAAGGCATCCGCTGCCAGGCCATCGAACGGATGGCCCAGGCGGATCACCGCACCGATACCCGGCACACCGGTCTCATAGACCTTGCCATTGAAGTCCTGACCCAGCACCGGTGGCAGGGTGCCGGGGAAAATCGGTGCCTGCGAGCGGGTAATGAAGGTCAGCACCGACACGCCATCGTTCTGGCACTCCACATAGCGGCCCTCATTGGAGGTCAGGCCAAATGGCTGCTCGAAAACGCCGATGACACTGCCGGCTACCGCGTCCCTGGGTACATACACCGCGCCCAGGTTCAAGTCGTAGGTCATGCCTGGATTGTTATCGGGCCTGATCCAGCAGGTACTTTGCGCCATGGCCGGTTGGATCTGGATGGCGGCGGCCAAGGCCAGGGCGGCCAGCGCGGCGGGTGAAATGGGGTTCATACGGGCAATCCTGTAGGGCGCCAGGCTGGCCTGGCGCAAGGTAAGAAAGTCAGCCACGGCAGGTCAGCGCTTGCAGGCGATAGCCCTGGCGTTGCTGCATGGTCGCCGGGTCCAGCTGCAACTGGCAGCGTTGCTGGTGCTGTTCACCCCAGCGGACCTGTAAGGTCTGCGGCTGCTCGTGACTGACCAGCAGCACCTGGCCGCCCTGGCCGGCGCTACCCAGCAGCGTGCCCTCGGCATCGAACAGCTGGGCGCCGAAAGGCAACGGCTGGCCGTTCTCCAGGCTCAGGGTCAATACGAAGCGGTTGACCTGACGGGCACTGAAGGTGTTCTTGATGACCGCGCCCCGGCGTGGCACCACTTGCGCTGCACCGTTGTCGATTTCCACGTCGGCACCCAGTGCGTCGGTGTTCAGCGTCAACTGGTTGACCCGATAGGGGCGCAGGTGCGGCATCAGCGCGTAGCCTCGGGCATTGGTCTTGACCCCGGTCACGTTGTTCAGACCGACGCCGGGGATGTCCGGCACATGGACCAGCGCGACGGTTTCGCCCAGGTGCGGGCCCAGCTCGATACCACCGCCATGCAGCAACACCGAGCCGCTGGCGTTGACCGAGGTACTGCGGTAATCGCGGCCCTGGGTGAAGCCGGCGCCCAGGCTGGCAAACGGTGCCTGCCAGGTGGCGGACAGCGAGCCTGACTGGCCGCTGTGTTGGTCATTGGCCAGCGAGGTGGCGTAGTTCAGGCGCTGATCCATGGCGCTGCCGGTCAGCCGTGCGCTTTGGCTGTGGCGACCGCCGCTGTCGAGGTAGCCCAGCGTGGCGCGGTTGGAGTGGCCCAGGTCCAGCGGGAACGACAGGGTTATGCCGAACTGACGGTCCTGGCCTGAGCGGCTGTCGTCCTGCAGTGCTTGCGAGGCGAACAGGTTGTAGCTGACCCCGCGATGCACATGGCTGAAGTTGAGCTGGAACTGACGCTGCTGGTAGGTGCTGTGCCAGAAGTCTTCCTGCGACAGGGTCAGGCTCAGGGTGCTGGCTTTGCCCAGATTCTGAAATACTGAAGCCTCCAGGCGACTGCGGCGGCTGCCGCGCCAGGTACTCTCGTGGCTGCGTTCGCGCACCGCCTCGGCAAAATCGCGGTAGCCCTCGGTGGAGTAGCGGTAGCCGGCGAAGCGCAGGCTGGTGTCGGTGGCAAACGCTTTACCGTATTTGAGCGCGTAGCTTTGGCCCGACACGCTAGTGGTGGCGCGGTTATCGATGTCCGCCGCCGAATGGCTGACGTCCAGCGCCAGGGCGCCGAACTGACCCAGGTCGCGGGCGACGCCCAGGGTGGCGGCGCGATAGAACCCCGCACCTTGCAGGCCGCCGTACAGGGTCAGGTCCCAGGCGGTGCCCAGCGCCATGTTGGCTTGTGCCAGCAGCGGGTCGTCGAGCCTGCCCGCCGGGTTGTAGCGGCCCAGCGCCAGGCCGTAGCGCCACACCCCCTCGCGCATCAGGTTGCCAAGGGTCGAGTAGGGCTGGGTAAAGCGCCGCACCTGGCCGTCGGCTTCGGTCAGCACCACTTCCAGCTCGCCACTGCCGCCGCCGATGCTCAGGTCGTCGATCAGGTAGGGGCCGGCGCTGACATAGGTGGTGTAGATCGGATAGCCGTTGTTGAACACCTCAAGCCTGGCGCGGCTGTTGGCCACCCCACGGATCACCGGGGCGTAGCCTTGCAGCACGTCGGGCAGCATGGCCATGTCGGTGGCGATCACCAGGCCCTTGATCGGCAGGCTGCGGAACACCTCGCCGCCGGTCGAGGTCTCGCCCAGGGTCAGGTTGGCGTGGGTGCCCGGCAAGTCCCGCTGCGCGTAAGTGTAGGCGCGGGTCCAGTGGCGCTGGCCCTGAGGGTTCTGACGCAGGGCCTGGCTGCTGCGCAACCGCCACTGGCCGAGGTTGAAGCCGCCATTGAGGTACAGGTCGTCGCTGTTATGGCGTGCGCCGTTGCGCCCGCTGCCCTGTTGCGCCGCCAACTGATAGTTGACGAACGCGGCATTGATGCCGCTGTCCCAGCGCGCGGGGTCGATCTGCCCGCTGACTTCGCGGCGCATCGCCACTTGCGGAATCGACAGCGCCAAGCTCAGGCGCTGGCTGTCGAACCGGGCACTGGCCTGGGGGATCAGGCGCGGCAGGTCGATACAGGCGTCGGCAGCGGGCAGCGGCTCGGCCAGCGCCGCCAGGTTAACGCCGATGTCTTGTAGCAACTGCGCTGGCAGGCAGGCGGTCAGTTGCCCGTTGGCTTGATCGAGATGGAAATCCAGGCTGCGTTGCTCGAACGGCTTGAGGTTGACCGTCAGGCTGACCGGGTAGCGGCCCGGCGCCAGCGGGCTGTGCCCGCTCAGGTTCGACAGCGCCAGTTGTGCGGCGGCCGCGCCCTCGGTGCCGGCCTGGCGCATGAAGCCGGCCTGGAATTGGGTCGCGGCGGCGATGGGCGAGGTTAAACAAACACAACCGCCACTGACGCCCAGCAGTAATGTCAGGCGCAAGCGGGCGGTCAGACCCGTGGGTCCGATAAGCAAAAGCATGTGGGGATATTCCTGGCAGTACGGCTGGAAAGGCTCAGGGCCTGAACTGAAGTGCTGCGGTGTGATCGTCGCTGACACCGCCATAGTCATTGATTGCGGCGAACGTGACCTGCAGGCCACTGGCGGCCTTGATGCCCGGTAGCGGGTAGCTTTGCTGGCTCATGGGGGCGACCATGGGCGGGCTGTTCAGGCGCTGCTTATGGCCATTGCCGCTGATGTCCATGCGGGTGAACGACACATGGAAGGGACTGGGGTTGTCGACCTGCAAGCGGGTCTGGCCGCCGACCTGCTGCACTGACCACTGCAGTTCTTTGAGCCGGCCGGTGGGCCCGCCCTTGAGCCCGGCAGGGCGATAGAACAGCTTCAGGCGGGTGCGCAGGGCGATGTTGAGCAGGTTTTGCGTGCCGGTGTCATGGGCCTGGGGAATTTCCTGGACATTGAAATAGAACAGCGACTCGCGGTCTGTGGGCAGTTCGTGAGGCAGCTTGTTGAGGATCAACTGTTGGTCTTGCCCAGGGTCGAGCCGAAACAGCGGCGGGGTGATCATGAAGGGCACGGCGGTGGTGGTGTCGTCGGCTGCGGTATTGACCCAGGTCTGCACCGCGAAGGTCTGCTCACTGGGGTTGGACACGATCAACGACACGCTGTTCTTGTCGCCGGGAAACACCACGCGGGTGCCACTGACCGTCAGCGCGGCGTGGCTGGCAGGAAGTTGACCGAGCAGCAAGGCACCGGCCAACAGGGCGGGGCGGGCCCTGGCCATGAAAGACAAAGACATGGAAATACCTGTGGAAGGTAAAAGACCTGGAGGCAGGCGGCGCCCGGCGCTGGTACGCCGGGCGGGCCCGGGCATCAGTTGATGGCTACCGAGAAGCGTACGTCAGCCTTGGTGCCGCCAGGGGTGACAGTGGCGCTCTCGGAGCGGTGGGCGACATGGAACACCATGTCGGTGGGCAGCGTGTCGTCCAGGTCGAAGTCCCGCGATGGCTGGCCGTTGAGCACCGGGTCGCCCTGGTCGTCACGCAGGGCTGCCACCACGCCGCCGGCCGGGCTGTCGACCGGCATGAAGCGGAAGTAGTTGCCAGTGGCGTCCTTGGTGCCGGTGAAGGTTACGTTGGCGACGTCGCCCGGCACCACGGTGCAGCCGCTACCCGGGGTCAGGCGCAGGCCGAAGCGGGCGTTGCCGATTTCCTGGCCGGGGGCTGTGAACTGGCTGGCCGAAACAATACCGATGTTCACATGGCTGCCGGTCGGGTTGCCTGTGACCGGGTCGATGATCTGGATCGGGCAGGTCGTGGAGGTGATGGCACCGTTGAAGTTGATGGTGCCGGTGTTGGCCAGGGCCGAATTGGCGCTCACGCCCATCAGCAGAGTCAGTGGCAGGGCGAGTAAAGCACGTTTCATTGAATCTTCCTTTTAATAGCTAAAACCAGAACGTTGCGAACTAACGAAACGTCTGATTGCGCTTTGATATTGCGCGTGGATGCCTGTAAGTGAATTACCAACCGGTTGTAAGTAACGTCCTACAAGGCGGCGCAAAGAATAGGCGTGGCGCACGAAGTTCGATATAGGAAGGTTCCACGCGGAAGTAGGAAAAATTCCCGTAGTTTTGTAGGAGCTAGAAGGCTTGGCAAAAGGCCGTCAAGTAATCTATACATGTATAGTTCTAGCGGCCTGCTGCAAGAGTTCTCATTGCTAAATTAATCAGTTCGGTTTTCTGATTTCCGGGACCGTGAACTGATAGGTCGGATTGCCAGCTGTTGGAAGGCCCGTAGCATGTTTCAGCCCGCTAGCGCTCTGCACTGTTGGCCATTGCGCTGATGGGGGAATGGGTTTTCCAACTATCTTCGGCGCTGCCTGTACCGGGAGCGATGCTTCGCTTACAGCGCTGCTGCCAGAGCTTGAGATGCTCGTTTGCCGGCTGACTGCTGGCGACGACAAAGGCGACGTTTGCGGCCTTGGGTTGATAAGAAAATCTTCAGTCTGCGTTGCTTTACTCGGTCTGAAACGATTGTAGACCTGCATGTCCTGTATCAGGGGTTGCTGGTCAGCGGAGCTCCCCATGAACTTGTACTTTGTTTGCCAGAGCTCTTCGGCATTGCCTCGCCAGTCACGTTTCAACGGCAGGGCCGCAGTTTTTTTCACCAACCACTTGCCCATGCCCTTGGCCATGAACCCCAAGCCGAAAAGCATCTCCAGGCGATGAGCGGCTGCACCGATTTCACTCTGTTGCTGGGCCTTTTTCGGGTCGCGTTGCAGCATCGCGGCGGTGGTGTAGCCGGTGCCGATCACGCCGGCGCCGGCGCCGGCGATACTGATGGCCATGATGAACGGGGTGGCCGAGCCCAGGGTGCCGATGGCAATGCCTGTGAAGACGGCGCTGATCAGCAGATTCAAGGCGATGCCGCCGACGTTGGGTTTGAACCGGCTGTATTCGAGCTGGCCGACGCTGTGGCCGCTGGGGTCCTGGAAGGCCACCGGGTTGCCCAGGCAGTAGGCATAGGGGTTCAGCCCGCCGGCGCCGAACGGGCTCAGGCTGTCGGGGCTGTGAAAGCGCATCAGGGCCGGGTTGTAGGCGCGGTAGCCCTGGCCCAGCAGGTAGCAGCCGGTCAGTGCATCCTGCGGTTCGCCATTGAAGCCGGCGGTGCTGAGCAGCGGCTGGTCTTGCCCGCTGCTGCGTTGCCCCCAGGCGTTATACAACGCATGGTGGTACTGCTGATCCCGCAACTCGGCCACCACACTGTTTGCCGCGTTGCAGGCCAGCAACAGCGCCGGCTCGCCGTCGTTGCGCTGCTGCGCCAGCGGCGTGCCGCTCTCGCTGAGGTAATGGGTGTGGGTTTGCGCCTGGACGGTGCTGCCCAGCCCCTGCTCATCAAAGAAATGCCAGCGCGGCTCGGCGTTGTCTTCGGTGACGCTCAGCAGGTTGTTGTGACCGTCATAGCGGTACTGCCCCAAGGGTTCGCCGGCGGGGCCGTGCAGGTCCAGCAAGCGGCCCTGGCTATCGTAGTGCAGGCGGCGGCCGTGCTGGTCATTGAGCTGGTTGCCGTCCGCGTCGTAGGCGAAGTCGATATACGCCGGGTAGCTGGGGTGGCTGTGGGTGACCCGCTGCAAGCGGCAGGGGTCATCGGCCGCGTAGCTATAGGTTGCACGGTCAGAGGTCGTGTCGGCAAACCGGCTGATGCTCAGGGTCAGGTTATCCAGCGCATCGAAGCGAAACAGCTGCTGCTCGATGCGGTTGCCCTGTTCGTCGGCGGGCAACTGGCTGCCGCTGCAGCGGCAGTCGATCAGCCGGCCACGGTTGTCATAGTTGAATGTTTCATGCAACAGGCTGGTACCGGCCTGCTGCAGATGGCGTTCAAGCAACTGGTCATCATTGCGCCAGGTCTGGCTCAGGGCCAGTGCCGATTGGCCTGCGGGGTACAGGGTGCGCAGCACCTCGCGTGAGTGCTCGTCGTATTCCAGGCGGGTCTCCAGGCAATTGTCCGGGCTGCTGGTAACAATTCGGCTGGGCCGGCCTAACGCGTCGTACTCGAACGCGGCCTGAATAGTGCCCTGGGTCAGTGATTGCAGCCGGCCTTGCGCATCGTAGTGCCGGTCAGTGTGCAAACCGTCGATGCCGCTGCTGTGCAACGCCCGGCCCAGCAGCGAGTGCTGGTACTCAGCGGTCCAACTGCCCTGTGCGGTGTGCCAGCTGGCTTCACGCAGTTGCCCGGTGCTGTCGTAACGGTAATGGCGGCTGCCCTGGCTGTTGCTGGCGCTGAGCAACTGCGCGCTGAGCCGGTCGTAGTCGAAGCTCACCTGCTCGTCGGGGGCTTCGGTGCTCAGCGGCTCGAAGGTCAAGCCCGGTGCGTAACGGTAGTGAATCGACGCCCCGGCAGCGCTGATCCGCTCGCTGGCCTGGGCCTGGCCGGGCGCGTAGCGATACTGTTCGGTGCGCGTACCGGTCTTGAGCCTCACCACCCGGTCCAGGCTGTCGTAGTCCTGTTCGCCCACGGTAATCGCTGCCAGGCGTGCATTGGCCGGTAGCACCTGGAGCAGGCTGGGCAGCTCAGCGCTGCTGTGCGCGGTGAACTGGCGCAGCACTTGGTCGCCGTTGGGCAAGGTGGTGCACAGCAGCCGGTCAAAGACGTCGTAGCGGTAGGAGGTGGCGTGGCCCTGAAGGTCGAGGCTTTGCACACAGCGGCCCAGGCCGTCATAGAAGTTCAGTTGCTGGCCCAGGCTGTGGCCGTCCAGGTCGAAACGTTCAATGCTGTGTGGCTTGCCAAAGGCATTGAGCTGGCTGATGGTCAGACCAAAGCGTTGATTGGCTGCGGCGTCGGGTTGGTGCCAACTGAGCTGGCTCGGCATGTAGGCGCCCTGCAAGTCCAGCCAGCCGAAGGGCTCGTTCAGGCTGAAGTTGAGCACCCCATCGGGGCCGGTTTCGCTGACCGCCTGGCCCCAGTCGTCGTAGCCCAACCGGCGGGTCAGGGCCAGGTTACGGCTGCCCAGCCAATCGTGGTCGGTCTCGCTGGCCAGCCGGCCGCGGGCGTCGTACTGCGCGGCATAGGTACGCCGCAGGGCGTTGTCGCCATCGACGTCCTGGCGTTGTTCTTCGATGACCCGGCTCAGGCCGTCCAGCTCGCTACGCCGGGTCACCCCCTTGACGTCGGTGACTTCCTGCCAGGCCGTTTGCCCGCCAGCGCCCACCAGCCCATAGCGGTATTGGCGGCTCGCCTTGTACTGCGGGTCATCCGGGGCCACGGTCTCCAGGGTCACCCGTTGCAGGGCATCGTACTGGTAGCGGATCTGCACATCGTTGTCGGCCTCATGGGTCAACAGCAGCAAGCCACTGAGTAACGAATGCTCCAGGCTGATCAGCTTGCGCTCGGCATCCAGGCTGCTGCTGAGCGTCTGTTCGGTGTGCAGCACGTGCCGCTCCGGGTTAGTGCTGTAGCGGTAATCGGTGAGGTGGATCACGCCATTGAGGGTCAGGCGCTCCTGCTGCAGGCGGCCATGCCCGAAGCGGTCAGCCGGTGCGTCGAGGTAGCTGGATTCGATGCGTTGCAGCAGCGTCTCCTGGCTTTGCTGCACTTGCAGCAACTGGTCTTCGCTCATCACCAGCCAGGGCTGGCCGGCGCTGTCAACGCTGGCCAGGGCCTGGTAGCGATAGCGATGGCGCAGCACCGGGGCGGCCTCGCCATGGCTGGCCGACGCAGGGGTCACGGTGCTGCTGGCCAACTGACGCACGAAGCCCTCAGGGTCGGCCGGGCACTGGCCGGGCTCACCGGTTGCCGGGTACCAGGTGCGGGTTTCGATGAGGCCGCTGGCTTTGATTTCTTCGAGCAGATTGCCAAAGCCGTCATAGCGGGTTTTCACCGTTTCGCTGCGCACCCGGTTGGGGTCGTCAAGGTCGTACCAACTGTCGGTCACGGTGTCGGGCAACTGGAAAAAGGCAGGCTGCTGGTCGAAATCCAGATCGTCGCCTGCGTGGTAGCGCGTGGCGCTGCGGCGTACCTTGCGGCCTTGGGTGGTGAGTTGTTCGGTCAGCAGATGGAAGCGGTTGAAGGTGCGCTCGATGGTGCGCACCGGCTGGCCGCCCTCCAGCAGGATTTCGCTGCTGCCGTACAGGTAGCTGCCGGTGATTCTGTACAGGTTGTCCAGGCCGTTGTCTTCCCACACCAGCCCCGGAGCGTTGAAACCCAGAAAATTCTGCATCGCCGGCACGTCACGGTTGCCATAGCTGTAACCCACTTCGATGGGGGGCTGGCCCCGGCCGGGGTCGGTACTGTGCCGGGTCACCCGGCGCAGGTTGGGCCGCCCGGCGACGCCGGGGAAGGCATGCCCGGCATCGTCGTAGCGCAGGCTTTCATGGGCGCCGCTGGGGGTCCAGACTTCGCTGACGTGCAGCAGGCCGCCCAATGCCTGGTATTGCAGGCGCCAGCCGGCCTGCTCAACGGTGGGCAAGGTGATGCGTTCGACCCGGTTGTCCGCGCCGCCCAGAGTAAAGCTGAACAGCGCAGCACTGTGGTCCGGGTCCAGGCTCAGCAGCACCTGAGTGCTGTTGCGTTGCAGCGTCAGCAGGCGGCGCTGGCGGTCACGCACCTCGGCCAGCAGCGGCTGACCGTTGAAATACTCGTAGCTCAGGGTCACCTGGCGGCCATCGGCCGACTGGATCTTCACTGGCAGTGCGACCGGGCGCTCATTACTGCCCATTTCCCGCAGGGTCTCGACCAGCCCGGACTTGTGAGCAATGCGGTACTGATTGCCGACCAACTCGGTGGCATGAAAACGGTCGAGCTTTTTCTCTTTCATCAGCATCTGCCCGCGGCCATCGACCTCGGTGACTTTGAAGGTTTCGCCGGTGCTCAGTGACAGGATCTGCGTATCGCGGTTGTAGCGGCTCAGTTGCAGGCTCCAGCCCAGGCCCAGGCCGATGTCTTCGTTATTCAGCGGGCTGAAACCCAGCGCCAGCGGCACGGCAGGGCCGGCCAGATCATCGCTGTGCAGTTCTGGCAGGTTGACGCTGAAGGTATACAGCCCGGTGCGTGGGTCGACACCTCCTTCGATGAAACTCATGAAGTTCAGAGCGTTGGAGTGCAGGGCAGTGGCCATGGCGGGCACCTCGCAGTAGGGGGCGGCTCAGGGCCGAGGTAAAGGGACGGAGGGCACCGGTGCATCGACCTCAATCTTGACGCAGGAGGTGCGGCGTTTCGGTGTGCTATTGGGTGGGTTCTGGTAGTAGTCGATCACTTGCACCCCGGGCGCGACCACCGAGCCTCGAGGGGTGGCAACGATGTCGTCGAGATCGATGGGCGGCACGCTGACGTCTTCCTTGATGGTGCGCAGCATGATCCAGAAGTAATTGCCGGGGTTGTCGGTGGTACAACCCGGCGTACCGCTGACGGCGTCGTCGTCGGTGAGCAGAATGTTCGAGGCCGACGGCGCATGTTCCAGCTCGATGCCCACCGCCTGGTCGTTTTTGCACGGATCGCTGTCTTCGAAGCGGTACTCGGCGGTCTCGAAGTTCAGGGTGCAGTGGTTGGCGCCGTTGGCGCCTTCGAGGGTCAGCTTGGGGGACGCTGCGATTGCAGCGGTTTGAAAATCGATCCGGACGAACTCAATGTTGTCCGGATTGCTGGATGCGATGTACTCGTCGTAACCGATATATCTGACACCGGGCGCGACGACGCTACCGGCCGGCAATGTTCTAAGGTCGGCGATGGCAACGGGGGTGGTGATAGTGGTCGGCTCTTTGATGGTTTTGATTTGTCGCCTGTTATAAGTACGCAGCCCCCAGTCGGTCATGAGTTGGTGGTAAAGCTGAATCTGCACGGTGGAAGGCGCATTGGTGATTTTGAATGTACTGCCCCGTTGCAGATAGGCGCATTTATTATGCGAGTCTCCTTCTTCAGCAAAATAGATATCGCGTGAATAGATCTCGAAACTGCACTGTTGCGAACCGTCGGGGTAATAGAACGTGATCGTTCCTTGTGAGAGTGGATCGGCTTGTGGCGCGTGCGCAAAGCTGTTCGCAGAGCCTGCCAGAAGCGCCGCCAGGATGCAGTTGCGCAGCCGTTTTATCGTACTTTTATTCATGGCGAGTACCGTCTGTTGTTTATCGGATCACTCATTGAACCAGACTTTAAATAGTGCACCGCAGAACACCACCTGCGGACTTTGCTAGGTAGAACTGCGCTGCTCTCTGGCTTACAAGTTCTGAACCATCAGCCAATGTCACGCGGCCACCGAGCCATGTCCTGGCTGAGCGATCAGAAGGAGCCGTCAGATGCAAAACACACTGCCAGTAGCACAACTGAAGGAATCCCACGACCTGCACCTGGACCCGGACCAGCCCGGCGCCAGCTTCACCCTGGCCATCGCCCCCTATCCGCGCATGACCAGTGGCGACCGGGTGACCCTGACCTGGCAAGGCTATTTCGATGATGGCTGGGCGGATGATCCCTGGCAGCACAGCTTTACCGTGACGCAGCCCGGACAGGTGTTGAGTACCGGGCTGGACAGCACCTACGTGATATTCATTGCCGGTGGCTATGCCGAGCTTGGCTACCGGGTGCAGTACGCCGATGCCCAACCCAGTGAGGGACAGCGCGACGAGGACCAGGCACCGATGCAGCGGCTCGCTATCACCGCGCCGGCTGCGCCGCTGTTGCCCGCCGCAAGCATCGACGGCCATACCGGCCCGGCTCTGGACCCTGAGGATTTTCCGCAGGGCCTGGTGCTGCGGGTGGCCGCCTGGAACGGCATGCAACCTGGCGATCAGGCATTGCTCTACGCCACCAGCAGCCGGGCCGGGCAGAGCCGGATCCTGGCGCAGCGGGTCGGCCAGGAGCAGGTCGACGCCGGCGCCTTGCTGTTCAGCCTTGCGCCCGACTGGCTGACGGCGCAGCTCGATGCCAGCCTGAGCTTCACCTGGCAATACGCCAGGGCTGGTGCGGCCGGCTCTTCGCACAGCTTGCAAGTGGCGGTACGCGCCGCCTGGCGGCCGGTCGCGCCGATCGTCGTCAACGCGCTGCCGGAACTGAACGACCCACAACCGGGGCGTGGCTACATCGAGGCCATGCTGCTGCGCAGCGGCGCCAAGGTGCGCATCGCCAATGAGGTCGAGCTGGACGCTGGCGACCAGGTGCAAGTGCACTGGCAGGGCTTTGGCAGCACGGGCGATTACCTCGCCGAGCAGGCCGATGCCAGCGATCCACGGCAGTTCAGTATTCCTGCCAGTGCGGTGCCGGCCAACATGGGCAAACGCCTGAATGTGCTGTACCGCGTGAGTCGTGTCGGCCAGCCGCAGGCCACCTCACGGCCCTTCGACCTGCGGGTGGTGGCGGTGCCCAGAACGCAGTTCAGCACCGTGCAGTGCGCCTGCGTCAGCGCCGGGCAACTGAGCCTGGCCTGTGTGCCGGCCGCTGGCGTGCAGGTCACCCTCAATCGCTGGATGTTCATGGCGCCAGGCCAGCAGGTCACGATCCTGGCCGAAAGCAGCCGCAACGAGACGGTGCTGGACGCCGCCGTGGTGACCGACGCGCACCTGCAGGCGGGCAAAGTACTGGCCACTCTGTCGCGCGCCTATCTGCTGGGGTTGGGTAGCGGTGCACGGTTGACCCTGCGCGTGCAGGTCAGCTTCGACGAAGGACATTCCGAGCTTGAATTCCCCAGCCTGGTGTTGACCACGGCCGCCTGACCCACGTCATCGATGCAATCAACAGGAGGCTGCAATGACCAGCCCGTCTACAAGCCGTCTGCTGGACTTGATGCATACCGGCCCGCAAACCCTGGGCTGGGGCGCCATTTTGGCGTTCAGCCGCCATGAGCTTGACACGCTGCTTGAGCAAAGCCAGCTCGCACGCTACGGCCGTGCACTGCACCTTGCGCCGTTCGAGGGGTTTATCGGTGATCACGAAATCGCCGGGCAGTACTTCGACGCCTGCACCTTTGGTGGCGCACATGTGTCGTTAGAGGGGGCTGATCTGCAACAGGACGCGCCGGGCCTGCGGCTGAGCATGAAGGTCAGCGGTGGCCGCCAACTGACCCTCGAACAGGTCCAGGGGCACCTTGAGGTGACCGGCCTGTGGCTGTTCGATGCGCTGCATGGGCCGCAGTTGAGTCTTGAGCTGGCGCTGCACAATGCCCCGCCTGATGCCGACCGTGCCGGGCAGGTGCTGCTCGATCTGCGTGAGGGCAGTGCCCTGCGGTTCGGTTTCAGCGACCTGCCGCAACAGCGCTTTATCGACACCGCATCCTTCGAATGCCTGTTCAAGAGCCTGGACGCTGTGCGAGGCACGTTGCCATTGGTGGGCATCGGTCGGGCCGCGGGGCAGGTGATCGAGCCTGCCCGCTTGAGCATTCGGACCCAGGCTGCGCCACCGGGTCAAGCGCAGAAGGGCGAAGGGGCGTTGCTGCTGTTGGTTGCCATGCACGGGCAGCCCGAGGGCGAGGCACCGGGTGCCGATTTTCCCTGGCTGCTGGCCGATGAGGCGGACGCGCCAAGAGGAACCAGCCTGGTGCTGAGTAACCGGCTGCTGCTCGACACGTTGGTGGGTGCGCAATGGCTGGCCGCGACCAACGGCCTGGCTCGTTGGCAGGTGCTCAGCCAGGCCTCGGGGTTTGTGCGCCTGCAGCCCACTGCGGGGCACTTCAGGCTCAGGCCCGTGGGCTACCACGAGCCGGTCGAAACGCTGTGGGCAACCCCTGCGGTGTACCTCAATGCAGTGGCCCAGAGTTGGGTCGAGGTCGAGGCCGGGCACTTGTACTTCGAGCTGATCGGTCATGTCACCCAGGCAGATACTTCGCTGAACCTGAAAAGCAATCAGCGTCTGTACGCGGCCCTGATTGCCGATTGGCACCTGCGGCTGCGCAGCGGGCTGGCCGTGGACCCGGTGCTGCGTGCGCTTGAACCGGTGTACCCGGCTGCGCCGCAGGTCGAACTCACTTGGCAGCTTGACCCCGACCATCCCCATGACCCGCAGGCATTGCAGGCTGTAGCGCCCAGCGCGGCAGACCGTGACGAGCGGCTGCGTGAGTTTCTGGCTTCGATTTGCACCCAGACCCTGGCCGTAGCTCCGGCACTGCAGACGTTTATCGGGCAAGTGCCGGCGTTTGACGCGCCGGCAGCATTGCTGGCCCAAGAGGTGCTGTTGCCCGGTGACCTGCTCATACGTGCCCAGGTCGGGCCGCCCCGGGCGTGCTTCTGGCTTGATCCGCCGCAGTCACTGCTGGGGCTCGGCGAAAGCCTGCAACTGCGCACCACAACGCCGGGCTTAAGCGGCTTGAACTGGACCGCACACAACCTATTCGATAGCCGCGATGCATGCGGCAGTATTTCCCCGGACGGCCTCTACACCGCCCCTGACCACCTTGAGGGCTCCGGCCTGTCGGTCTGCGTCACGGCCCAGACCGATGACCACAGCGCCTCGGCGCTGATTCAGGTGGTGGCCAACGCCATTACCATCAACCCGGTGGTGCAGATCGTTCAGCGCGGTCAGCGCTGTCTGTTGTTGGCGGCGGCAAGAACGCCGGGGCCACTCACTTGGACGCTGCGCGATGACAGCGCTGGCGGCCGGCTGATACCCGGGCCAGAGGGTGTTTGTGCCTATCAGGCCCCAGACCGCTACCAGCTGCCGGAGTACGGCGTCGACGAAATCATCGTGCGCGATGAACTGACCGGGTACAGCCAGTCGGCGTGGGTCATGACCCTGTTTGCGTCGATGACCCATAGCATCGTGCCCGACTACATGGCTCGGCTTACGACTCGGCTTGCACCCGGCCAGCTCAAGCTGCAGGTGCTGCACGGTGGCAGCAGCCCGGTCCCCAGCCACCAACTGAGCTGGCAAGTGCTGGCCGGCGATGGTGAGGGGGCGGTGGTGGATGCCGACGGCATTTATACCCAGCCGCCGGTGCTGCGCCATCACTTCGTTTTGCTGCTGGCCACTCAGCGTGAACCTGGGCGGGTGTTCAACGGCTGTCTGCTGCTGCCTCTGCCGTTGCTCAATCATCAGCAGACCCCTTCACCCGGTTTGAGATTCAAGGCGGTTTGAACCGGCCTTAACCTTTTCTGCAACAAGAGGACCGCCAACATGGCCGGCTTATCCAAGAGCGAACTGATCAACTGGCTCAAAGAGGGACCCCAGACTCTGGAATGGGGCGCGATTCTGGCGTTCAACCGCAGTGACACCAATACCGTGCTGCTGCAGGAGTACATTCAACGCTTCAGTACCAACAACTACCTGGCACCGGTGCAGGGCTATATCGGCGACAGCGACACCGTCGGCCAGTACATCACCGACTACACCCTGGACTTTCCGCGACTGTCGTTCGAGATCGCCAACGTCGGCAGCAACAGCGCCGATGCCAAGCTGACCATGAAGGTGGTCGGTGGTACCCATGTTACGTTCAAGGATGTTCCCGGCAGCCGGGAGGCCACTCGCGTCGAAGTGGTCGATCCACTCAACGGCCCTGAGCTGAGCCTGGACCTGCAACTGGTGAATGTACCAGGTACGGTGACCCGGGCCGGGCAGGTGGTGCTGGACCTCAGTTCCAGCAGTAATTTCAGCTTGAGCTATTCGGACCACGCGCGTGAACAGCGCCTGGGCGGCGAATTCTTCCAGCAGTTGTTCGAGGGGCTATCCAATGACAAGCGGGTGATGGTGATCAGTGAAGTCAGCAAGCCCGCCAACAGCACCATCAAGCCAGAAAACCTCATTTTGCGCACCCAGGCCGCACCCGGCGCCAAGGTGCGCAATGCCGATAACTACGGCGACGGCGCGGTGCTGGTGTTCGTGGCCATGGAAGGGCAGGCCAACGGCGGTGACCCGGATGAAAGCTTCAAGTACCTGATTCCCAATGACCGTGACAAGAACTACAGCGCCACCTTGCTGTTGGGCAACAGGTTTCTGATGGAGACGCTGACCAAGGAACTACTGGGCCGCGACTACATCGGTACAGGCGCATGGAACTACCAAATTAATAATGAAACCAAATTCTGGAAAATGAACCCTGACGGCGGCAAGTTGCCGGCCAGCAGTTATACCTTCCGCTGGGGCAGTGGAAATTCCAATTCGGGTTCGTTCGACCCGCCGTTCAACTGGGAGCGAGGCCAGGGGCAGTACGTCCATTTCCAGATCAAGGATGGCGCGATTCGTGTTGATTACCAGCGCAACTCCACCAACTATTGCTGCGTCGCCCGCTGCTGGGCTGACGCCGGGCCCATGGATGCGGGAGTGTATGCCGTTATCGACGCCCGAGTGTCCAGAGCTTACCGACTCAATAAGACCTCCCAAGTCATCGAGCCAGAACCCGCCGTAGCAACGCCTGCCCAGCTTCAGCTCGGTATCGCTTCGGACTTTCCTAACCATGATCAGGCCGTCACGCTCTTCAACCAGCAGCGAACGGCCTATCTGGCGCAGAACTTTCAGGATTTACAGTTTTATTTTCCCAAGTTCCTCAGCTATGTGCCGCCCATCGACACCTTTGCGTTGCATTCGTTGCTGTTTCGCAATACCGATGCCGTGGTCCTGGACGATATCGCCTTGCCTGGCGATATGGCCTTGTTCGGCTGGGTTGGCCCGTCGCTGGCCAAATTCAAGGTCAATCCGTTGCAACCGCTGGTGGGCACTGGCGAAAGTCTGGAATTCAGGATCGAGCCGCTGGGTGCGGCGCAGGTGACCTGGTCCGTGCACAACATCCTGGGCAGCGATGAAAACCCCGGCAGTATCAGCAGCGCCGGCCGCTACACCGCTCCGGCCACGATCAAGGGGGCGTTCCTGCGGGTCAGGGTCACGGCCACTGCCGGCAGCTACAGCAACTCGGCGCTGGTATCGGTGGTGGTCAATGACATCACTGTCAGCCCCTTGGTGCAAACCTGCGACGGCGGGCATAGCCGTACCCTGTCGGCCGGCACCCGCTCAGGCACCCTGAGCTGGTCGCTCAAGACCCCGGCCAACGGCGGCCGGCTTGAAGCACTGACGGATGGCAAATACGAGTACACCGCGCCCACCGCAGTAGGTGACAAGGAATTCATTGTCGAAGAGGTTGTGGTGCGCAACCAGGCGACCGGCAAGACCAAATCGGCCTGGATCATGGTGCCGCTGGTCATTCTGCCGCTGGCCGTCCAACGCGACCGTTCAGTGTCGCTGCCTGCCAACCAGACCAAGCTGCTGCTCAAGTCCGGCTCTCACACAATTCCCGACCCTGATGTGCAGTGGCAAGTCGTGGCGGGTGTGGGCTCGGTCAGCAATGGCATTTTTACCGCCCCGGCCACGCTGACGCAGCGTTTTGCCTTGGTGCTCGGCTCTGCCACGGCCTGGGGGCAAACCCAGTATGGCTTTACCGTGCTGCCGCTACCGCTGTTCGACTATCCACAAACCCATAGCTCCGGCCTGGCATTCATGGACGTTTGAGCCCTGCGCGCCGTTTGATTGGAGAAATCAAAGATGAGTAACTCCAGGCAACAATTACTGGCCTACATGCAGCAGGGCGAAACCACCCAGGGCTGGGGCGCGATTTCGGTGTTCGGCCGGGCCCGGCTCAACCGCCTGCTCGAGCAGCAGTTCGTGGCCGGTTTCGATGAGTTCAGTTTCCTGCCGCCGTTCAGCATGGAAAAAATCTACCTCGCCGACGATCAGACTGAGTGGATGCAATTGCACGCGGTGGTGCTCAGCAAGCCGCTGCTGTCGTTCGAAACCGCCTCGCTCAACAACTCCAGCGCTACCCTGACTCTGGGCATCATGGCCGGTACAGTCACCACCTATTCCAAGCCCGTCGGCCAGCCTACCACCCTGGTTTCCAGCTACACACTGGCCGAGCAGCAGGGCTATAGCCTGGTCATGAGCATCAATCTGTCTATGGTGGTCGGCGAGGTCGACCACCGCGGCCGGGTGACCCTCGACCTGCGCAACAGTCTGTCGTTCAAGTGCACCCTGGCCGAGCAGTTGCAGGCGCAGAACCGCATCGGTGAAGCCTTCGAGGGTTTTATCAAGGCGTTGCCACGCCACAAGCGGGTGTTCGAGCTGGGCACCCTGGACCTCAAGGGCTACAACCCCTTGACGCCTACCACCTTTTACATCCGTACCCAGGCGGCGCCGGGGGCCAAGAATGCCAGGGCGGCGAACTACGGTGAAGGCGGGGTGCTGATTTTCATCGCCCTGCGCGGCAAGCCTTCGCCTGGCTACTTTCCGGGTGAAGGCAGTGGTTTTCCGTATTTCATCCCGGATGACCGCGACGGCCAGGGTAATGATCAATATTCTGCGGCCTTGGTGCTGTCGCGGGACATGATCGAACATGTCGAGCAAGAGCGCCTTGATATCCTCAGCAGCTTGCTGTTCCCTGGGGAAAACGTCTTCGTTGAAAGCTCGCGTCATGTGCCTCACGACCTGGTTGTATTCGGCAATATCGACCCGGCTTTGACCAGCATCACTCTGGAGCCGTTGTTCAAGGTCCTGCAGGCCGGTAACCGCCAGACATTTACCGTACGCCAGGCATCGCGCAGCCTCGATGCGGCCAGTGTGCAATGGAGCGTGCGCAGCCTGAACACGCGCAATGCTGCCGGCAGCATTGCCAATGGTGCGTACACTGCAGTTGCTGCTCAGCAATTGGGCAAGCAAACGGTGCGCAATGTGGTGACCGCCGAGTATCGCGACCCGCAAACCGGTGAGCAGCGCCGGGCCAGTGCCTTGGTGTCCGTGGTGTTCGACGCGATCAGCGTGGCCCCGCAGGCTTCGATCCACTATGTGACGGGCGCCCCCAGGCCCATGCGCCTGGCGGCCGCCAGCCTGAGCGGCGCAGAGCTGTCCTGGACCCTGCTCGAACCCCGTTATGGCAGCCTCAGTGGCAGCGGTAATCAGGTGACCTACACGCCACCCACCGAGCTGTCGGGGGCCGAAGGCCTGGCCGTGCAGCGCATCGAGGTCAAGGACACCGGCACCGGGCAGACAACCGAAGCCACGGTGTTGTTGCTGGCCTTTAACCAGTCACTGGCCGTCGATCCTCCCCATGTGAGCGGGGTGGGGCGCAGCGCCCAGGTGCAACTGACCGCGCCGGCCAACATACCGCCCGAGGCCTTGCGCTGGAGCATCGCCAGCGGCCCGGGCAGTGTGACCCCGCAAGGGCTGTTCAGTGCGCCGGCGCAATTGTCGGCGCCGACCAGCGTGGTGCGCTGCGAGGCGCTTAACAATGGCATCGTCTGGATGAGCGGCTACAGCATTATCAGCCTCAGCGACTTCGTCCAGGCGCAGTCGTGGCAGCGCCTGAAAAACTTCCAGCTCACCGCTGCCGCCAATCAGGTCCGCGCCACGGCCAACGGCTACCAGCAGATTGCCGTGGATGTGGAGATCGAAACCGAACCGGTCGATGGTGTCGACTATCCGGTCACCGAAGAGGAGATGAGTAGCCTGACCCTGGTTCATCGTGACAGCGGCCAGGCCTTGGACTACCTGCCCCTGACTCAGGAAGGCATAGAAGGCGATGTGCATTACGACTGGGCGGTCAGCACCCAGCCCAATCGCTTCAATCGGCTCGACGCCATGGCGAGTGCCCCGGCTTATGCCAGTTACCAGGTGCAGGGTGCCATTTCCCGGCGGCGGGTGTTCGTGCACACCAGGGCCAGCAACCCGCAAGTGTTGCATGCCCGTTTCATTGATGAGTGGTTCGCCGAGCACAACTCCAACCAGCGCAGCAATCAGGTGCCCTACGTCATTGAATTGGTGCCGGTAACCCGGCCGACATTCGAAGCCCGTGACTATACCTTTGCGCCCAGACGGGTGGCCGGTGGCGGCAATAACCCGCCGCAGCAGGAAGACTATGACTATTTCCTGATCACCACCGACTACTGGTATCTGGAGTTCACCGGCAAGGACGGCAAGACCGTGCGGTTCATGCGCTGCGAGTTCGAAGCCAACCAGTCGCTGATTCAGTGGGAGAGCCGCCGGGTTAACGAAACCATGTTCAGCTACACCGGCTACCTCTTCAACGACGAGCAAAACCAGCAAGACCCGCGACTGATTCAGTACGACCCACGTCTGGCCAAGTTGATGCCCGGCAAGACCCTAGACCAGAGCCTCATCGCTGGTGAAGAGGTGGGTGAAGGCCAGTTGCTGGTCAGCCTGTTGCGCACTGACGACGTGCGCTACACCAGTTCGGCCGACGCCAGTGCTCTGGAGCAATCGCTCAAGGTCGACCTGCTGGACAAGAACGGCAACGCGCACCGGCTGGCCATTGGTTTTGCCCCGATGGAAGTCGCCGACAGCCGCAATACCTTGTTGCTGAGCGTTCTGTAACCCCATAAGGGCGCGGCCATGCAGTGGGGCCGCGTCATCGGCCATTATTCCTCACTCGAGGTGCAGCATGACTGCCTCTACATCACTGCATTCCAATGCATTCAACTTTATGAGTTTCATTAATGGCGGCGTCGACCCGCGTACCGGTTTGTACACGCTGTCGATCAGCCTGCCGGAGCTGCAAAGCGACGAGCTGGCCGGCCCTGCGCTGCCGCTGACGCTGGTCTTCAATCCACTCAACAATCAGGACTCCGGCTACGGCCATGGTTGGAACCTGCAACTGTCGCAGTACCACCCGGCTTCGCAGATGCTCTCACTCAGCAGTGGCGAGAGTTTCAAAGTGACCGAGCACGCCAACGGCCAGATGCTGATGAAGGAGAAAAAGCTCGACAGCTTTCATGCTGCCGAACTGGTTGGTAATCAGTACCGCATCGCTCACAAGTCAGGCCAGGTGGAGATTCTGCAGGCCATGGGTGGCGACAGCCCGGCATTGCCAGTGGAAATCCGCGCTGCCAACGGGCGTCGCATCAGCCTGAGCTACACCTACTTCAATGGCCAGGCGCTGCTGGCCGAGGTGCGCGATAGCCAGCGCCGTTTGCTGACCCTGGAGCGCTCCGCCAGCGAGGTGGTGTTGACGCTGGACCCTGACCAGTCTGCCGCGAAGTTCACCTTTACCCTGAGCGGTCACGATAACCGGGTGTCGCGGATCACCTTGCCCACTGCCGAGCAGGCCGGCTGGCGCCTGGGCTATCAGGAGCTTGATGGCCTGTTGCATGTGACCGAGCTCTGGACCCCTTCGGGCGCCCACGAGACCCTGCGCTACGATGACGCCGGGCATGCCTTCCCAGGCCAGAGCAGCCGCCCCAATCTGCGTCGGGTAACGCGGCACATCATTGATCCCAGTCCGGTCTCCGGGGCTGATCATGCGCAGCCGGAAAACGCCCAGGTCACGCGCCAGCCGCCCATCGAGGTGGGCTACAGCTATGGCACTGGCACGGTCAACCCGACGCATAACTTTCTGGGCCATAACGCCTCGGGCCTGGTGTGGGAGGACAACGGCCAGGACAACCTCTACAAGATCACTGGCAGCTACTTGTACGGCAGCACCGAAACCCTGTTCGAGGCCGGCCAGGCGCTGCGCACCACCGAGCGCACCTTCAACCGCTTCCATCTGCTGACCGAACAACTGATCATCCAGCGCCGCAAGGCGCAGCGCAGTGCAACCGTTTACCACGCCGATGACCGGCTGAACTTCGACCAGCAACCGGCGTTTTTCCAGTTGCCCGACACCGTGACCGACAGTTGGTACGACCTTGACGACCCCAACCGGGTGCGCAGCGAAACGGTGAAAACCCGCTATGACGGCTTTGGCAATCTGCTCGAAGAAATCAAAGCCAGCGGCCTCATCGAAACCCGCACCTGGTACCCGGCAACCGGTGAGCCCGGCCAGTGCCCGGCCGACCCTGAGGGCTTCGTGCGTCAGTTGGCCAGCAGCACCGTGACCCCTGCGTCGGCCAGCCATGGCGAGGCCGCCCCGGTGCTGCGCCAGCGCTACCGCCATGAGGCCCTGCCAGCGGTCGGGGGCAATGGCCAGCCGTGGCTGGTGCAAACCGAAGAGCGTCTGCTACAGGTGCACGGCAGCAATGAGACCTTGCTGCAAACCGGTGCCTCACGCTATTACAACGCACCGGCCGACAGCTTTAACCACGGCCGGTTGCTGCAAGCGAGCGTCACCCTTAACGGCATCACCAACTTGACCGACTACAGTTACCGGGTCAGCAACGGCCGCGCCGGGGGCACTGTGCTGCACACCACCGAGACCCGCAGCAGCAGCCTGGATGCTGAGCGCAAGGTGATCGAGCTTGAGCAGTCGCTGGTCAATGGCCTGGCGCTGCTGACCCGTGACGACACCGACGTAGAGATTCGCTACCGCTACGATGCGCTGCAGCGGGTGCTGAGCGAAACCGTGGCGCCGGACACCGACTATCAAGCTGCCCGGCAGTATGCCTATGGGCTGGTGGCCGAGACCGGCCAGAGAGCCTGGCAGCAGGTCACGGATGTCAAAGGCGTGGCTGTACGCAGCGAGCTTGATGGCTTGAATCGGGTGGTGGCCGAACAGCGCCAGGATGCTGATGCCGATAATGCCTGGCGGCGCATCTATGCCGCGCAGTATGACAGCCGTGGGCAATTGAGCAGCGAAACCCTGTACGACTGGCTGGGCAGTGACGAGCGCAGCCTGACCACCACATTCACTTACGACGACTGGCAGCAGTCACTGAGCCAGACCGGCCCGGACGGGGTGCTGAGCTTCGAGCAGACCGACCAGGCCGCCAGCCCCACCGGGCCGCTCAAACGCCAGTGGCGGCAGCGCTCGGCCGGCGACACCCGGCGCTATGAGTTGACCGAAACCCAGTTGAACCTGTTCGAAGAGCCTGACTATGTTCAGCGCGATACCCACGACGGGCAAAGCCTGGGCCGGCATCTTTATCACTACGACGGATTGGGGCGGCTGGTCGAAGAAATCGACGCGCTGAGTCATGTCACCGGCTACCGCTATGACGCTTTTGACCGCCAGCTTACGTTGATCCTGCCAGACCAGAACGAGGTGCGCCGGCGCTACGCCGCACACAGCCGCGAGGATCTGCCGGTAAGCATTGCGGTCAATGACGTGGAGCTGGGCCAGCAGGCATTCGACAGCCTGGAGCGCCGCTACCTGTTCACGGTCGGTGGTCGTGAGCAGTCGTACAGCTTCGAGCCGGGACAAACCCGGCCGGCCTCGGTGGTGACCGCCAGCCGGCAGCGGATCGAATACAGCTATGTACCGGCACTGGGTGAAGATCCGCTGGTGCGGCGTATTCCTGCCAGTAACGTCAACGCCAGCTACGAATATGACCCGCAAAACGCCCGGTTGCTCGATTGCAGCGAACAAGGTCAAACGCTGAAGCGTACTTACTACAGCACCGGCGAACTCAAGAGTGAGCAGCGCATTGATGACAGCGGCGAGTATCAGATGCAGTACCGCTACAGCCTGCAGGGCCTGCTGCTGGAATACATCGATGTACTGGGCCAGACCCAGAGCCTCAGTTACGACGCCCATGCCCGCTTGCAGAGCACCGGCCTGGGCCAGACCACCGCGACCTTCCGCTACGACGATCTGGGCCGGCTGGCGCGCATCGATACCGTCGACGACCAGCAGCGTCTGGGCACCGGCCTGGGCTACGACGACCATGGCCGGGAGATCAGCCGCGAATTTGACCTTAACGGCGTGATCCAGACCCTGACCCAAGTGTATGACGACACCGACCAGCTCAAGCAGCGGACCCTCAAGCAAGGCGATACGCTGCTGCGTGACGAGATTTACGGTTATGACCCACGCAGTCGCCTGACCAGTTACCGCTGCAGCGGCAGCCAGTGCCCGGTAGACCCGTACGGCAAAACCATTGCAACGCAGGTGTTTCGCTTCGATACGCTGGACAATTTGACCTTGGTACGCACCACCTTCGCCGGCGGCAGTAACAACGCCGAGTATCACTATGATGGCGATGACCCGGTACAGCTAAGCCGCGTCACCAACAGCCACGCCGATTATCCGGCTCAAATCCTGCTCAGCTACGACGACGACGGCAACCTGATCCGCGACGAACAAGGCCGTACCCTGAGCTACGACGCCCTCAACCGCTTGTTGCAGGTCAGCGGTCCTGCGGGCGACGGGCACTACCGTTATGACCCGCTGGACACCCTCAGCGCCCAGGATGACCAGCAGCGCTTTTACTGCGCCGGGCAACTGAGCACCCTCACCGACGGCCAGCAGGGGCAACACTGGTTATGGGGCGACGACAGGTTGTTGGCCCAGGCCGGACAAGGGCCGCTGGCCACCGACACTGCCAACAGCGTGCTGCATGAAACCGACGCCAGCGGGGCGACAGCCAGCGCCTATACCCCCTACGGCCACCGGAGCCTGCGCCCCCAGGCTGACGGCG
This sequence comes from Pseudomonas sp. LJDD11, assembly GCF_024584215.1. Classification (NCBI taxonomy): domain Bacteria; kingdom Pseudomonadati; phylum Pseudomonadota; class Gammaproteobacteria; order Pseudomonadales; family Pseudomonadaceae; genus Pseudomonas; species Pseudomonas sp. LJDD11. The sequence goes on from NZ_JANJFL010000004.1 coordinate 87,103, forward strand.
GGCCGGCGTTCAACGGACAGTACGCCGAGCCCGCCACCGGATGGCAACTGCTGGGTAATGGTTACCGGGCCTTCAACCCGGTGCTGATGCGCTTTCACAGCCCCGATAGCCTCAGCCCGTTTGCTCAGGGTGGGGTGAATGCGTATGCGTATTGCGAAGGGGATCCGGTGAATGCGAGTGATCCGACTGGGCATTTTTCGGTGCCGGGCTGGAAGTTGCTCAGGCGGCTTTTCGGCTTTGGCCGCAAGGCCAAGGTCGATCCAGTGTCTGTAAGCAATTTTCAGCAGCAAAGCCTGTCGACAGAATTTGCGAAATTTACAGTGCTGGGTACCGTTGATGCACCTAATCCGGTCACACAATTGTCGGGGCCAGAGAAGATTTTCATCGCGCGCAGCTCTGTGGAGAGGAGCGTCAAGACTGTTAAGAGCGCCAGGAGCGTCAAGACGACTGAATTGCCTGCGCCAGCAAAAATACTCCAGGACAGAAAAAGAGCTGCAATGGAGTTACCTCAGCAGCCGATAAAAAAAACCGCCCAACCACCACGCGCGCCACAAAAGTCGGGTCCGGTCATTCCTGACGATGTTGAGTACAAGATAAACCGTATTAAAGAGAAGGCACTCAAGATCAGGGATCCAGACGATTATGATAAGGAGATGCTTAGGATTGAAAAACTCAAGGCTCCCTATATGAGGAGGTGAGTATGGCTACTATTGACTCAGCGTCGTTCGATAAGGCCGTAATATCCGACCTGAACTCCGGCACGCGTCCTGGGTTTAACGGCGAGCTTCACGAACGGCTGTCAGGCTGGCAACTCCTTGGCAATGGTTACCGGGCGTATAGCCCGGTACTGATGCGCTTTCACAGCCCCGATAACCAGAGCCCGTTCGGGGCGGGCGGGGTCAATGCCTATGGGTATTGCCGGGGCGACCCGGTTAACCGAAGTGACTCGACCGGGCATGCACCCATGTTGGGCTTTTTCAAGGGCAAGACTTTTAGGTTTACCCAGCTTCTGGACGGCGACGCACCTGGGTCCGCGCTTTTTTCATTGAGTTCAAAACAGGGTGTCGGTAATGAGTGGGTGCTGATGAGTCGACAGGATCAGCAAGGGTTACTGATGCTGGAGTCTTACACCCGTGACAGTGCACAGGCACTCAACCGGTCAATGAAGGAGATGGCGGAACAAGGCGCAACGAATAGCGGGCTCTATACGTACAAACAAGACTTCATGGTCGATGCCCAAAAACGGCTGGGTATCTATAAAGATGCAGCTCAGGCGCTTGGCTCGACAGATAGCCCCTTACAGATCACTGCTCAAGCACGCCACCATTTGCAACATCACGCGGCAGTGATTGAGCGCCGATATGCTCTGGCAGGCTATATGGGTAAACCCGACCCCAGCTTGGGCCAACTGAGGCACAGACAGGTCAGCCATGGGCCAACCCGCAGTGCTGATCTTCAGGTTGACAGCATCCGGGCAGCGCCTTATCGCAAGCTGAAAGTCCTTTAAGGTTCGGTGCAGGGCGGTATCGATGATGCCGCTCTGCTGGGGCCGATGTAACGTTCAGCCCAACGATACAATCCCCATCTCGATCGCCTTCACCAGTGCCGTACGCATATTGCACACGCCGAACTTGCGGCGAATGTTGCCCTGATGAAAGTTGATCACCGCTTCGCTACGCCCCAGGATCCGGGCGATTTCCCAGGCGGTCTTGCCGCGTATCACCCAGTGCAGGGTCTCCAGTTCCTTGTGGGTCAGCCTGACGGGGAGGGGGGTGTCGCTAGCGCAGCCGTTTGCCGGTTGCTGATTACGGTTCATCGCAAGGTCCTCATCCATGGAAACCTGCGGCCCAGCATAGCGCTGATCATTGCATCTGAAACCTGACAGAAATGACACTGCCTGGCGTGCCAGCCGGTCCGCGGCGAAGGCGCTGGCGGGCGCGCTCGCCGCGCAGCAATCAGCCAGCCACAGCCTGCGCGAGCGGGCTCGCCGCGACCGATTGCGCCGCCGCCACTTCGCCAATCACCAGCACTGCCGGGCTTTGCAGGGCAAATGCCAATGCATCGCGCTGCATGTTGCCCAGGGTGCTGCGGCACTCGCGCTGGTGCGGCAATGAGGCGTTTTCGATCATCGCCACCGGCATGTCGGCACGCATGCCGCCGGCCAGCAACCCCGCGCAAATCCCGCTCAGGCGGGCCACGCCCATATACACCACCAGCGTGGTGCCGCCCTGCGCCAGCGCCTGCCAGTTCAACTCACTGTCATCCTGGGTATGCGCCGTCACCAGCGTTACGCCACGGCTGATGCCGCGCAGGGTCAGCGGGATATCGCATTGGGTGGCCCCGGCAAGGCCGGCGGTGATGCCGTTGACCAGCTCTGCTTCAACGCCGCGTTCACGCAGCCACTGCGCCTCTTCGCCGCCACGGCCAAAAATGCACGGGTCACCGCCCTTGAGCCGTACCACGCACTTGCCCTGCCGGGCATAGCGCAGCATCAGCCGGTGAATGAACGCCTGCGGCGTCGAGCGGCAGCCGCCACGCTTGCCGACCTTGATCACCCGGGCCGCCGGGCAGTGCTCGAGCACCGCCGGGTTGACCAGATCATCGATCATCACCACATCGGCGCAGCCCAGCGCCCGCACCGCCTTGAGGGTCAGCAATTCAGGATCGCCAGGGCCTGCGCCCACCAGCCAGACTTTTGCGCTCATCAGGTATTCCTCATTCAGGGTACGGCGACCAGATTGATCAGGCGTTTTATTTCCGGCACACAAGACCCGCATTGAGTCCCGCAGCCTAATTGTTGTTTGAGTTCATCGAGCCCCAGCCCGCGTTCGATCCCGGCGCTGATCGCGCTCTGGCTGACGTTCATGCAGTTACACAGAACCTTGTCGCGGATCTGGAACGCGCTTTTGCCAGGCTCGCTGCTTAGCGGAGCGAGCATCCAGCGCCGCAGCGGCTGGTCGGCCCGGCCTTCGAGCCACAGGTTCTGCAGCCAGTGCTGAGCCAGGGTTTCGCCGGCCAGGCGCAGCGAGGTTATCCGGTTGTGCTCGATACGGACCCGTTTGCCGACGCCATGTTTGGGGTCGTCGTAGGCAATCACCGGGCCGTGGTCCAGGTTCAGCAGTTGATCGATCTGCGCCAGCAGCGCGGCATCTGGCGGCGCTGGATGCGCAGCGCGGATCACCAGCGCCGCACGCTCGCGGCCGATCAGGCTCAGGCTGGCGTAGCCGAACGCCTCACACAGCGGGCGCAGCGCCTGCAAATGGCGCTGCACGTCACCCTCGATCAGGGCGAACAAGCGCCACGGCAGGTTGGCTCGCTCCAGGCGCACGCCGGCGTGTTTGAGCTCCGGCTGTTTGGACAACGGGTCATAGGCGGGCTGGGTCAACTGGTTGACGCCGCCTTTGAGGAACCGGTCGCCCCAGTGCATCGGCAGGTAGACGTGCCCGGCCCGCAGACTGTCGTCGGCGCTGATGGGCACCACCAGGCTGCCGCGCCGGCTATGCAGTTGCACCAGGTCGCCGTCCTGCAAGCGTTGGCGTTGCATGTCGTCGGGGTTGACGCTCAGTACCGCTTCACTGACATGGCCGAACAGCCGCGCTGCGGTGCCGGTGCGGCTCATGCCGTGCCAGTGGTCGCGCAACCGGCCGGTGTTGAGGGTCAGCGGAAACCGGGCGTCGCGGCGCTCGACCGGGGCTGCATAGGCGTCGCTGACAAAACGCGCCCGGCCTGTCGCGGTCGGGAATAGCCCATCGGCATACAGGCGCGCGGTGCCTGCCGTGGCGCCTTCGGGAAATGGCCATTGCTGCGGCCCGAGCCTGTCGATCAGGTCGCGGCTGATACCTGACTGGTCCAGATCGCGGCCACGGGTCAGTTGCTTGTATTCGTCAAACAGCGACTCGGGGGTCGGGAAGTCAAACAGCGGCGCACTGCCGGGCAGCAGCCGCGCTTGCAGGCGGCGGGCGAAGTCGACAGTGATCGACCAGTCGGCCCGTGCTTCGCCTGGCGCGGCAATCGCCTTGCGCACGTTGGAGATGCGCCGTTCGGAGTTGGTCACCGTGCCTTGCTTCTCACCCCAACTGGCGGCCGGCAACAGCAGGTCGGCATAGTGTGCGGTTTCGGTGGTATGGAAAGCTTCCTGCAACACCACGAACGGGCAACTGGTGAGTGCCTGGCGAATCGCGGTCTGGTCGGGCATTGATTGCGCCGGGTTGGTGCAGGCGATCCACAGCGCCTTGATTGTGCCGTTGCGCACCTGCTCGAACAGGTCCACCGCCGACAGCCCAGGGTTGGCCGGTAGCGCGTCGACGCCCCAGTACTCGGCGACTTCCCGGCGATGCTCGGGGTTGCCGGCTTCGCGGTGGCCTGGCAGCAGGTTGGACAGGCTGCCGGTCTCACGCCCGCCCATGGCGTTGGGCTGGCCGGTCAGCGAGAAGGGGCCGGCGCCGGGGCGGCCGATTTGCCCGGTGGCCAGATGCAGATTGATCAGCGCGCTGTTTTTGGCGCTGCCAGCAGTGGACTGATTAAGCCCCATGCACCATAGCGACAGGAACGCTGGCGCCTGGCCGATCAGCCGGGCGCAGCTGTGCAGGTCTTCGATGCTGATATCGCACAGGCGTGCCACCTGCTCAGGCGTGTAGTCGCGCACCAGGGCCTTGAGTTCGGCAAAGCCTTCGGTGTGCGCCTCGATATAGTCGCGGTCGATCTGCTCGTCCCAGATCAACAGGTGCAGGATGCCGTGAAACAGCGCCACGTCACTGCCACCCTGAATCGCCAGGTGCAGGTCGGCCAGTTCACAGGTGTCGGTGCGCCGTGGGTCGACGACGATGATCTTCATGTCCGGGCGCCGGCTTTTCGCTTGCTCCAGACGCCGGAACAGGATCGGGTGGGCGTAAGCCATGTTGCTGCCGACGATCAGCAGGGTGTCGGCCAGCTCGATGTCCTGATAGTTGCACGGCGGCGCATCGGCACCCAGGCTGCGTTTGTAGCCAACCACGGCCGACGACATGCACAGCCGCGAATTGCTGTCGATATTGTTGGTGCCGACCAGTGCGCGGGCCAGTTTGTTGAAGGCGTAATAGTCTTCGGTCAGCAGCTGCCCGGAAATGTAAAACGCCACGCTGTCCGGGCCGTACTCATGCAGGGTACGGGCAAACACCTGTGCGGCATGATCCAGTGCGCTGTCCCAGTCGGTGCGGCTGCGCGGCAAGCTTTTACCCAGGCGCAGCTCAGGGTACAGCGCCCGGGCCGACAGGTCGCCGGTCAGGTGCAGGCTCGAACCTTTGCTGCACAGCCGGCCGAAATTGGCCGGGTGCGCAGGATCGCCCGTTACACCGTAAATACGTTGGTCATCGTGCTCGATCAACACCCCGCAACCCACGCCGCAGTAACAGCAGGTCGAGGCGGTGGTGCGCACCGGCAGGCTGAGGTCGGTCATGGCTGCATCGCCTGTTCACCAAACATCAGGTGCTGACGGATCGACTCGATCCGGCTGTTGGTACGGATCTGCTCCATGTACCAACTGCCATCGCAGGTGTCGCCGTACAGGCAGGCACCGACCAGCATGTCGTCCTTGATCACCAGCTTTTTGTAGACCCCGCTGATCGGGTCTGAGTAGGTGATGCTTTCGGTGCCTTCGCCACCGAGAAAGTCGCCGGCGGAAAACAGGTCAATGCCCGTCACCTTGAGCTTGGCTGAAGTCACCGAACCCTGATAGCGGGCAAAACCCAGCTGGGCCAGATGATTGGCACAGACCCTGGCCTGTTCGAACAGCGGTGCGACCAGGCCGTAGGCGATGCCGCGATGGCTGACGCACTCGCCGATGGCGTAAATGCGCGGGTCGAAGGTCTGCAAGGTGTCATTGACCAGAATCCCGCGGTCACACGGCAGCCCGGCCTGTTCGGCCAGCGATGTTTCCGGGCGGATGCCGGCGGCCATCACCACCAGATCGGCTGCCACCCGGCTGCCATCGGTGAAGCACACTTCACGAACCCGTCCCTGCTCGTCGCCCAGCAACTCGGCGGTGTGGGCGTTGAGGCAGAAGGTCAGGTTGCGTTGCTCCAGCGCTTTTTGCAGCAAGTCGCCGCTGGTCTTGTCCAGTTGCCGCTCCAGCAGGCTCTTGCCGTGGTGCACGACGGTCACCTGCATGCCGCGCATGGCCAGGCCATTGGCCGCTTCCAGGCCCAGCAGGCCGCCACCGATGATCACCGCGCGGCGATGGGTATTGGCAGTGTCGATCATCTGCTGAGTGTCGGCGATATCGCGGTAGCCGATCACCCCGTCCAGCTCGTTGCCAGGAATCGGCAGCCGGTAGGGCCGGGAGCCGGTGGCGATCAGCAACCGGTCATAAGCGGCTTCAGTGCCGTCGTCGGCAATCACCCGGCGCTTGACCCGGTCGATCTTCACCACCCGCCGGCCCAACAGCAGGTTGATGCCGTGACGGCTGTACCAGTCCAGGTCATTGAGCACGATGTCGGTGAAGTCCTGCTCGCCGGCCAGCACCGGTGACAGCATGATGCGGTTGTAATTGGGATGCGGCTCGGCGCCGAAGACCGTGATGTCATACAGCTCGTCACTGAGCTTGAGCAGTTCCTCAAGCGTCCGAACCCCGGCCATGCCATTACCGATCATCACCAGTTTGAGTTTTTTCATCGGGCCTCCGGGTTACCGCCTGAATGCGTATGAATCCATCGCAAACAAAAAAGCGCCCTCGCCAGTAGCCTGACGAGGACGCCTTTGTCCGCTCCCGTAAACCGGGAAATGCCGCCTTCGCCATTGAAGACCGCACGTAATGTGTGTGTTGTTCAGGTTAATGCAGGGGGCGTGCCATGTGTGCGTTGGCCGGTAAATCGGGGGCTTTCTGGAGTATTGGTCTGTATGGCTGCACCGGCTTGAGGCGCTGTGCACGGATGCGGGGCGTCTTTGGATCTTTGAGTGCTCTCTGTTGGTTTCTGTGGTGTTCATCAGGCCGCCCTGTTTCGTCCTGGCGGACGACCCCCTTTGTTTCGCCGTTGCCGTTGATTTTGATCTTCGAACCGAGATGGCACAGACGACGCGAATCGCGACTTGGGCGCTGGCCGAGGGTAGGTGTCGATTCGGGGGAGAAACCGACAGGGAAGTCGGTTTCAGGTGCGCTGGGCAGGGATGCCCATCGCGCCGGCCCCCGAATCGATGCCGGACGGAGGGAAGTTCGCCCGCAGGGCGGACCCAAGCCAGGAGCAATTGCCTTTGCCTACTTTGGGCAAAACCAAAGTAGGTCGCCCGTCGGGGCGAAACCCGCAGTCCAGACAACCGCGGCAATGATCTGTGTACAAAACGAAAGGCCTTCACGGCTGAAGCCGCGAAGGCCAAACCCCTCACCCATGCAACAGCACAATCGCCGCCACCAGATTGCCCAACAGCGACACCAGCGCCAGGGTCCGCCAGACCTTCAACGGCTCGCGCTCCAGCAACGGTCGGGGCCGTACCGTCATCACCTGCTGCTCACCCTGTTCCAGCTCCAGCAACCACTGCTCAGCCGTCTCATAACGCTGCTGCGGATCCGCCGCCAGTGCCTTGCCCAGATTGCGCTCCAGCCAATCCGGCACATCCGGCCGATACCGGCTGGCCGGCACCGGACTGGCAAAACGCGGCTGCTGAAACGCCTCCACCTCACCATAGGGATACTGCCCGGTCAGCAAGTAATACAGCGTCACCCCCACCGCATACAGATCCTGACGCGCTGAGGGCGCTGCGCCCTGAAACGCCTCCGGCGCCAGAAAACTCGGCGTGCCCGGCAACTCACCGGGCACCTGCGTGGACAGCCCCGGACAAAACGCCAGGCCGAAATCCAGCAGCCGCAACTCACCGTCATCATCGAGCAGCAGATTGTCCGGCTTGATATCCCGATGAATAATGTTGCGCCGGTGCAACAACCCGCTGGCGCGCAACAGCCGTAGCGCCAGATCCTGCCACTGGCCCAAGGGCAACGGGCCGGTCACGCTGAACAACTGCGCAAGCGTGCGCCCCGGATAACGGCGCATCAGGTAGTACAGATGCTGGCGCTGCGGTAATGGTGCCACTTCCGGGAAATGCCGACCGGCCACCCGCCGCAGGAACCACTCCTCCAGCAGCAGCGCCTGACCGGCACCGTCTTCGTCTGCGCGGCTGGCGGGCAGCGTCTTGAGCAACCAGGGCTGACCGTTTTCATCCAGCACCTGATAAAGCAGCGACTGCTGCGAACGGGCCACGAGCCTGTCGACCTGCCAGCCCTCGAACGACTGGCCAGGCTTGAGCTGCGGCGGCAGCGGCCATTGCTGCAACTGGCGCAAGGTGTCGCCAAGGTCGTCATGGCCCAGGCTGTCGACTTGAATCAGCAAAGCGCTGGCATTGTCCTGGCTGCCGGCCAGATGGGCACTGTTGACCAGCGCGGTGACGCACGCCTGCAAGGGCTCTTGGTCGGCCAGGATCGAACGGATCCCGTTGTCGCCCAGCGTCGCCCACACGCCATCGCTGACCAGCAGCAGGCGCTCGCCCTCGCGCAGTTCGCCTTCCAGATAATCCATCACCAGGTACTGGTCCAGACCCAGCGCACGTTTGAGCACGTGGTTCATGTCCGGCTGTTCCCAGACATGCTCTTCGCTGATGCGTTGCAGCGTCCCCGCGTGCCAGCGATAGACCCGGCAGTCGCCGACGTGGGCCAGGGTAAAGCGTCGGCCGCGCAACACTAGCGCGCTCAGTGTGGTCAGCAGGCCGTTGGCCAACAGCCAGCGGTTCTGCGCCAGCAGCAGACGGTCCAGCGATTGGGTGATGCCCCAGGTCTCCGGCGTTGAATAATAGTCCAGGGCCAGTGCCTGAAGCGTGGATTGAGCCGCCAGCGCACCGTCGGCGCACTGGCTGACTCCGTCGGCCAAGGCAAACAAATGGCCCTTGCTGGCCGCCAGCGCCGGCACTGGCGTTACCAGGCGCAAAGCGTCCTGGTTTTCGCTGCGAGGGCCGCTGGCGCTGAACTGCGCACAACTCAATTGCAAGGGCATGGCGTGGCTTATACCCGCGCGGCGGTCACAGCGGCCGAACCCCAGGTGGTGCGCCAGCGGCGCTTGACATTGAGCAGACCAAACCAGGCCAGCACGGCAAGCCCGGCGAACAGCCACAGACCTAACTGGTATTCGCCAGTGTTCTGTTTGATGCTGCCAAGGCCGGCCGCCAGGAAGAAGCCGCCGATCCCGCCGGCCATGCCGATCAGGCCGGTCATCACGCCGATTTCCTTGCGAAAGCGCTGCGGCACCAGTTGGAACACCGCACCATTACCGGCGCCCAGGCCAAGCATGGCGGTAACGAACAGCGCCAGCGCTGCGACCGAGCTGGGCAGGTTGAAGCCCACTGCCGCAATGCCGATGGCCGCGACCATGTACATCGCCGTCAGCGTGCGGATGCCACCGAAACGGTCGGCCAGCGCACCGCCCAATGGGCGCATCAGGCTGCCGCCGAACACGCAGGCGGCGGTGTAGTAGCCGGCGGTGATCGGGTCCAGGCCGTACTGGTCGTTGAAGTAGCCGGGCAGGGCGCTGGCCAGGCCGATGAAGCCGCCAAAGGTCACGCTGTAGAAGAACATGAACCACCAGCTGTCACGGTCGCCGAGGGCCTTGAAGTAGTCGGCCATCGACTTGGCTTTGGCGCGTTCCGGTGCATTGCGGGCCATCAGGCTGAAGGCGATCAGGGTCAGCACCAGTGGAATCAGCGCCAGGCCGAACACGTTGCCCCAGCCGAAACTGGCGGCCAGCACCGGCGCGATCAGCGCGGCCAGTACCGTGCCAGAGTTACCGGCACCGGCAATGCCCATGGCTTTGCCCTGATGCTGCGGCGGATACCATTGCGAGGCCAGCGGCAGCGCGACGGCAAACGATGCACCGGCCATGCCCAGGAACAGGCCCAGTAACAGCGCGTGCTCATAGGTATGAATGCCCAGTTGCCAGGCACACAACAGCGCGACGATCACGATCACCTGGCCGATGATCCCGGCGGTCTTGGGCGACAGTTGATCGGCCAGCATGCCCATCACGAAGCGCAGCACCGCACCCGCCAGAATCGGCGTGGCGACCATCAGGCCGCGTTGCTGGGTGGTCAGTTGCAGGTCAGTGGCGATCTGCACCGCCAGCGGGCCGAGCAGGTACCAGACCATGAAACTCAGGTCGAAGTACAGAAAGGCTGCGAAAAGGGTCGGTTTATGTCCGGCCTTCCAGAAACTTGTATCCATTGCACACCTCATCATCTGCCAGAAGGAGTTCGTCGAGGGTCTTGGCCGCGACGTGGAAGTTGTCAGGGGTGAGTGCGCGATTAGCCGGCGGCTCACCCAACCCCGTCACCGGGGCCTGAAGGGCACCTCTAAAAACTACCTGCGTTGCCATCGCGTTGTTGAAATCAGGCTCAAAATGCTCATTTACAACCCGTAAAGTCGTGCGCGACTCCGACCGTTTCTCGCCTGATTTCGCCTAGCGCTGACTGCCTCGCCTACGTTTTTAAAGGCACCCTGAACGCAAAAGACGCCGCATCTCGGTTCGCTGCGTAGCGAAGGGAGAGGGCGACGTCTTTGTCGTATGTAAGGGGGCAACCGCCGTTGGCTACCTGCACAGAGGTATTAGCAAGACCTGGGCCAAATCCATGAGCGCCCGGTAGGATCGGCTTGAGCCGCGAATAACGCTGTCTGTGACCTTTATTCGCGGCTCAAGCCGCTCCTACGGATGCTTAAACGCTCCATTGCAGCGCGTCGGGCGGGTGGTATGGTGCATTTCGGGTCGTAACTGCTCTTAGCCCAGCATCTCGCTCATGGCGATGATCTGTTCGGCGACCTGAATCAGCTTTTGCTGGCGGCTCATGGCCTGGCGGCGCATCAGGGTGTAGGCCTCTTCTTCGTTGCAGTGCTTCATTTTCATCAGCAGACCCTTGGCCTGTTCGATGCGTTTGCGTTCGGCCATCTGCTGGTCGCGGGCCAGTAGCTGGGCGCGCAGTGCCTGGTCGCTTTCGAAGCGGGCCATGGCCACGTCGAGGATCGGTTGCAGGCGCGGGGCATCAATGCCCTCGACGATATAGGCACTGACCCCGGACTTGATCGCCTGACGCATGACGCCTGGGTCGTGTTCGTCGGTGAACATCACGATCGGCCTCGGCTGATCGCGGCTGACCAGCACCACTTGTTCCATGACGTCGCGGCCGGGGGATTCAGTGTCGATCAGAATCACGTCCGGGCGTAATGCGTCGACCCGCGCCGGCAGGTCGATGCTCAGGCCGGACTCATCGATCACTTCGAAACCGGCCTCACTCAGCGCGGCCTTGAGGCGGCCGACTTTTTTGGCTGTGTCATTGATCAGCAGGATACGCAACATGCTCGGCTGCCTCTCAGTAAGCGGCGACGGCAGGGCTGCCATCGACCCTGGCGTGGAGGGCAAAGCTGCGGGCATAAGCGGCCGGGTCGCTGCCGTCCCAGATCCGGCCGTCGATCAACTGGCTGCTGCGCATCTGCGTGTTCGGCACGGCAATGTCCAGCGCTTCGGCGGCCTGACGGTAGAGGTCAAGGCGGTGAACCTGGCGGGCGATGGCCAGGTAGTCGGGGTCCTCGCGCAGCAGGCCCCAGCGGCGGAACTGGGTCATGAACCACATGCCATCGGACAGCCAGGGGAAGGTCACCTGGCCATTACCGAACAGCTTCAGCGGGTGGCTGTCTTGCCAGCTGTTGCCCAGGCCATCTTCATAATGACCGAGCAAGCGCGGCTCGATGCAATCTACCGGGGTATCCAGGTAGTCAGCATCGCTGAGCAACTGCGCGGTGCTGCGGCGATTCTCGACGCTCTGCTCGATGAAGCGGCTGGCTTCCAGCACCGCCATGGTCAGGGCGCGAGCGGTGTTGGGGTTACGCTCGGCGAATTCCTGGGTGCAACCCAGCACTTTGCCGGGATGGTCGGGCCAGATTGACTGGCTGGTGGCCAGGGTGAAGCCCAACTGTTGTTTGATCGCGCTGGCGCCCCACGGCTCACCGACACAACAGCCGTCAATCCGCCCTGCCTTGAGGTGCTCGACCATCTGCGCCGGTGGCACCACCACACTGTCGACGTCTGCCAGTGGATGAATGCCTTGGCTTGCCAGCCAGTAATAAAGCCACATGGCATGGTTGCCGGTGGGGAAGGTTTGGGCGAAGGTCATGCGCGCGCCATTATGGTGCGCGCGTTGTTCCAGTGCTTCAGGACTGGTCACGTCAGCCTGCTGCAACGCGCTGGACAGGTTGATGCACTGGCCGTTCTGGTTCAGCCCCATCAGGATCGCCATGTCGGCACTCGCGCCGCCGCTGATCCCCAGTTGCATGGCATATACCAGGCCGTAAAGGCTGTGGGCGGCCTGCAACTGGCCGCTGAGCAACCGGTCGCGCAGGCTTGCCCAGGACGGTTGGCGGTGCAGGTTGAGGGTCAGCCCGTAAGGCTGGGCGAACCCTTGGGTCGCGGCCACGACCAGCGAAGCGCAGTCGGTCAGGGCCATGAAGCCTATGTCGATGCTGTTCATTTCCGGGGCATCGCTGCCCGCCACCCAGTCCAGGGCGTTGCTTGCTCGAGGGATCATCGGTCTTGCCTGCTCACACTTGCTTCCATCAGAAAAAACCGCCGTCTTGCATGTGGCGTGATCCGAAGAGGGGTGCAAGGCATGTGCCAGCGCCCGGCGATGCGGATTTCTCGCCTGCCGGGCACTCTGACGGCTATAATCGCCGGCTGATTTCAGCCGCCTGTGAGCCCGCCCGCCCATGTACAACCTGGCCCGCCAGTTACTCTTCAAACTTTCTCCGGAAACCTCTCATGACCTGTCGCTGGACCTGATCGGTGCGGGTGGCCGGTTGGGCCTGAACGGCTTACTGTGCAGGGCGCCTGCGCAGGCACCGGTGACGGTCATGGGCCTGAGCTTTGCCAACCCGGTCGGGCTGGCCGCCGGCCTTGACAAGAACGGCGCAGCCATCGACGGTTTTGCCCAGCTGGGTTTCGGCTTTGTCGAGATCGGCACCATCACCCCGCGTGCCCAGCCCGGCAATCCCAAGCCGCGTCTGTTCCGTCTGCCCGAGGCTGAAGGCATTATCAACCGCATGGGCTTCAATAACCTGGGCGTCGATCACCTGATCAGCCGGGTCAAGGCCGCAAAATACCGTGGTGTGCTGGGTATCAATATCGGCAAGAACTTCGACACCCCGGTCGAGCGCGCGGTGGACGACTACCTGATCTGCCTCGACAAGGTCTACGACCATGCCAGCTATGTGACCGTCAATGTCAGTTCGCCCAACACCCCGGGCCTGCGCAGCCTGCAATTCGGCGATTCGCTCAAGCAGTTGCTCGAAGCCCTGCAGCTGCGTCAGCAAGCGCTGACCCAGCAATACGGCAAGCGCGTGCCACTGGCGATCAAGATCGCGCCGGACATGAGCGATGAAGAAACCGCGCTGGTCGCTGCGGCCTTGCTCGAAACCGGGATGGACGCGGTCATTGCCACCAACACCACCCTGAGCCGCGAAGGCGTCGAAGGTTTGGCGCATGCCGCTGAAGCCGGTGGCCTGTCAGGTGCACCGGTGCGCGACAAGAGCACCCATACGGTACGGATTCTGGCGGGAGAACTGGGCGGGCGTCTGCCGATCATCGCCGCTGGCGGTATCACCGAAGGCCGCCATGCGGCCGAGAAGATTCAGGCCGGTGCCAGCCTGGTGCAGATCTACTCTGGCTTTATCTACAAGGGACCTGCGTTGATTCGCGAGTCGGTGGATGCGATTGCCGCGTTGTCGCGCCACTGAGCCGGTAACCATGGACATAAAAAGGGGCTTCATGAAGAAGCCCCTGAGCCTGTGGCCCGCCGCCTGATGAGGCAGTAACGATGTTGATCGAGAAGTCAGACAAATTTTCAGATTGACTGGTCGGAATTACCTCATCCGACTGCGTGAAGTTCGTTGAGTCTGTGAATGCCCGCGGTGCCGGTCATACCGTCCCAGTTGTCGCCTCGTCCTTCGCGCCAGCCATTGATCCATGCCTGACGTACTGACGGTAGAGTAAATGGGCAAAGCTCACGGGATTTACCATTAACGCCGTATTGATATCCGCGTAAAAATGCTCTTTCCAACGGATCACGCTTAAGTCTTCTCATAGGGTGTTGCCCTCGTCTGTTGACTATGTAATGTCCATGAACCTCATGTCGAGGTTAGGCAGAAATCTTCTGCCTTGTCTGCCCGCTGCCGGCGTCACGGGCGTGGTGCCGACACCGTTGCGGTGACAGCCTGAGGAGATTTCTAACCAATGCGTTAACAGCTGTGAATGATCGATTTGTCATAAGCACGTCACATTTAGGACTGATGAGCGATAAGAACACCTGTGTTTCACCGGCGAAACAGTCAATAATCCTGCCCCCGCAAGGAGTTGCGTCGATCAACGGTAAACCGGGCCGGGCGACATAATGGCTGAATGCTTTTAGTTATTATTCGACGAAGGGTAAGAATGTGACTTTATATGTCCTCAAAACTCGGGCTCACTGGCACGGGGCGATATTTCCCCTTTTGCATAACTGTCGTTGAAGCCTACAACGCTTCACACGGTGGACCGGCACACGTTATGTGCCACGCAGGCGTTTGCTGAAAAGCGCCTGTATTGAATCTGGTCGGGCAATGCGTTGCCCGCCGCTGACGGCTCAGGCCCTGGAATACACATGTCGGATCGCTACGAACTTTACCTCACCTGTCCCAAGGGCCTTGAGGGCCTGCTGGCCGAAGAAGCCTGCGGGTTGGGCCTTGAAGAAACCCGGGAACACACCAGTGCCATTCGCGGCACTGCCGACATGGAGACCGCCTACCGGCTCTGCCTGTGGTCGCGCCTGGCCAACCGCGTGCTGCTGGTGCTCAAGCGTTTCCCGATGAGCAATGCCGATGATCTGTACGAGCAGGTGCTGCACGTCGACTGGCAGGATCATCTGGAGGCTGACGGCAGCATCGCCGTGGAGTTCAGCGGGCATGGCTCGGGCATCGACAATACCCACTTCGGCGCCTTGAAGGTCAAGGATGCGATCGTCGACAAGCTGCGTACCCGCGATGGCTTGCGCCCTTCGGTGGACAAGATCAACCCGGACCTGCGGGTGCACCTGCGCCTGGACCGTGGCCAGGCGATCCTCTCGCTGGACTTGTCCGGGCACAGCCTGCACCAGCGCGGCTACCGACTGCAGCAAGGCGCGGCACCGCTCAAGGAAAACCTCGCCGCGGCCGTGTTGATCCGGGCCGGCTGGCCGCGCATTGCCGCCGAAGGCGGGGCGCTGGCTGACCCGATGTGTGGGGTGGGCACCTTCCTGGTCGAAGCGGGCATGATCGCTGCCGACATCGCGCCCAACCTCAAGCGCGAGCGCTGGGGCTTTTCGGCCTGGCTTGGCCATGTACCGGCGCTGTGGCGCAAGCTGCACGACGAGGCACTGGCGCGTGCCGAAGCCGGGTTGGCCCGGCCAGCGTCGTGGATTCGTGGCTACGAGGCTGACCCGCGGCTGATCCAGCCGGCGCGCAACAACATCGAACGTGCCGGTTTGAGCGACTGGATCAAGGTCTATCAGGGGGAAGTCGGCACGTTCGAGCCGCGCACCGACCAGAACCAGAAAGGCCTGGTGATTTGCAACCCGCCCTACGGTGAGCGGCTGGGTGACGAAGCCAGCCTGCTGTATCTCTACCAGAATCTGGGCGAGCGTCTGCGCCAGGCATGTATGGGCTGGGAGGCGGCAGTGTTCACCGGCGCGCCGGACCTGGGCAAGCGCATGGGGATCCGCAGCCACAAGCAATATGCGTTCTGGAATGGCGCCTTGCCGTGCAAGCTGCTGCTGCTCAAGGTGCAGCCCGATCAGTTCGTTACCGGCGAGCGGCGCAGCCCCGAGCAGCGCCAGGCCGACGTCGAGCGCCCGCCAACCCGCGACGAAAGCAAGTCGGCCGCGGTCGAGCAGGCACGCCTGAGCGAGGGCGGGCAGATGTTCGCCAACCGTCTGCAGAAAAACCTCAAGCAACTGGGCAAGTGGGCACGCCGTGAGGCGGTCGAGTGCTATCGGGTGTATGACGCGGATATGCCTGAGTATGCCTTGGCGGTCGATCTGTATCGCGATTGGGTGCATGTTCAAGAGTACGCGGCGCCCAAGTCGATAGACCCTGAAAAGGCGTCGGCGCGCCTGTTTGACGCGCTGGCGGCGATTCCGCAGACCTTGGGTATCGACAAGAGCCGGGTAGTGGTCAAGCGCCGTGAACGCCAGAGCGGCACTCGCCAGTACGAGCGTCAATCGGCTCAGGGCCAGTTCCTGGAAGTCAACGAGGGCGGCGTGAAGCTGTTGGTCAACCTGACCGATTACCTGGATACCGGGTTGTTCCTCGACCATCGGCCGATCCGCCTGCGTATTCAGCGCGAGGCCGAGGGCAAGCGGTTTCTCAACCTGTTCTGCTACACCGCCACGGCCAGTGTGCATGCGGCCAAGGGTGGTGCGCGCAGCACCACCAGCGTCGATCTGTCGCGCACTTATCTGGACTGGGCGCGGCGCAACCTGTCGCTCAACGGTTTTTCCGACAAGAACCGCCTGGAGCAGGGCGATGTGATGAACTGGTTGCGTGAGTGCCGGGAAGAGTACGAGCTGATCTTCATCGACCCGCCGACCTTCTCCAACTCCAAGCGCATGGAAGGGGTGTTCGATGTGCAGCGCGACCAGGCGGAACTGATCGATCTGGCCATGGCCAGGCTGGCGCCGGGTGGGGTGCTGTATTTCTCCAACAACTTCCGCAAGTTTGTGCTCGATGAGCACATTGCCCAGCGCTATAGCGTGCAGGATATTTCGGCGCAGACCATTGATCCTGACTTCGCCCGCAATGACCGGATCCACCGCGCCTGGAAAATCACTCCACGCCAGGCATGACCAATCAGCCAGTGCCGCTATGCTCACGGCTGAAGCAATACAGGAGCAGGATGCTCTGGCCATCCCCGGCAACCGGTTCGGGGATGGCTCGATTTGTCCAAGTTATGTCTTTCATGGGCTAGGCAAATTAATGGCGAATAGCTATAAGGGAAGCACGGCCAGCTTGACGTCAAAGCCTTGTTGGCGTCACGAGTCGTGAGTATGGCTGCAAAACAATCCAGACCCAGAATCCTCGGTTTCATCAGCGAACAGGCATCGGCATGGCTGGTAGCGAGCCTGGTACTGATGGCCGGGCTGGCCCTCACCGCATTACTGGCACTGAGCAACTATGAGTTATATCAGCGCCAGTTGCGTCAGCGCTTCGACCTGTTGGCCAGCGAGCGCTTTGTACGTATTCAGGAACGTCTCGACAGCCAGATCAGCCGGCTCGACAGCTTGCGGCGATTCTTTCTGTATTCCGAGGACGTCTCGCGTCACGAATACAATGGTTTCAGCTCGGCTCTGCTCGATGGCACTCGTGCCTATTCCTGGAGCCCGCGGGTTACCAATGCAGAGAGAGCCGACTTCGAAGCCAAAATGCGCCTTGAGGAGGAACTTGCCGACTTCGCCATCCGCGAAAAAGGCCCTGATGGACAACTGCAAGTGGCCGGGCAACGCGAAGAGTACTTTCCGGTGCTGTTCACTCAGTCAATGAGTTCGCTGTCGCTGCCGTACGGCTTTGACATCAATTCCGAAACCCTGCGCCACCAGACCCTGGAGCGTGCGCGGATGCTTGGCTCGATTGCCGCGACACCGCGCATCGAACTGGTGGGGCTGGAACAGGATTACGCCTACGGCGTGCTGCTGGTTGCACCGGTTTTTGCCACGCACAATCGTGATGCGGGCAGTGCTGCGTTGCGTGGCTACGTGATGGCGGTCATCAGCGTCGGCGAGTTGATGAACGAAGGCCTGCCGACCCAGGACAATCTGGCGGTGACGATGCTGGACCTCAGTTCGCCCGCCGAGCCCGAGTTGCTGTACCAGTCCCAGGTGCAGCCGGCCCAGGCCGATTTGCGGGTCAGTACCCTGCTCAGTCTGGGCGATCGCGACTACCTGCTTGAGGTGCGGCCAACCGAGTCATTTCTGCAAAACAACCAATCCATGGCCGGCAGTGTCGCGGTGTTGGGCGGGCTGTTGAGCCTGATGCTCAGCGCCTTGCTGTTCAGCCTGATCGGCCAGCGCCAGCGGGCGCTGCTGCTGGTCGACCAGCGCACTGCCCAGTTGCGTCTGCGTGAACAACAGCTGCGCATTACCCACGGTCAGTTGCGCAACGTGCTCGATGCCTCGACGGAGGTCGCGATCATTGCCACCGATCTCAATGGGCTGATCAGCACCTTCAACGTTGGCGCGCAGAAAATGCTCGATTACCACGAGGCGCAGGTGTTGGGCAGGGTCAATATCAGCGACCTGCATGACCCGGCCGAATTGCACGCCCACGCGGCCCGGCTCAGTGAGCGTTACCGGCGCGAGGTCATGCCCGAGCAGGCCATGCTGCTGGAGGCCGCCGAGCCCGATAGCCATCCGGCCCGCGAGTGGACATTCCGGCGCAGCGACGGCAGCACACTGACGGTCAATATGCTGGTGACGGCGGTGCGCGACGACCAGGATCAATGGATCGGTTACCTGGCGGTGTGTATTGATGTTACCGAGCGCAAGCAGATTCACGAGGCCCTGGCGGCCCGTGATCGCCTGCTTGAGCGCCTTGGCTCCCAGGTGCCGGGCGGTATTTACCAGTTCCAGCGCTCGGCCGATGGCAGTCCGCAGTTCAATTACATCAGCGTGGGGATGTGCCGCCTGTATGAGCTGACCGAGGCGCAAATTGTCGCCGATGCGTCGCTGGTGTTCGAGCGTACCTACGTGGAAGACAAACCGCGGGTCATGCGTGTGATGGCCGCCAGTACCGAACAGTGCAAGCCATGGCGCGACGAGTTTCGCCTGAACCTGCCCGAACGCGGAATCCGCTGGATACGCGGCGAGGCGACCCCGGAGCGGCTGCCTGACGGCGGGATTCTCTGGCATGGTTTTTTAAGCGATATCACTGACATGAAGCGCGTCGAAGATGAATTGCGCGCCTTGTCGATCACCGACGTGCTCACCGGTGCCTACAACCGGCGTTACTTCCAGGAGCGCCTGCAGGCTGAACTGCGCCGCACTGCACGTCATGGCGGCCAGCTATCGGTGATCATGATGGATATCGACCACTTCAAGCGCATCAACGACCAGTATGGCCACGCGGTGGGTGATGCGGTGTTGCAGGCGATCTGCCGCAGCATCAGCCAGCGTGTGCGTGCCGAGGATGTGTTCTGTCGGTTGGGCGGTGAAGAATTCATTATTCTTTGCCCGTCCACCCATCCAGAAGAAGCCGGCCAGTTGGCGACTCAACTATGGCAAAGCATGCGCAGTCAGCCGCTTGACACCGTTGGCCAGGTGACGGCCAGTTTCGGCATCGCCAGCTGGCGTCGGGGCGAGGGTGCCGACGCCTTGCTGCTGCGCGCCGACTCGGGGGTCTACGCGGCCAAGCAGGCTGGCCGCGACCGGGTGCAGCCCGAGCAGCCCTGAAACCTCAGGGCTGCTGGATCGACACGGTGGTGGCGTTCAGCTTGGGCTGGCGGTACAGATCGACCAGCACCTCGTCGAGCACCGATGAGGCGCCGAACGGGCGCGGGTCGTTGAGGATCGCCACCACCGCCCAGGTGTTGCCGTTGCTGTCGCGGCTGTAGCCGGCAATCGCTCGAACGGTGTTCAGGGTGCCGGTCTTGATATGCGCCTCACCCAGCAGCGGTGTGCGTTTGAGGCGTTTGCGCATGGTCCCGTCCATCCCGGCCAGCGGCATCGAGCTGGTGAACTCGGCGGCATACGGGCTGCGCCAGGCGGCTTGCAGCAGGACGGCCATTTCACGGGCACTGACCCGCTCGGCCCGCGACAGGCCAGAGCCATTTTCCATGACCAGATGCGGTGCGGTGATGCCCTTTTTGGCCAGCCACTGGCGAATCACCCGTTGCGCGGCCTTGGCGTCATCGCCATCGGCGCTGGTGCGGAACTCCTGGCCGAGGCTCAGGAACAACTGCTGGGCCATGGTGTTGTTGCTGTATTTGTTGATGTCGCGGATCACTTCCACCAGATCCGGCGAAAAAGCCCGGGCCAGCAACTTGGCACCCGATGGCACGTTACCGACCTTGTCAGCGCCCTGGATGCTGCCGCCCAGCTCTTGCCAGATCGCGCGCACGGCCCCGGCCGCGTAGGCCTGATGATCAAGCAGCGACAGATAAGTCTGAGAGTTGCAGCCTTTGGCCAACTGGCCGGTCACCTGTACCAGCAGGCTACCGTCGGCCTGCGGCACCGGGTTGTAACGGACATCGTCGCCGCACTGCTTGGCGGCGATGTTCTTGACCTGATTGTCGATCCGGATCGTGGCAATCGGCGGCTCTACCGCCACCAGAATGCGCCCGTCGTCGTTGCGGGTCACGAAGCGCAGGGCCTTGAGGTTGACCAGTAGCGAGTCAGGGCGGACCAGAAACGGCTTGCTGTGGTCGCCGCCGTCATCATCGAAGACGGGCAGTTGTGGCTGGACAAAATGACTGCGGTCCAGGATCAGGTCGCCGGTGACCTGCTGTACGCCATTGGCGCGCAGGTCGCGCATCAGCAGCCAGAGCTTTTCCATGTTCAGCTTGGGGTCGCCACCGCCTTTGAGGTACAGATTGCCGCGCAGGACCCCGTTGCTCAGGGTGCCGTCGGTGAAGAATTCGGTTTTCCATTGGTGGGTGGGGCCAAGGATTTCCAGGGCGGCGAAGGTGGTGACCAGCTTCATGGTCGAGGCCGGGTTGACCGACACATCGGCATTGAACACGGTGGGCGTGCCGGGGCCGGTGAGCGGTATGGTCACCAGCGACAGTGCGTCGTCGGTCAGCTTGCTGGCTTTCAGCGCCTGCTGGACCTTGGGCGGGAGGGTGGTGTTGATCGGTGCTGCATGGACCTGGAAAGCGAGCGGCAGAAGAACGCTGGCCAGTAACAAGGGGCGCAAGGATCTGATCATCAATAAAACCCTGATGCAAAGATGAAAAGCCAGATAAGGGTGAAAAAGCCCTCGCTGAACAATAAAGGCGCAGAGGTGGTGAGCATGCGCGGCAACAAGCTTGCATTATGCCCCAAGCGCACCGGGCTTCGGGCGCTGCGCCGGGAATTTTCATCTGCACAGGCCGATTCCAGAGCCTGCCGCTGTTCGCCGGGCTGTCGATTGGGCACAAAAAAGCCATCCGCAAGGGATGGCTTGTTGATCAGCGCTCGGCAACCCTGAAGGATCAGGCCGCCGGGTTGATCGGCTTGTCCGGATACCAGGCATCCAGCAGCGGGCTGACTTCGACCTTGGTTGGCTCCGGGCGAGCCTTGAGCCAGGCTTCGACGGCTGCGCGCTGTTGTTCGTTGACCGAGCCGCGGTTGGCCAGGCAAACCAGGCCGTAGTCGTCACCGCCGACATAGTCCAGGCCATTGGCGTCCATGGCTTCGGTCAGGAAGGCGTCGAGGAAGGCGTCGATTGCTTCTTCGGACAGGTCTTCCTTGAATTCCAGGTTGAGTTCAAAACCCAGTTCCTGGAACTCATCCACACAGAGCTTCTTGCGCAGACGACGGGAGCGGTTAGTAGCCATGAAGCAATCCTCTTGAGTATTTTCGCCGCGCAGTCTAACAGCTAAGCCATGACAACGCTTGGTTGTCTTTAGAGGCCCCTTTCAGGCCCTTAGGGTGTATCCGTTCAGGCCGGGGTATCGCTCAGCTTTTGCGCAACTGCTCCTGCAGCTGTTTTTCCAGCGTCTGCATGACGGCATCAAGATGCTGCTGGCAGGCTCTGACTTGGCCTGTTGCCGCGACCGGGGTGCAGGCCCGCTCCAGAGCTTCGCAGGCTTCGACCAAGGGGGTCGCACAGATGATCCGCGCTGCGCCCTTGATCCGGTGGGCCATGGCCTGGAGGTCCGGGCGCTGGTGATGCGGGTCGAGGCCGATCAGCGCCTGACGGTCCTGCTGGTTGCTGTCGAGCAACTGGCGCAGCAGTCGCCGGGTCATCTCGTTGCGTCCTGCGGTCAGCTTTTCGAGGCTGCCCGGGTCGAACAGCAGCGCTCTGGCACCGTGCTCTGGTGCCGCTGCAAGGCTTGCCAGTCGCTCACCCAGCACGCCCAGGCCGATCGGTTTGAACAGGCAGTCATCCATGCCGGCGTCCCGGCAGCGCTGGATTTCTTCCGGTTGAGCGTTGGCGGTGAAGCCCCAGATGATGCACGGCAAGCGTTGCTCAAGCAGCTCCTGATCGCGGATCGCAGCAGTCAGTTCATAGCCATTCATCACTGGCATGTTGCAGTCGACCATCAGCAGATCGAAATCGGTTTGCTGCCACAGCTGCAGGCCGACCTTGCCATGTTCTGCGCTCTGGCAGCGATGGCCGAGAAACTCCAACTGCTGGGTCAGCACCATCCGGTTGGCCGGATGGTCGTCGACCACCAGAATGTTCAGCGCACGTGTTGGGGGCGAAACGGCAGGCAATATGACGGACGTCTCCTGCGCAGCGGGTTGGTCAGTTGCCAGACGCTCCAGCATCAGTTCGAAGGTCACACAGGTGCCTTGCCCTGGACGGCTTTGCAAGTGCAGCTTGCCGCCCATCATGGTGCACAGCGTGCGGCAAATGACCAGGCCCAGGCCGGCGCCGCTGCGCGGCATTTGTCCGTTGTTGTCAACCTGGGCGAAGGGTTCGAACAGGCGTTGCTGGTCGCTGGCGCTGATGCCGATGCCGCTGTCCTGAACGCTCAGTTTCAGGTCCAGGTGTTCATGGCTCGATTGCTTGCCGGCTTGCAGCGTGACGCGCACCTGGCCGGTCGCGGTGAACTTGATTGCGTTGCTGATCAGGTTGGATAGAACCTGCTTGAAGCGCAACGGGTCAATCAGCACGTCAACGTCGAGCCGGCTGTCGAATTCAAGTTTCAGTGCAAGGTTTTTCTGTTGCGCCAGGCCTTCGAACATGCGCACCACCGCGCCGCTGAGCAGGCGCAGGCGGGCGCGTTCAGGGTTGAGGCTCAATTGCCCGGCCTCGATACGCGCGATATCGAGAATGTCGCCGATCAGTTCCAGCAGGTCATTGGCCGAACTGTAGGCCACCTCGATGGCCGAGCGTTCCAGTTGTCCTTGATCAGCGCGCTTGAGGGCCAGTTCAAGCATGCCGATCACGGCGTTCATCGGGGTGCGGATTTCATGGCTCATGGTCGCCAGAAAGGTGCTTTTCGCCCGGTTGGCGTTATCGGCGCTGTCTTTGGCGGCCTGCAGGTCTTCGAGCAACTGGCGCCGCTCGCTGATATCAATCCAGCCACCGATGATGCCTTGTATCTCACCGAGCGAGTCGTGAAATGGCAGGATCCAGTGATAGATGGTCAGGCGCCGCTGGCCGATGTGCAGAGGCCGGTCGTTGATCAGCGGCGTACCGCTGGCCATCACCTGGCGGTAATCCTCGGCGTACTGCCGTGCCTGGTCCGGATCGCTCAGCACGCCCTCGGTGACGGTGTGGCCGATGACCTGGTCGCGCTGTGTTGCAAAGGTCTGTAGATAGCTGTCGTTGCACAGGCGCAGGCGACCCTCGCGGTCGCGAACGTAGAGCGGATGGGGTGTGCCGTCGAGCATGGCGCCCATAAACTGCAGTTGATCGCTCAACGCGCGTTCGGCGGCTTTGCGCTGGCTGATCTGGCGGCGCATCCAGGCGTTCCATGCCAGCAACGCCAGAAGCGTCACGCCCGCCCCGAGCAGCACGCGGTAGAGCAGCGGTCGGTAGTCATGGTGATTGGCCGCGCTGCTCCAGGTCCGCCAGCGGTCGTGGATGCTGGCCATTTCCTGTGGCGTGATGCTGACCAGCGCCTTGTTGATGATCGCGGCGAGTTCAGGGTTGTTGTTGCGGCTGGCCAGGGTGATCAGGGCCGGGGTTTCACCGGCGGTGGCCGTGATGTGCAGGTGATTTTCGAATTCGGGTGCCGATAGCAGGTAATTGGCGCTGAGCAGCGGCATGACTACCCCTTCGACCTGGCCGCGCATCAGCAGTGTCAGGGCCTGGTGTGCGCTGTCGAAGGGCGTCTGTTCAATCAGCGGATGGTGCTGGGCGAGCCAGGCTTGCAGGGTGTCGGAGCCGGCGACGGCGAGGCGTTTGCCGCTCAGTTGCTGCAACAGGGTCGGCTGATTCTCACCCAGCCGGGTGACCAGTACAAAAGCGTTGTCCAGGTACGGGCGGCTGTAAGTCAGTTGTTCGCCCAGCGCTCGGTCCGGCAGCAGAGCACCGATCAGGTCAGCTTCATCACGGGCCAGTTGCTGGGCCATGTCTTGCGCGCTGCTGGCCGGGCGAATGTCGAACTGCAGACCAGTGCGCAGGCGCAGCAGGTCCAGCACATCGGCGCTGACGCCACGCAGGTTGCCGGTGTTGTCCAAGAAGCTCAGCGGCGCATTGGCAGGGTCCACAACGACGCGCAGTCTTGGGTGTTGGCTGATCCAGGCGTGTTCGGCTGCGCTCAGTTGCAGGCTCTGGTCTGACGGCGACAGGTCGTCTGCGGCGTGCCAGCGGCGCGCGATGTCGTTGCGTGTTTCGCTTGGGATGGCCCGCAGTGTGCGGTTGAGAATCTCCAGCAGGTCGGGGTTGTCGTGGCGCACGGCAAAACCAAAGCCACTGGCTTCGTGTTTGCCGAAGCGCGCCATGCGGATGTTATTGAGATAACCGTGGTTGATCACGTAGCGGGTAGAGATGGTGTCGCCGAGGAACACATCGGCCTGACCGAACGCCACGGCGTTGATGGCGCTGCGAAACGACGGGTAGGTCTGCAGTATTGCGCCCGGGTACTGGATCTGGACCTCGTCGGGTGGCAGATAGTGGTAGACCATGCTCAGGCGCAGGCCCGCAAGGCCGGCGCTCAGTGGCCGGGTATCGTCGCTGTGGGTGACCAGCACCGGCTGATCCGTTGCGTAGGGCTGCGACAGGCTGATGCCGCTGTCAATGGCCTCGAAGCGATTGGCGCTGCCCAGCAGGTCGATACGTCCCTGTTTAAGTGCGTCGATGGCTGCGCTGCGGCTTTCGAAGCGCAGGGTCCGGACCGGCACGTTGAGCGCCTGGGAGATGACGCTGGCGTAGTCGGCGCTGATCCCTTCGTAGTCACGGCCTGAAACGCTGATGTCGAACGGCGGGTAATCGGGGGCCGAGGTACCAAGGACCAGCTCGTGGCGCTGGGCCAGCCAGCGCTGCTGATGGTGGCTCAGTTGCGGTGATATCGCCACCGGCCCGGTGCGACCCAGCAATGTGTATGGTGCGGGGGTGCCGAGCGCCGATGTGGCCACCAGTATCAGTAACAGGCAGATGGCTGGCTTGCCAGGTTCAAGGCATCTTGATATCAGCATATTCATACCAACGAATTGCGTTTTGCCATGTCGATAAGTTCTACCAGGGTTCGGGTTCTGAGCTTCTGCATGAGACGGGTTTTATAGGTGCTGACCGTCTTGTTGCTGAGAAACATGCCTTTGGCGATTTCCTTGTTGGAGCGTCCCTGAGCAAATAACTGAAGTACCATCAATTCGCGATCATTGACCAGTTTGAACAGTTCGATTTCGCTGGGCTTGCCATCTTCTCCGGGGGGCGCACTAAGTGCCTGGCTGGGGAAGTAATTGTAGCCGGATAATACCGCCTTGACCGAACTGAGCAGTTCGCTGAGGTCTTCCTGTTTGCACACATAACCGGCCGCGCCCGACTGCATGCAGCGGATGGCGAACAGGCTGGGGGTCTGGGAGGTCAGGACCAGAATTTTCGAAGGCAGGCCCATGGCGTTGAAGCGCGCCAGCACTTCCAGGCCATCAAGCTTGGGAATGCTGATGTCGAGAATGATCAGGTCAGGCATGCACTCGCGGACCATCTGCATGGCGTCTACGCCGTTATCGGTCTCGCCGACCACTTCATAGTTTTCGTTTTCCAGCAGCATACGAACGGCCAGGCGAATGACCGGATGATCGTCGATGATAAATACTGAGTTCATAATTAAATCCATACAGGCAGCGAAGAAAGCGCGCACATTAGCTCAGATGTTTAGCGAGTCACATGAATGAATCCGGTCTGTTGATATATATAGGAAGGTTCCTACAGCAATTAAAGTATCGGCGTACGAAATGAACCCGATGTTCAGTGAATTGTTTAATGAAGCTTCAGCGTCAGGGCGCTAAAAGATGGCTAGATAAAATCATTGTTGAATGCATTAAACAGCGCCTGACAGTGAGGTGGTGTTAAGTGCCATTAGTCGTAATAAGGTTAGTGGCCGGCGAGGCTGTACCGCGCGGGTTGCTCAAGGTGCATCGAGCAAGCGGGCCAGATCGGCAGCGCGCAGCGGTTTGCTCAGGCAGCCCAGCAGCGGTAGCGCGCGGCGTCGGGCGGTGTGTTCGAGCTGCAGCAGGCCCTCTTCGGTCAGACCGCTGAAGATGATCGCCTGGCGTACCAGCCCTTTACGCCAGGCCTGGCCGACCAGCTCTAGCCCTGGCAGGTCGGGCAGGCGCTGATCGCAGAGCAGCAGGTCGTAAGGCGTGTGGCTGCGCTCAAGCGCGGCGAAGGCTTCGGCGGCGTTAAGGGCCGGCGTGAGCAGAAAATAGCCCTGATTGTTGAGCAACGCTTGGGTGGCGATCAACTGGAACGGATGATCTTCCACCAGCAGGATCCGCAGGTTGTGTCTGGGCATTGGTTTTCCGGGGCATTCTGGTACCGGCTGCCCAATGTTCAGGCCAGCTGTGCGGCAGGTGGGAACAGGGCATCTCAAAAAACTACCAACTGGCTGGACGCCTGCGGCGCTACGCGCGCCATCGCTGCGTTGAAAACCGGCTCAAAATGCTCATTTACAAGCCGTAAAGTCGAACGCGACTCCGACCGTTTTTCACCGGTTTTCGCCTTGCGCTGGCTGCTTCGCCTACGTTTTTAGAGGTGCCCAACAGTATTGAATGCCGGGATTATTCAGAAAACTTTGCTTACAGGGCGATAGGAGAATTCTGGTGGGTTTGTAGGAAACGTCTGAAGATGCAAAGCGGGCCGGGGTGATGCTGGATCCCCGGCCTGTTCCGCTCAGCGATGATGCCCCGCGCCGCCGGTCATTTCCTGAGCCATTTCGCTGGCATAGCTGTCGGTCATGCCGGCAATGAAGTCGATCATGCGCAGAAACGCACTGTGCAGTGGGGCATCGGCTGCCGGCGCGCTGCTACCCAGCAGGTCGAGAATGCGCCGATGCTTGAACGACGGGGTGCGCCCGCCGAATTGCTCCACCGCAGCGCCACAGAAGGCATTGAGCAGCACTTCCAGGGTGGTGTAGGCGCCGATCTCGAGCAGGGTCTTGCGCTTGTCCTGGAAGATCTTCTTGCGTGCCATGTCCTTGGCATTGAGGACACAGCGTTTGGCCGGACCGTGCATATGCTCGACCAGATCGCCTTCCAGCTGGCCGTCAAGCAGCGCCTGTTGCTGTTCGACAAAGGCCTGGGCCGCCGCATTGGTCAGGTGCTCGATGGCCTTGCCACGCAGAATCGCCAGCTTGCGCCGCCGGGAGTCGTCGGCACCCAGTTGCCGATAGGTGTCGGGCAGGTCGTCACCGACCAGATCCAGCAGCAGGGCTTCGACTTCGCTGTATTGCAGCAGGTCCATCTCCAGCCCGTCTTCCAGATCGATCAGGGCGTAGCAGATGTCGTCGGCCGCTTCCATCAGATAGACCAGCGGATGGCGCGCCCAGCGTTGATCTTCGACTTGCGGGATGCCCAGCTTGTTGGCGATCTGCTCAAGCACTGGCAGCTCGCTCTGGTAGCAACCGAACTTGTGTTTTTTATAGCCTAGCGAGTCGGCGTGGCGCGCGGTCCACGGGTATTTGAGGTAGGTGCCCAGGGTCGCGTAGGTCAGGCGCATCCCGCCATCGAACTGGTGATATTCCAGTTGGGTGAGCACCCGCAGGCCCTGGGCATTGCCTTCGAAGTTGAGAAAGTCCAGCCGCTCGGTGTCACTCATGCCATCGAGCCAGCCGCGCCCGGCCGCCTGTTTGAACCAGTTGCGAATGGCGTCTTCGCCGGAGTGGCCAAAGGGCGGGTTGCCGATGTCATGGGCCAGGCACGCCGACTGCACGATCATCCCCAGATCACTGGGTTCGCACCAGTCCGGCAGGCTGGCGCGCAGGGTTTCGCCCACCCGCATGCCGAGCGAGCGGCCCACACAGCTGACTTCCAGCGAGTGGGTCAGACGGGTATGGATATGGTCGTTGCTCGACATCGGATGCACCTGGGTCTTGCGCCCCAGACGCCGGAACGCGCCGGAAAAGATGATCCGGTCATGGTCCTTGTGAAACGGACTGCGCCCTAGTTCTTCGGGGCTGTGCAGCGGTTTGCCGAGTCGTTCGCGGTTAAGCAGGGTCTGCCAGTCCAAGGCCATTGCTCCGTCTGTTCACAAACCCCTAGCTTCCCGGTTCAAGGCGCAGGCTGCAAGGGGCAGGGCGCTCATAACCCGGCGGCATCGATGTCGATCAACAGCAAGCGCTGGCCGGCGTCGAAGAACTGCCCGGCGGTCAGGCAGTACTGGTTGCTGGTCGCGTCGCGATAGGTGGTAGAGAGAATCAGCCGGCGTTCTTCCCAACCCTCGGCCAGCAGGTGGTAGAAGTAGGGCCGCCACGACCAGTTATGCCCCACGTAGCGGCTATCGGCCTGCCAGGTGCCGTTGCGCCACTCCAGATTCGGGGTGAGCTGGGTGCCATGCCGGTCGCACTGATAAAAGCGCAGCAACCAAGGGTATTCTTCGGGGCAGGCCAGCTCGTTGAGTTCGCTGCCCGGCAGTTCGTTTAGCGTCCAGCGTTGCAGTGCGCTCATCAGTGCGGCCAGCTTGCGCCGCAGCACCATCAGTCTGGCGCGCTCGGCCACTTTAGCCAGCACGTAACGGTCGCGCAGCACGGCAAAGGCGTTGACGAAACTGTCGGCAGCGAAGAAATCCGGTTCGGCGCGGGCGAACAGAAAGCCCTGCACATAGCGTGCACCGCACTCCAGGGCAAAATGCAGCTCGGCCTCGGTCTCGACGCCTTCGGCAATGATCCAGCAGCCGGTCTTTTCAGCCATCTGCGCCAGCGCACGTACTACATCGCTGCTCGGACCACCGCGGGCCGCCGCCTGAAACAGGCGCATGTCGAGTTTGAGAATGTCCGGCTGCAAGGCCAGAACCCGATCCAACTGCGAATAGCCGGCACCAAAGTCGTCGATGGCGATCCGTGCCCCGGCTTCGCGGTAGCGCCTGACGACCTCGCTCAGGCGCTGGATATCACCGCCCAGTTCGGTGATTTCAAACACGATCCGTTGCGCCGCCACGCCATGGCGCTGCAACTGCTCAAGGCTTGGCAGCGGCGCGCCGGGTGTCAGGCTGCTGATCCAGCGCGGCGACATGTTCAGGCTCAGAAACCAGTCCTGCGGCGCCAGATGCAAGCGGCTCAGCGCATCATCACGAATCAGTCGGTCCAGTTGGCGCAGGCTGTCGGCCGATTGGGCGGGGTCATTGAACAGTGGCCCTACCGAATGCAGTTGGCCCTGCTCATCGCGCAGCCGGCCCAGTGCTTCGATACCGGCGATTCGCCCCGTAGCGGTGTCGATGAAGGGCTGGAAGCAGGCAATGGGTTGCCCCGTGATCACATGACACTCCTTGCGCACATAATAAAAAACCGCGCGGTGCAGATGCTGCGCAGCGCGGTCAATGTGATCGTGTGTTGCAAGACAGAGGCCAAACAGCCATCAGGGCTTGCGGGTACGGCTCTGGATCGCCAGTTTGATCAATGGCATCAGGGTTACCCCTAGACGTATCAGCCGAGCCAGGCCGCCGCCCCCTTGCCGGGGTGGCTTATTGGCGCCGCGACCGCCGAGAAACCCCAGCAGCGCGACGGCGCCCACGCCCCATAACGGCGCATGGCGAATCCCCAACGAGCCCGGCAACCCTTGAGCCATGCCGCGCACCCGGCGCAGCGGTTGCATGACCTGGGTCGACTCGTGGCGGATTTCCTGACGATGCATTTCCATGCGCAGGCGTACCAGTGCCTTGCGCAGTTCCCGGCGGGTATTGCCTTGATGAGACTTCGGTTCACTCATGGCAGCAATCGCTCACGGTCGTTGGCCAGCTCTTCGAGGGTTGCGCTGAACGGCGAGGACTCGTCGAAGATCGCCGCACGCAGGCGCAAGCCACAGAACACGGCGGCCAGGAAATAAAACACGCACAGGCCGATGATGCCGACCAGGCGATAACTGTCCCATAGCACGATCAACAGCAGCGCCGAGAGACCGGTGAGCAGCAGGAGGCCGAATACCAGGGCAAGACCGGCAAACAGCAGCAGGCTCACCGTGCGGGCTTTCTGCTCTTGCAGCTCGATGCCGAACAGCTCGACATGACTGTGCAGCAAGCCTAGAAACGCGGCGCCCAGGCGCCGTGGCGCAGACCCCGGTTGCTCGGCCTGGGCGGCGGATTCGTTTTGCCCGTGCATGGCCTTAACGCCTGGAGGCCAGCAGGCCGATCAGAAAACCGACCCCGGCGGCGATGCCCACCGACTGCCAGGGATTGTTTTGCACATAATCTTCGGTCGCCTGCACCGCCGCTTCACCGCGCTGACGCAGCGAGTCCTCCGTCAGTTGCAGGGTTTCACGGGCGCGCTCAAGGCTGTCCTTAATCTGATCACGCAATTGGTCGGCCTGTTCACCGGCCAGCGAGGCGGTGTGGTCAAGGAGTTTTTCGGTGTCGGCAACCAGGGTCTGGAAGTCGGCCAGCAGGATTTCCTGGGCGGTCTGGGCAGTACGGCGGGCCATGGTGTTCTCCGTGAAATGGCGTGTCTGGGTTCAGAGTATGGCGTGTTGCAGAAGGTTCATTTGAATTGAATCAGTGTGTTTTTCATAGCGGCTGGTACAGCTTTTGCTTCGTCATGGTGCGTCAACGCCGCTGGCTGCGCCAGATAGGCGCGCCTGCCGGGCGCAAACCTTACGCCAAACTTTAATAACCGGGAAACATCCTGAGCTTTTTTCGTTTCGTGCTCGTTATCAGAGCACGGCCTATGGATCGGGGAGTCCGTGCGCTGCTCCAGTTCGGTGCGCGCGGATGCAGAACGTCTCGCTTTGGTGCTTCCAAGAACTTGCAGGTCTGCCTTCGCAATGGAAAATTTGCACAGCGCCGTGGACACTCTGGTCCATAGTTCCAACACCTTGTTTCTGTTGCTCGGGGCCGTCATGGTCCTGGCCATGCATGCCGGGTTCGCCTTTCTTGAAGTCGGTACGGTCCGGCAGAAGAATCAGGTCAATGCCCTGTCGAAAATCCTCAGCGATTTCGCGGTATCGGCGGTGGCGTATTTCTTTATCGGCTACTGGATCTCCTACGGCGTGACCTTCATGCAGCCGGCGGCGGTGATCAATGCCGACCATGGTTACGGGCTGGTCAAATTCTTTTTCCTGCTGACCTTTGCCGCTGCGATACCGGCCATCATTTCCGGCGGCATTGCCGAACGTGCGCGGTTCGTCCCGCAACTGTGCGCCACTGCGTTGATCGTGGCGTTCGTCTATCCGTTCTTCGAAGGCATGATCTGGAACGGCAACTATGGCCTGCAGGCCTGGTTACAAGCCAGCTTCGGTGCCAGCTTCCATGATTTTGCCGGCTCTGTGGTGGTGCACGCCATGGGTGGCTGGCTGGCGCTGGCGGCGGTGTTGCTGCTGGGTTCGCGTAACGGCCGCTATCGCGACGGTCGGCTGGTGGCTTACCCGCCGTCGAGCATTCCGTTTCTGGCCCTGGGTTCGTGGATCCTCATCGTCGGCTGGTTTGGTTTTAACGTGATGAGTGCCCAGACCCTGCCTGCAGTCAGTGGTCTGGTGGCGGTCAATTCATTGATGGCGATGGTCGGCGGCACCCTGGCGGCCTTGATCGTTGGCCGCAATGACCCGGGCTTTTTGCACAACGGCCCGTTGGCCGGGCTGGTGGCGATCTGTGCCGGCTCTGACCTGATGCACCCGGTTGGCGCACTGGTCACCGGCGCGATTGCTGGCGCGATGTTCGTCTGGTGCTTCACCGCCGCCCAGGTGCGCTGGAAGATCGATGATGTGCTGGGTGTCTGGCCGCTGCACGGCATCTGCGGCGTCTGGGGCGGTATCGCTTGCGGAATCTTTGGCCAGCAGGCACTCGGCGGGCTGGGCGGCGTCAGCCTGATCAGCCAGTTGATCGGCAGCCTGCTCGGTGTTGTGGTGGCGCTGGCCGGCGGCTTTGCGGTGTATGGCCTGCTCAAGTTTACTGTTGGCTTACGCCTGAACCAGGAGCAGGAGTACTACGGCGCCGACCTGTCGATCCACAAGATCGGTGCGGTCAGCCAGGACTGAAACCGGCAATAGCTGCCAGCCTTGCTATGCTCTAGCCGCAAGATGAGGAGCGATCCTCGGCGAATCGGGTAGTGCATGAGGTGGGCATGGAGCGGCTGTTTTCCCTGCAAGGGCTCAGGGGCCTGGCAGTACTGGGCGTTGTGCTGTTTCACATGACCTCGGTCGAGGCCAAATACGCCGGTGGTGATCGTCTGCTGCCGGCGTGGCTGGATTTTTTCCAGTTGGGCGTCGACCTGTTTTTCGTGATCAGCGGCTTTGTGATGGTGATCGTCAGCCGCGGACGCTTTCAGGACCGCGTGCAGGCCCAGCGCTTTGTCTTCAACCGCGTGTCGCGCATCTACCCGACCTACTGGCTGTACTACTTCCTGACCCTGGCGGTGTTTCTCGCGCAGCCAGGCATGGTCAATAGCAGCCACGGTGAGTCCAACCTGCTGCTGTCGTTCTTGCTGCTGCCCAGTGACAAGGTGCTGCTGGTCATGGTCGCCTGGTCGCTGGTGTTCGAGCTTTGGTTCTATCTGGTGTTCAGCGCGTTGCTGCCCTTTCGCGAACGCTGGCTGCCCGCCGCACTGGCGGTCTGGGCGCTGATTCTGTTGGTGTTCAACAGCCTGCAGGACTGGCGGGACTACTCGCCGGCGGTACAAATCATGCTGCACCCGCATGCGCTGGAATTCATCGCTGGTGCAGCGCTGGCGCTGTTCTTTTACAGCCCGCACAGTGCGCGGCTGCCGGATCGACTGGTCTGGGCAATGCTGCTGCTGGCCACGCTGGTGGGCATGCCGCTTGTTGGCTATTGGCACCTTTACCAGAGTCATGGCCTGCCACGCATGCTGGCTGTAGCGCTGGTGTTCGGTGCGCTGGTGTTGAGTATGGTGCTGCTGGAGCGCCGTGCTCATTTGCGCTTGAGCACAGCGCTGGTGGCGGTTGGGGATATGTCCTACACCATTTACCTGTCGCACCTGCTGGTGCTCGGGGTGATCGGCCGACTGTGGGCGTGGCTGGGGCCGTGGCCGGGCAGCTATCTCGACAACGTCGGTTTTGCGCTGCTGATGATGGCGGCGGTGCTGTGTTATGGCTGGGTCGGCTATCGGTTGTTTGAAAAGCCGATCCTGGATCGGGCCAATGCGTACTGCAAAAAGCGTTTTGCGAGGCGGGCGCCGGTGGCTTCGGTTTAGCGGCAACTTCACTGATTATGGTGATCGTTCGGCCGCCTTTGGGCGCTTGCTCTGTCGATGTGCCACAGCATTCGTTGGCTTGCCGGGGTGCCGGACCACAGCGAAGACGGCGGCACATTCACAGCAGATGCTCGCCCCGCCAACCTCGACGCGTTCCCGGACCCGGCATAGAATAACGCTGTTCGCCGTATATCTTGCTGCTTGCAGGTACCTGTCATGCCTCCCGAATGTCAATTTTTAAGCACCCTCGGCTGCCACCTGTGCGAACTGGCCGAAGCCGAGCTGATGCCGTTGGTCGAGCACGGCCTGTTGGTCGAACTGCTGGACATTGCCGATGACCCGCAACTGGTCGAGCGCTACGGTCTGCGCATCCCGGTACTGCGCCGGATCGATACCGGCGCCGAACTGGACTGGCCCTTCGACACCGAGCAGATCGCCTTTTTCCTCAGCCGGCCGGCGTCGCGTTGAACATCGACACGCGGATCAAATACCGCCATCTGGTCTGTTTTCTCGAAGTCGCCCGCCAGGGCAGCCTGGCCAAAGCTGCCGATCAGTTGGCGATCAGTCAACCGGCGCTGTCCAAGGCACTCAAGGAGCTGGAAGGGCTGCTCGATGCCACGCTGTTTCTGCGCGGCAAGCATGGCGCCACGCTGACCGAGGCCGGGGTGGCCTTCATGCGTTTTGCCGGGCCCAGCGTCCAGGCGCTGCGCGAAGGAGTCAACAGCCTGCGCTCTGGCGAGCATGAAACCGCGACCGTGCGGCTGGGGGTATTGTCCACCGCTGAAAGCCTGCTGATGCCCGAAGTCATCGCTCGTCTGCATGAGCAGCACCCGGCCTTGATCGTCAGTGTCATGACCGGGCCCAGTGCCTACCTGCTGGCGCAGCTGCGGGTCGGTGAACTGGACCTGGTGGTCGGGCGGATGACCGATAGCCCGCAGATTCATGGCCTCAGTTTCGAGCATCTGTATAACGAGTCCATGACCCTGGTGGCGCGCCCGGCGCATCCATTGCTGGCGGCGCCGCTGCGCCGGGAAAGCCTGCAGCATTATCCGCTGGTGCTGCCTTTGGCCGGCACCACCATTCGCGCCTTTGCCGACAGCCTGTTCGTGCAGTACGGCATCCAGCCGCCGCGCCAGCGTCTGGAAACCCTGTCGTTGACCTTGAGCCGCTGCTACGTGGAGCGCAGCAATGCGATCTGGATCGCGCCGCTGGATGCGGTCTTGCAGGAACTGCGCAACGGCACGCTGGTGGAACTGGACCTGGGCATTCGCGAGCCGGGCGGCTCGGTGGGAATGTGCAGTAATCCGGCCGTGCCGCTGTCACGGGCGGCGCTGTGGTGCGTCGAGCAACTGCGCCAGGTCGGCGGGGCATACCGTGACGGGCTTTACGCCTGATTATCCATAACCAAAAGGTTATGGATTGCCCCAGGTTTTTCAATTTTCGCAACCTTCGAATCGCGTGACACTGCGCCCAGCCTGATGCGCAGCCCATGGTTGTGCGTCCGATAACAACAACTTCAAGGACCCAAGCCATGTCTGTTGCCGACAACAGCCGCTTCGTCATTCGCGATCGAAACTGGCACCCCAAAGCCCTGACCCCTGACTACAAAACCTCCGTGCTGCGCTCGCCGCGCCAGGCCCTGGTGAGCATCGGCCAGTCGATCTCGGAAACCACCGGCCCGGATTTCTCCCATCTGATTCTCGGCCGTCACGACAATGATCTGCTGCTCAACTTCGACCATGGCGGCCTGCCGATTGGCGAGCGCATCATCGTTGCCGGCCGGGTGATCGATCAGTATGGCAAGCCGGTGCCCCACACCCTGGTGGAGATCTGGCAGGCCAACGCCGGTGGTCGCTATCGGCACAAGCGTGACAGCTACCTGGCACCCATCGACCCGAACTTCGGCGGTGTCGGCCGGACCCTGACCGACCGCGATGGCAACTACAGTTTCCGGACCATCAAGCCAGGCCCGTACCCGTGGCGCAACGGTCCCAACGACTGGCGTCCGGCGCATATCCATGTCTCGGTCAGTGGTCCGTCGATTGCCACCCGGCTGATTACCCAGTTGTATTTCGAAGGCGACCCGTTGATCCCGCTGTGCCCGATCGTCAAGTCGATTGCCAATCCTGAGGCTGTGCAGAGCCTGGTGGCGCGGCTGGACATGGGCATGGGCAACCCGATGGATTGCCTGGCCTACCGTTTTGACATCGTGCTGCGCGGCCAGCGCCAGACCCACTTCGAGAATCGCTGAGGAGCTTGTCATGCCTGTTCAATTACTGCCGGAAACCCCGTCGCAAACGGCTGGCCCTTATGTGCATATCGGCCTGGCCCTGGAAGTGGCTGGCAACCCGACCCGCGAGCTGGAAATCTGGAACCAGATGGCCCGTCCCGGTGCTGCCGGCGAACACATTCTGCTGCTGGGGACGGTGCTCGATGGCAATGGCCAGTTGATGCGTGATTCCTACCTTGAATTCTGGCAGGCCGACCATCAGGGGCAGTATCACCCGACCTATGATCCGGCCCGGCCGTTCAACGGCTTTGGCCGCACCGCCACCGGTGATGACGGGGTCTGGCACCTGAAAACCGTCAAGCCGGGTGTGGTCAACAATGCCGCCGGGGTGCCGATGGCGCCGCACATCAACGTGTCGCTGTTCGCGCGCGGTATCAACATTCACTTGCACACCCGCCTGTACTTCGATGATGAAGCCGCCGCCAATGCCAATGACCCGGTGATCAACCTGGTCGAGCAGGTGCAGCGCCGCGATACCCTGGTGGCCAAGCGGTGCACGGTCGACGGGCAACTGGCGTACCGCTTTGACATCCGGGTACAGGGCGAGGGCGAGACGGTGTTTTTCGACTTCTAAAACCATCCTGCGTGCCTGACGCCTCCGCGTTCATTGAACCCGGAGGCTTTCCCATATAAGAACAAAAGGGAACTCATATGACGCTTGGTAAAAGCGCAAGCGGGGGCCAGACCCTCGATGTACAACGCTTCATCAATGACCAGCCGCTGTCGGCCTTCCAGTGGCGGGTGGTGATCCTGTGTTTTCTGATCGTGTTCCTCGACGGCCTGGACACTGCCGCGATGGGCTTTATCGCCCCGGCCCTGAGCCAGGAGTGGGGCATCGAACGCGCCAGCCTTGGCCCGGTGATGAGCGCCGCGTTGATCGGCATGGTCTTCGGTGCGCTGGGCTCCGGTCCCTTGGCCGACCGCTTCGGGCGCAAGCTGGTGCTGGTGGCTGCGGTGTTTCTGTTTGGTCTGTTCAGCCTGTTGTCGGCTTACAGCAGCAACCTCGATCAGTTGCTGATCCTGCGCCTGCTGACCGGTATCGGCCTGGGCGCGGCGATGCCCAATGCCACCACCTTGCTGTCTGAATACACCCCTGAGCGGCTCAAGTCGTTGCTGGTGACCAGCATGTTCTGTGGCTTCAACCTGGGCATGGCCTGTGGCGGCTTTGTCTCGGCGAAACTGATCCCGGCGTTGGGCTGGCACAGCCTTTTGCTGATCGGTGGCCTGCTGCCGCTGCTGCTGGTCCCGGCACTGATGCTGTGGTTGCCCGAGTCGGCGCGGTTTCTGGTGGTGCGCAACCGCGGTAGCGCCAAGGTGCGCAAAGTGCTGGAGCCCATCGCCCCGGCCGCGCTGGTCGGCGTCACTGACTTCAGTGTGCCGGAACAAAGCACCGTGAGCAGCCGCAACGTGTTCAAGGTGATCTTTTCCGGAACCTACAGTACCGGCACCTTGCTGCTGTGGCTGACCTATTTCATGGGCCTGGTGATCGTCTATCTGCTGACCAGTTGGCTGCCGACCCTGTTGCGTGACAGTGGTGCGAGCCTGGAGCAGTCGGCGGTGATTGGCGCGTTGTTTCAGTTGGGCGGGGTGCTCAGCGCGGTGGGGGTCGGCTGGGCCATGGACCGTTATAACCCGCACTGGGTGATCGGCATTGCCTACGGGCTGGCCGGGGTGTTCGCCTGGCTGGTGGGCAAGAGCCTTGACAGCGTGTTGCTGCTCGCCAGCCTGGTGCTGGTGGCCGGCATGTGCATTAACGGCGCGCAGTCGGCGATGCCGTCGCTGGCCGCACGCTTCTACCCGACCCAAGGCCGCGCCACCGGCGTGTCATGGATGCTGGGTATCGGCCGCTTCGGCGCGATTCTCGGCGCCTGGGCCGGCGCCACACTGCTGGGGCTGGGCTGGAACTTCGAGCAGGTACTGACCGCACTGATTGTGCCGGCCAGCCTCGCTGCTCTGGCGATCCTGCTCAAGGGCCGGGTCAGCCATGCTGATGCAACCTGATCTTTACCGGAGCGCTGAAATGAGCACCGCAAGCAATCAACTGTTCGATGCCTACTTCACCCAGGCGCAGATGCGCGAGGTGTTTTCTGACACCGGTCGGGTGCAGGGCATGCTGGATTTTGAGGCCGCACTGGCGCGGGCCGAGGCGCGCGTCGGACTGCTGCCTCAGGCACTGGTGACGGATATCCAGAGCCAGTGCCGCGCCGAGCTGTTTGACTTCGACGCGCTGGCCATCGCCATCGGCAGCGCTGGCAACTCGGCGATCCCGCTGGTCAAGGCGCTGGGCAAGCGCATCGCGGCGGTCAATCCGGAGGCCGAGCGCTATGTGCATATGGGCGCGACCAGCCAGGACGCCATGGACTCGGGTCTGGTACTGCAACTGCGTCGCGCCGTCGAATTGCTGGAAGACGATTTACAACAGTTGGGCGAAGCGCTGGCCGTTCAGGCCCAGCGCCATGCCGCCACGCCGTTGGCCGGGCGTACCTGGTTGCAACAGGCGACACCGGTCACGCTGGGCATGAAAATCGCCGGCTGGCTGGGCGCTTTGACCCGCCATCGCCAGCGCCTCGCTGAACTCAGGCCGCGTTTGCTGTGCCTGCAGTTCGGGGGGGCGTCCGGCAGCCTGGCGGCGCTGGGCGGGCAGGCGTTCGAGGTGGCTCAGGCGCTGGCTCAAGAGCTGGATCTGCAACTGCCCGAACAGCCCTGGCACACCCAGCGCGACCGCCTGGTGGAGTTCGCCAGCCTGCTGGGCATGTTGGCCGGTAGCCTCGGCAAGCTGGGCCGCGATATCAGCTTGCTGATGCAGACCGAAGTCGGCGAGGTGTTCGAACCTTCGGCGCCGGGCAAGGGCGGCTCCTCGACCATGCCGCACAAGCGCAACCCGGTGGGCGCTGCCGTGCTGATTGGCGCAGCAACCCGTGCGCCTGGGCTGGTGGCGACGATGCTCAGCGCGATGCCGCAAGAGCACGAGCGCAGCCTGGGCCTGTGGCATGCCGAGTGGGAAACCCTGCCGGATCTGTGCTGCCTGGTTTCCGGCGCCTTGCAGCAAGCATTGCTGATGGTGCCGCAGCTGCAAGTGGATGCGGCGCGGATGCGCACCAATCTTGATGCCACCCAAGGGCTGCTGTTGGCCGAGGCGGTGAGCATCGCGCTGGCGCGCTGCATGGGCCGTGATGCGGCCCATCACCTGATCGAACAAAGCTGCCGCCGGGCGGTGGAGCAGGGCGTGCATCTGCGCCAGGTGCTGGGCGACGACCCGCAGGTCAGCCACCACTTGTCGGCGGCGGACCTCGACCGGCTGCTCGACCCGGCGCACTACCTCGGCCAGGCCAGCCATTGGGTCGAACGCGCCGTCGCGCAACACACTACTTTCACTGAATCAAGGAACTGCAAATGAACGAGCAAGACCGTTACGACGCCGGCATGCAGGTGCGCCGCGCTGTGCTGGGTGATACCCACGTCGACAACAGCCTGAAAAAACTCACGCCGTTCAATGAAGAGTTTCAGGAAATGATCACCCGCCATGCCTGGGGCGACATCTGGACCCGCCCCGGCCTGCCGCGTCACACCCGCAGCCTGATCACCATTGCCATGCTGATCGGCATGAACCGCGAAGGTGAGTTGCGCCTGCATCTGCGCGCCGCCAAAAACAATGGCGTGACCCGCGACCAGATCAAGGAAGTGCTGATGCAGAGCGCGATCTATTGTGGCATTCCGGCGGCCAATGCGACCTTTCACATGGCCGAAGAGGTGTGGGACGAGTTGGGTGTCGAGTCGCTGGATCAGTAAGCGTGGCTCAGGGCGCCTGCTGCACAGCGCGAATCACAGTGTTGAGCTGGCCGGCCAGCGCTTTGTCCTTGACCGAACTGCCCACGGCCTGCAACGCCAGGTGAGTGATATCCAGTTGCTCGGTGTTGCCGCTGAGCATCGAGGACACCAGCTCGATGGCAATGTCGTTGCCCACATTGGCCTTGAGACCGCCGGCACCCAGCAGGCTGCCGGCCAGTGAGCCACCGCCTGGCTGAGCGGCGTCCAGGCCGCCACGGGTCACGGTGGTGGCGACTTCACCCAGGATCGACAGTGCATAGAGCCAGCGCTTGCGCGACGCCTGCTCATCGAACTCTTCGCCGGCAATCTCCAGGTCGCGGCGGCGCTTGTTCTCCAGAATCGCCAGGTAGCCGGGGTCGGCTTTGAAGAACGTGACTTTCATCGCGGCTGCCGACTCACTGCTGACGTACAGCCCGTGTTCGCGCTCGTTTTCTTCCAGGTCCACCCGGTCGCCATAAAACACCCAGTAGCCATGGGGCCAGTGCCCGGCGGCCACACCCCGCGAGGGCAGGTACTGAAACCTGCCGCGGTACTGGATGCCGGTGCCGGTGTCGTACACACCCTGGTCGATGACCGCCACGACACTGCGCACGAACGGATGCTCAATGCGTTTGTACGTGCCGCTGAAGCTGGGTACCACCTGGCCAATAACCCCAAGGCTGAGCGGGCTGTCGCCGCTGTCGAGCAGGCCATCGGCGCCATAGCGCTGGACAAACTGGCGTTCAGGCACCCTGGGCAGGGTCACGCTGTAGGTTTCTCCGGCAACCGTGCTGGCGTTCGACCAGCGCCCGCGCAGATCGACCCCCAGCAGGTTGTCACGCACGATCCCCTGACCCATGCGGCAGTCGCCCTGCAGGCAGCTGTAACGCTGCGGGTCACTGATCTCTTTGGCCATCGCTAGCTGACTGACCAGGCACAGCACTGTCCAGCTAAGAGGCTTCATGTTCAGTTCGCCGGGCAAGGTGAGATCATGACCATCTGGCCATTCTGGAAACACTGGCGTTTTTCAATCAGGTCAACCCCATTAAGGGTGACCTCTCTGGCGTTTTCCATGCCGGGAATTTTGTCCAGCTTCAGGTTGCTCTTTTTCGCAAAGTTGTCCATGTAGGTGATTTGCTCACCGTGCGGCAGGCCTTCGCGGGTGGGCGTGATTGTCGTGAGTCTGCGGTCGAGGTAGTTGCTGTGGCGGCCGCTCTGTTCAGTGGGATTTACGATGAACGAACTGAGTAACTGGATGCCGGCCGGGCCCATGTTCATTTCCGTGAACGAGGCCAGCGTGCCGAATGCGCCCATGTAATTGACGCTGATGATGGTCGACGGCTCCGCGTTCTTGAAGCCGAGCTTTTTGCTCATGGCGTCCATTTGCGGGTTGTCGTTGTCGGTGGTGATGAAGGTCGTTGTGCGCGTGAAGTGGGCCGCAGCAAGGTTTTCCTTGCTGGCGTCGATCCGCTGTTCGCTGCGCTTGACCACCTGCGAGCGGATGCGTGAAACCTGATTGCCACTGGCGGCGGCTATCCGGGTCTCCATCAGGCTGTCATAGGCGACCAGCAGCACCAGCTCACCGGACAGTTTGCCGGCGCTGCATTGCGCCTTGACCGGCACGATGCGGATGTTGCTATAGGTCGTCACCGGGATGCTGTCGGGCGACATGCCCTGGGCGCGGAACAGCTTGCGGGTCTGTTTCTCG
The DNA here is from genome assembly GCF_024584215.1 of Pseudomonas sp. LJDD11. NCBI lineage: Bacteria > Pseudomonadati > Pseudomonadota > Gammaproteobacteria > Pseudomonadales > Pseudomonadaceae > Pseudomonas > Pseudomonas sp. LJDD11. The sequence goes on from NZ_JANJFL010000004.1 coordinate 128,405, forward strand.
ATGTCCTTGCTCAGTTCAGGATGCGCCATGTTCAGCCCGGCCAGGCGGTACTGCTCGATCTGCGGCACCTCACATGGCCAGGCCGGTGTGCTGGCCGGAAAGGCGAACAGATCGGGCGATGCCAGGCGCGGCCGGTCCTGCTTGTACCGAGCGATATAAGACTGCTCCAGCGGATCGCTGGTTTGCGGGAATTCCACGGCGACGGCGTTCGCTGCCAGCAGGCAGCCCATTATTACGGTCAATGTGCGCATCAAGGTGTTGCTCCAGGGAGGGCGGCGCGGCAGGAAACCTTCTTGCGGGTGTGCGCTGCAGGCTGCCAAGTGTTGGGTCTGTCACATGGCCAGTATTTTTCTTCGCGCATCGATTGCGCGCATCACCACAATTGGCTAAATGGTGTGGCGAATCGCCGCCTCAGAGGGCGGTCAGCGATTTCGTCTATCCGCGTCAGGGGCTCACATGGCAGACAACAACGCGCACGATCTGGGCGCGATGATCGGCAGCATCTACGAGGCCGCGCTGGACAGTCGGCGCTGGCAGCAATTTCTGGCCATGTTCGCTGCGCGGCTCGGCTCGCATGCGGCGATGATATGGGGCCATGATTTCAGTGATCGCAGTGCGCAGATCGACGGGCGCAGCGGCTCGATCGCCACTCATTACGGTATTGATCCGGCGGCCATGGAGTCGTTTGCCGAGTATTACTGCCAGCGCAATGTGTGGATGGACGACCCGTTGCGGCACAAGGAGGGGCAGATCGTGACCTCGGCCAGCCTGTACCCGGACGAGTTGCTCAAACGCACCGAGTACTACAACGACTGGTTGCGGCCGCAAAATATCTTCAACTCATCGGCGGCGATCGTCGCCCGGCAGGACGATCGCTCGCTGAATGTCACGGTGGTGCGCAGTGAACAGGCCGGCTCTTACAGCCGCGAGGAGTTGCAGGTCATCGAGATATTGATGCCGCATTTGCAGGCCGCGTTCGCCCTGCATCGGCGCCTGCATCGGCTGGAGGTGTTGTCCGGCGCAACCATCGCCGCCCTGGAGGCCAGTCCGTTCGGGGTGGTGCTGATTGATGAAAAGTCCCGGGTGCTACACGCCAACAGCCTGGCCGAGCGCTTGACCGCGCGTTCGCCGCTGCTGCGCCTGGCCAGCCAGAACCGCCTGCAAGCGGTGTCGGTGCTGGACGATGCGGCCTTGCAGCGCTGCCTGGATAGCGCCGTGCAAACCGGGCGCGGGCAACCGGCGCAAGGTGCCGGTGCCGGCCTGCGGTTGCGCGGGCTCGATGGGGCCTGCCTGGAACTGGTCGTCGCGCCCTTGCCGGGTTGGGCCTCGCCGTTTGGTGAGCACACCGCTGCGGCCGTGTTCATCAGTAACCCGGATGCTGCGCCGGCCCCGCTCAGTGCCATGCTGCGCAGCCTGTACGGCATGACCCCGGCCGAAGCCCGGCTGACCGAAGCGCTGGTGCATGGCCTGACCCCGCAGGAGTATGCCGAGCGCCAGCAGTTGTCGCTGCATACGGTGCGGGTGCAATTCAAGGCGGCGGCGCACAAGGCCGGTACCAGCCGTCAGGCCGATCTGGTACGGATCGTCCTGACCGGCCCGGCGGTTTTGGGGGCGGGATATCGCTGGTAATCAGAGGATCGACAGCGGATAGCTGACGATCAGCCGGTTCTCGTCGAACTGATTGGTGCTGAAGTCGCGGCGCATCGTGGAGTTGCGCCACTTGATGCTCAGGCTCTTGAAGCTGCCTTGCTGCACCACATAGGCCAGTTCCGATTCGCGTGCCCATTCCTTGCCGTCGGTGATGGCCCCGGTGTGCACGTTGTCGCCCTTGATGTAGCGGTTCATCAGGGTCAGGCCGGGTACGCCGAGGGCGCTGAAGTCGTAGTCATGGCGCAATTGCCAGGAGTGTTCCTTGGCGTTGTCGAAGCTTGAGTTGTAGCTGTCGTTGGCCAGCGTCCCGCCGCTGGTGCCATTGACCCGCATCCACAGGCTGTCGCCGCTGACTTTCTGCAGGCCGACATAGAAGGTGCTGGCCCCGTAACGCGCCGAAAGCATGGCTGAGGCGGTCTTGTTATCCAGGTTACCGGCCAGCGACTGGCCGTCATCCTTGCCCACGAAGTAGCCCAGGTTGGCGCCCAGGGTCCAGTCGCCCAGCGGTTGGCTGTGGACCAGGTTGTAATACTGCTGCTGGTAGATATCTTCGAGCTGCGCGTACCAGACCCCGACCAGGGTGCGTTTGTCATTGAAGCTGTATTCACCGGCGGCAAAATTGAACCGGTCGGAGGTGATGCCTGCCCGGCCGTTCATGTTCATGTCTTCCATGCTGGCGTCGTTACGCGGGCTGTTGCCACGGAACTGGCCGCCATACAGGGTCACCCCGTCGATTTCTTTCGAGGTGAGTTGTGCGCCCTGGAAGGTCTGCGGCAGCGAGCGACCGTCGTCGGAGCGCAGGATCGGCAGCACCGGCATCCACTCACCGACTTTCAGCTCGGTCTTCGAAAAGCGTGCCTTGCCCGCCACGGCCAGACGGCCGAAGTCATCAGCAGGCCGGCCGTCGCTGTGGATCGGCAGCAATTGGGTGCCGCCCGACCCGCCACCCCCATCGAGCTTGATCGAATACATGCCTAATACATCGACACCGAAACCGACCGTGCCCTGAGTAAAGCCGGAGCGGGCGTCGAGGATAAAGTTTTGCGTCCACTCCTGGGCACCGCTCTGGGCGTTGGCCGGATCGACGAAGTTACGATTGATGAAGAAGTTGCGCAGGTTCAGATTGACCTTGGCATCGTCGACCAAGCCGGCAGCCTGGCTGGTGGAAGGTACCAGGACAGTGGCGGTGACGAGCGCACAGAAGCTGCCCAGCGGAACGCGAGGATTGGAAAAGCGCATGGCGAATGCCTTTTTGTAGTTATTGGTTGAATGCGATACGTGCGATGTAACGCTTTGAAATAGTGCGGCGCATGTACGGGGTCTGCAATTGAGCGGAGGGGATAAAGGGCGATTATCGCACGTTAATTAACCAGTTAGAACATTATTGGTTTGGTGGCTATCCGGCATCCGCGCTGCTTGCGGCAAGATACAAAGAAAACGGACTTGCAAGCAGGCCGCCGCTGGCCTGACCATGACCCAGCCAGTCGCTGACCGAATAAGGAAGCCCGATGAGCACGACCAGCACGCCCCTGTCCGGCGTCAATCATCCCCTGAAGGGGATCAGCTTCATCCTCCTGGCCACATTGTTGTTTGCCAGCCACGACACCCTGTCGAAGTACCTGTCGGGTTTCTACCCGGTGATGTTTGTGGTCTGGGCGCGGTATCTAGTGCATACCCTGCTGATGAGCTGCATCTTCATGCCGTCGTCGGGGCTGCGCGTGTTGCGCACCAAACGTCCGCTGCTGCAAGTGCTGCGGGCGCTGGCACTATTGGGCACCAGCCTGCTGTTCACCAGCAGCCTGCTGTTCATTCCTCAGGCCGAGGCCACCGCCGTCAACTTCCTCGCGCCGCTGCTGGTCACGGCACTGTCGGTGCCGTTGTTGCGCGAGCATGTCACCCGTGGCCAATGGTGCGCGGTGATCGTCGGTTTTTCCGGGGTGCTGATCATCATCCACCCTGGCGGTGAGCTGTTTACCCCGGCGATTCTGCTGCCGCTGTCCTCGGCACTGTGTTTTGCCTTGTATCAGCTACTGACCCGGCTGGTCAGCCCCTACGACAGCCCGACCACCAGCAACTTCTTTGCCGGGCTGTTCAACACCCTGGTGATGAGCGCGCTGGTGCCGTTCTTCTGGGTGACCCCGGAAATTCAGCACTGGCCGTTCCTGCTGATGCTCGGTGGTTGCGGGATGGCGGCGCACTTGCTGCTGACCCAGGCGTTTCGCTACGCGGCACCGGCGATTCTGGCGCCGTTCAGCTATTGCCAGATCGTCTTTGCCGGCCTGTTGGGTTGGCTGGTGTTCAACCATGTACCGGCGCTGGATGCGCAGATCGGCATCGCGATCATCTGCCTCAGTGGCCTGGCAGCGGCCTGGCAGCAGCGCAAGCGCTGACAGGCATTACCTCGTAGGACTAATGCCGATCAGTTAAGGATCAACGCGGTCCGGTGGGAGTTTGCCGACGAATGCTGCGGTACATCCACAGCAGATATGCCGGTTTTACTAGCCCTTTCGGGGTGCTCCCCCTCCCACCGGGACCGAGTTGAGCCGGATAATCGCTTAACTGATCGGCATTACCTCGTAGGAGCGGCTTTAGCCGCGAAAGGCTTGCTTCTGGGTAGCCGCTTGCCCGTGCTTATATACACCCAGGCCCCGCGCCCGTAATAAGAAGGCACCTTTGCGTTGCTACCCTGGTCAGGCAGTCACTGCTTCAGATCAGGCACCTGGCGTGGCGCCATGAAGTACATCCAGGTCAGGGCGATGAAGTACATCGCCGGGATCAGCATGAACAGGATGCTGTAGTTGTTATTGGTCGCGGTCAGGATCGCGCCGACGATCTGGGTCATGAACATGCCGCCAATCGCTGCGCACATGCCGCCAAAGCCGAACACCGTGCTCATCAGGTGTTTGGGCGTGTAGTCCATCACCAGGCTCCAGATATTGGCCGTCCAGGCCTGGTGCGCACCGACGGCCACCGAGATGGCCAGTACCGCCACCCACAGGCCGCTGGCATTGGCGGCGAACACCACGCTGCAGATGGTCAGGGCGAAAATCAGCATCGACACCAGGCGTGCCTTGCTGGCCTTCATGCCGCGACCGATCAGCCAGGACGACAACACGCCGCCGCCAATGCTGCCGAAGTCGGCGGTCAGCCAGATCAGAATCAGCGGGATACCCATCTGGGTCACGCTGATGCCCAGGCTGTATTGCTGGTTGAGGAATGGCGGCAGCCAGTACAGGTAGAACCAGAACACCGGGGCTGTGATCGAGTAGGCCAGGGCAAAGGCCCAGGTGCCGCGCATTTTCAGGATGTGCGAGAAGGGCACCTTGACAGGCTCAGGCTCCGGGTCCTGGTTGATGTAGTCCAGTTCGGTTTTCTTGACGCTGGGGTGCTCTTCGGGGTTGTGGTAGTTGATCTGCCACATGACCAGCCAGAACAGGCCCAACAGACCCATGGCGATGAACGCCGCCTGCCAGCCCCAGACACTGAGGATCAGCGGCAGCAGGGCCGGGGTGATCATTGCACCGACGTTGGTGCCGGCATTGAAGATGCCGGTGGCCACGGCGCGCTCGCCGGCCGGGAACCACAGCCGGGTAGTCTTGACGCACGCCGGGTAGTTGGCCGCTTCGGTCAGGCCGAGAATGAACCGGCAGACCATGAAGCCCACCGCCGAGGTGGCCAGACCATGCGCGCCGGTGGCCAGGCTCCACAGCAGCACGGCGAGAAAGAACGCGCGCTTGACGCCGACCTTGTCGATGAAGCGCCCCTGCAGAATGAAGCCGACCGCGTAACCGACCTGAAACCAGAAGTTGATGTTCGCGTAATCCATCGTCGTCCAGCCCATTTCCTTGGCCAGGATGGGCTGCATGACGCCAAGGGCGGCGCGGTCGATGTAGTTCAGGGTAGTGGCCAGGAACACCAGGGCAAGCATGCCCCAGCGAGTCTTGCCCACTGCCATGGCGCCACGGATCTTGTCGCCGATGCCGGCGCGTGCGGCGCTGGCCAGAGGATTGGTTTGGGTGTTGAGCATGATGGTTCGATCATCCGTTCCAGGACTGCGCCAAGGGCGTCAGCCGGACTGAGTAACTACCCGCCGCAGCAAGAGTGTCAGGGGCATTCGCGGCGTTGCAGGCACAGGCATGCAAGGCGAGGCGCGGATTCTGACAGATTCGGATGCAGGTGGGCGTGCTTTGGGGTATCAGGCCACTTGAGTCCGCCCGGTCAAATGACCGAACAGGTTCGTTTGCTCGAAGTCCCAGTCCTGGAAAGCGTGCGTGCAGGAGATTCAGTGAAGGCGCGCATGAGTCGTTATCCTGTTTTTGAAATTGTTATTTAGGTTCATCAGTCTTAGCGACAGACAAGGCAGTTAAGGCGGACGCGTATTGTGGAATGTTTCGGCCTTGCAGAACAGATGGTGTGCGTTGAACAAAACCTCGTCAATCGAGCGAAATGAGTTTTGTGCGATAAACGAACGAAAAACTAACCAGTTCGTACATAACTGGTTGCCTGGACGCGCGTCCGGGGAAATACTGAGATCATGCCCACCCTGTACTTGAATCCTGCGCACAGGGCGGCGATTTCGCGGCGTCAAATAGCCGCGCTCGTCCAGGAGTACAATAATATGCAGCGTTCCATTGCCACCGTTTGCCTGAGCGGCACTCTGCCAGAAAAGCTCGAAGCCATCGCCGCCGCCGGCTTTGATGGGATCGAGATTTTCGAAAATGACCTGCTTTATTACGACGGCAGCCCGCGTAACGTCCGGCAGATGTGTGCCGACCTGGGGCTGGCGATCACGCTGTTCCAGCCGTTTCGGGACTTTGAAGGCTGTCGGCGCGAGCGTCTGCAGCGCAACCTTGATCGCGCCGAGCGCAAGTTTGACCTGATGCAGGAATTGGGCACCGACCTGGTGCTGGTGTGCAGTAACGTGGCCGCCGACTCGCTGGGCGAACGCAACATCTTGCGCGATGACCTGAACCTGCTCGCCGAGCGTGCCGGGGCGCGCAAGCTGCGCATAGGCTATGAAGCGCTGGCCTGGGGGCGGCACGTCAATACCTGGCAGCAGGTCTGGGATCTGGTGCGTGAGGTCGATCATCCGGCGCTGGGCGTATTGCTCGACAGTTTCCATACCCTGTCGCTCAAGGGCGACCCGAGCGCGATTGCCGATATTCCGGGCGACAAGATCTTCTTTGTGCAGATGGCCGACGCGCCGCTGCTGGCCATGGATGTACTGGAGTGGAGCCGACATTTCCGCTGCTTCCCGGGCCAGGGCGAGTTCGACCTGCCGGGGTTCCTGGCGCCGATCCTGCGCAGCGGTTACACCGGCCCGCTGTCGCTGGAGGTGTTCAACGATGGTTTCCGCGCCGCGCCGACCCGCGCCAATGCTGCCGATGGCCTGCGCTCGCTGTTGTATCTGGAAGAAAAGACCCGTGAGCTGATGGCCCGCGAGAATCAGCCTGTGGCGCCCGAGCTACTGTTCAATCCGCCGGCCGCCAGCCAGTTCGATGGGGTCGAATTTCTTGAATTTGCCGTGGACGAGAGCCATGGCGCCCGGTTGGGCAACTGGCTGGAGCGACTGGGCTTTGCCCGCCTGGGCACGCACCGCTCCAAGGCGGTCAGTCTGATGGGGCAGGGCGATATCCGCATCGTGCTCAATGCCGAACCCTATTCATTTGCCCATGGTTTTTTCGAGGCCCATGGCCCGTCGCTGTGTGCCACCGCATTGCGGGTCGATGACGCACAGCAGGCGCTGGAGCGTGCCCGGGCCTTCAAGGGCCAGCCTTATCGCGGCCTGGTCGGCCCCAACGAGCGGGAAGTGCCGGCGGTGCGTGCGCCGGATGGCAGCCTGATCTACTTGGTGCAAGGCGCCGAGCCTGGCCAGTCGATCTATGACAGCGACTTCGTCATTGACCCGCAGGCAGTGGCCAGCGGCAGCCTGCAACGCATCGACCACATGGCCATGGCCTTGCCGGCTGACAGTCTGGACAGCTGGGTGCTGTTCTACAAAGGCTTGCTGGACTTCGAAGCCGATGACGAAGTGGTGCTGCCCGACCCTTATGGCCTGGTCAAAAGCCGCGCCTTGCGTAGCCGTTGCAGCAGCGTGCGGTTGCCGCTGAACATCTCGGAAAACCGCAACACGGCGATTTCCCATGCGTTGTCAACGTATCGCGGCTCGGGCGTGCACCACATCGCGTTTGCCTGTGAGGACATCTTCGCCGAGGTGCGTCGGGCCAAGGAAGCTGGGGTGCCATTGCTGGAAATTCCGCTGAACTACTACGATGACTTGGCGGCGCGGATGGACTTCGATGACGAATTCCTCAGCGAGTTGGCCTACTACAACGTGCTGTACGACCGTGACAGCCAGGGCGGCGAGCTGTTTCACGTGTACACCGAGGCGTTTGACGGGCGCTTCTTCTTCGAGATCATCCAGCGCAAGAATGGCTACGCCGGCTACGGCGCAGCCAACGTGCCGGTACGTCTGGCGGCGATGGCCAAGGCGCGCAGCGGCGCCGCACCGAAGGCGCGTCTGTAGCCGCAGTGCGAGCAGTCAGTGAAACCGGATCGTCGTTTGCCGTTGCCGTGCATGACTAGATGGCACAGACGACACGAATCGCGACTTGGGCGCTGGCCGAGGGTAGGCGTCGATTCGGGGGAGAAACCGACAGGGAAGTCGGTTTCAGGTGCGCTGGGCAGGGATGCCCATCGCGCCGACCCCCGAATCGATGCCGGACGGAGGGAAGTTCGCCCGCAGGGCGGACCCAAGCCAGGAGCAAATGCCTTTGCCTACTTTGGGCAAAACCAAAGTAGGTCGCCCAGCAGGGCGAAACCTGCATATCAAATCACGCGATGAAGGATTTTCCATTGCTCGAAAGGGCGTAGCGAACAGTTGCTCCCTTCCATCGTGCCGCCGCTGGGCCTCATAATTGGCGGTTCAACCGTGCTCGTGAGCCAACAATGAATACAATGACCGACTCTCCTGCGCTGCAGCCTGAAAAAACACTGCGCAAGAGCCGCAAGAACAACCCGGAAAAGACCCGCGACGACATCCTCCAGGCCGCCATCGCCGAGTTCGTGGCCCACGGCCTGTCCGGGGCGCGGGTCGATGCCATCGCCGAGCGCACCCATACCTCCAAGCGCATGATCTATTACTACTTCGGCAGCAAGGAGCAGTTGTACGTCGAGGTGCTGGAGAAACTCTACGGCGATATCCGCAATACCGAAGACCAGCTGCATCTGGTCGATCTGGAGCCCCACGCAGCGATCCGCCGGCTGGTGGAGTTCACTTTCGATCACCACGACCGTAACGTCGATTTCGTGCGCATCGTGTGCAACGAAAACATCCTTAACGGCGAGAACGTCAAACAGTCCGAAAGCATCAGCGCCAAGAGTGAAAACATCATCAAGACGCTGGATGCCATTTTGCGTCGTGGCGAAACCAGCGGGGTGTTCCGTCAGGGCGTCGACGCTGTGGACCTGCACATGCTGATGACCTCGTTCTGCTTCCACCGGGTCTCGAACCGCCACACCCTGGGGGCGATTTTCAAGATCGATCTGGCTGACGAGCAGGTCAAGCAACGCCACAAGCTGATGATTTGCGATTCAGTGCTGCGTTATCTGCAGCGCTGAGCGAGGCCGACGATTCAGCATCTGGCTGAATCGTCACCCCGCCTGAGCTTCAGGCCGGCAGGCTGTGAAAGTGCGCCATCATGCGTTCGGCATCAGCACGCTGGCCGCTGAACAGTTCGAAGGCCTTGACCGCCTGGAACACGGCCATGGTGGTGCCGTCCAGGGTCCGGCAACCCAGGCTGCGGGCCTGGCGTAGCAGTTCGGTTTCCAGCGGGAAGTAAATGATATCTGCCACCCATAGCCCGCCATGCAGATGTTCGGCCGGCAGCGGCAGGCCTGGCAGCTTGGCCATGCCCACCGGGGTGGTGTTGACCAGACCATCGGCCTCAGCCACTGCACCTGCCAGATCCAGCCCCAGCTGCGCGCGGCCGGCGCCGAAATGAGCATTGAGGTTGTCGACCAGAGCCTGGGCACGCTGCGCCTCGACTTCAAAAATCACCAGGCGCTCTACCCCGGCGTCCAGCAACGCATGGGCCACCGCAGCGCCGGCACCGCCGGCGCCCATTTGCACCACATAGCGGCGCGCAGCGCCTTGCAGGCCACGGGTGAAGCCTTCGGCAAAACCCAGGCAGTCGGTGTTGTGGCCGATACGCCTGCCGTCCTTGAACACCACGGTGTTGACCGCGCCAATGCCCCGCGCTTCGGCCGACAGCTCGTCGAGCAAGGGAATCACTGCCTGTTTGCACGGAAAGGTGATGTTCAAGCCGGTAAAGCCGCTGCTTTGTGCGCCGTCAAGCAGCCGTGGCAGGGCGCTGGGGTCAAGCCCGAGGGCGTCGATATCGATCAGACGGTACAGGTAGCGCAGGCCCTGAGCGTCACCTTCGTGTTCGTGCAGGGCGGGGGTACGGGAAGCCTGGATACCGGAGCCGATCAGGCCGGCGAGCACGGAAGGTCGTTGAGTCTGGGTCATCGGGAAATCTCTTGTTGTTGTGATGCGGGACGCTGTCGTGAAATGTACCAGATGGTTCAAAGTGCTGCATGAGCTGTTCCAGACGCTGCGCCTGAATGTGTTCGATGATCGCCCGGCGGCAGCCAGGTGAAACAGGCAGGTCGCGCCCGCTCCTGGGTTCGGGGATAATCCGTGTTTTTCAGTGGCCGAACCGCGCATGACCGAATCGTCTTTCAATCCTGCTCAGCATCAGGCCAGTACCCTGTGCCTGCCGCCCGGCGCCTGGACGACAGTGCTCCAGTGCCTGTGTGCGCGCTTTCCGGCGATCAGCCGCGAACAATGGCTGGACCGCATCAATCGTGGTCGGGTGCTCAACGCTGAGGGGCAGCCGATCAGTGTCGATCTGGCCTACCGCGAAGGCCTGCGTATTCACTATTTCCGTGAAGTGCCCAACGAGACACCGATTCCGGTGCTCGAAACCATCGTGCACATCGATGAGCATCTGGTGGTCGCTGACAAGCCGCATTTCTTGCCGGTGATTCCTACCGGTGAATACGTTGAGCAGACCCTGCTGCGCCGCCTGATTCAGCGCCTGGACAACCCGCATCTGGTGCCGCTGCACCGGATCGACCGGCACACTGCCGGGCTGGTGCTGTTTTCCGCCAACCCGGCCAGCCGTTCGGCTTACCAGGCGCTGTTTCGCAACCGCAGCATCGACAAGTTTTACGAAGCCATTGCCCCGGCGCTGCCGCAACTGGCGTTTCCCCGCGAGCACGCCAGCCGGCTGGTCGATGGCGTACCGTTTTTTCGCATGCAGGAAGGTGAGGGCGCCGCCAACACCCTGACCCGGCTTGAGGTGCTGGAGCGGCAGGGCGATCTATGGCGTTATGGACTGTCGCCGGTGACCGGCAAGAAGCATCAGTTACGGGTCCACATGGCCGCGCTGGGGGCGCCGATCTGCAATGATCCGTTCTATCCCGAGGTCGTGGCTTCAGCGCCGGACGACTATCAGAAGCCGTTGCAATTGCTGGCGCGTGGGCTGCGCTTCAATGATCCGCTCAGTGGCGAGTCGAGGGCGTTCGAAAGTGCTTTGCGGCTGACGTTCAGCATGGCCGGCCAGTGACAGGCGGGCGCGAGGCTAGCGAAGCGCCGTATAGCGCGCTTCGCCATGGGTAACGCGGATTACAGGTCTTTGACGGTACGAACCTGATCCTTGTTCACGCGGGCTTTCTTGCCGTCGAGCTGTTCGAACTCGTAGAAGCCGGCGTCTTCGTCATATTCAGGGGTGTCGACGGTCTGGATTTCGCGGCCATCGTTAAGGGTGATCACTGTAGGTGAAGAGCAACCGGCCAGCGAGGCGAGGCCCAGAGCAAGCAGGAAGGCGGCAGGAAGTGTCTTGTGTTTCATGGCAGTGGCTCCGATGGATACTGATTACTGACGTCTAAGACGTGCAGCGTAGACGCAAGTTCCCCAAGCGGCTAATGGCCGGCGTGGGGATTGATCTGGCTCAACAACTCGGGGGTATTGAGGTTGGCCAGGCGCGGGTCACCCGCCAAACATTGCAGCGCCACCGGGTCCAGAGGCTGCAGGGCACGTCGCGGGCTGCGCTCGCCCTGTTGCCAGGCGGCTTCCAGCAGCGCGGCATGTTGCACTGGGATCACGCACAACAAGGGCTGCCAGTATTCGCCTTCGCGCACCATCACCGGTCGGCCGGGGTGCTGTACGGCGCAGTCGAGCAGCTCATTGAGCAATTGCGCCTCGAGCAGCGGAGTATCGCAGGGCAGCACCAGCAGGTAATCATGCTTCGCAATCGCCAGGGCAGCACGAATGCCCGCCAGCGGCCCCGGGAAATCACGGTCGTCATCCTCGACCAGGCGGTCGGCGTAAGCGGCGTAGCGGGCCTGATTACGGTTGCAGGAAATGATCAGGTCGTCGGTCAATGGCCGCAGCAGTGCATGCAAGGTGGCTACCAGCGGCTGGCCGCGCCACTCCAGCAGGCCCTTGTCGCGCCCGCCCATGCGCCGGCCCTGGCCGCCGGCCAGCAACAGGATCGAACAAGGAGGCAAGGGCGCTGTGGCAGGCATGTCGGTCTCAATAAGGTGGAACAAAGCGGGGCTGTGATATAACACCGGCCTGCCTCATTTCACAACCGGATCAAAGCCCATGAGCGTCAAACCTGATACTCCCTTCGTGCCCTTGAACATCGCCGTGCTGACCGTCAGCGACACCCGCAGCCTGGAAACCGACAGCTCCGGGCAGATGTTCGTCGACCGCCTCAGCGCTGCCGGTCATGGCCTGATTGCCCGGGTGTTGCTCAAGGATGACCTGTACCGGATCCGTGCCCAGGTCGCGACCTGGATTGCCGACGACGATGTGCAGGTGGTGCTGATTACCGGCGGCACCGGCTTCACCGGCCGTGACAGCACCCCCGAAGCGGTGGCCTGCCTGCTGGACAAGCAGGTCGACGGGTTTGGCGAGTTGTTCCGGCAAATTTCAGTCGCGGATATCGGCACCTCGACCATTCAGTCGCGGGCCCTGGCCGGCCTGGCCAATGGCACGCTGGTGTGCTGCCTGCCGGGTTCGACCAACGCGGTGCGCACCGGCTGGGACGGCATTCTGGCCCAGCAACTCGATTCGCGCTTCCGGCCTTGCAATTTTGTCGCCCACCTGAAAAAAGCCGAACCTTGCGGCACGCGGGGCTGACTGTCGATGATCGCTCTGGAACAAGCCCTGACCCGGCTGCTCGACAGCGCCGCGAGCACTCCGATTCTCGATCATGAGCAGGTCACTCTGGCTGATGCCAAAGGCCGGGTGCTGGCCGAAGACATCATCGCCAGCCTTGACCTGCCGCCCTGGCCCAACAGCGCCATGGACGGCTATGCCTTGCGCGTCGCTGACTGGAATGGTGAGCCGCTGAGCGTCAGTCAGCGGATTTTTGCAGGCCAGGCGCCACAGCCACTGCAGCCAGGCACTTGCGCCCGGATTTTCACCGGTGCGCCAGTGCCGGCCGGTGCCGATTGCGTCGAGATGCAGGAAAACGCCGAGCTGCTGGACGATGGCCGGGTGCGGTTCACCCAAGCGCTGAGCGCGCAGCAGAACATTCGCCCGCAAGGCCAGGAAACCCGCAAGGGTGAGACGGTATTGCAGGCCGGCACCCGGCTCAGCCCGGTCGAGCTGGGCCTGGCGGCATCGCTGGGCGTGGCGCAATTGCGCGTGGTGCGGCGGCCACGGGTGGCCGTGCTGTCCACTGGCGACGAACTGGTCGAGCCCGGTTTGCCGCTCGGGCCGGGGCAGATCTACAACAGCAACCGGGTGCTGCTGTGCAGCTGGCTGCAGGCATTGGAATGTGAGGTGGTGGACGCCGGCATTCTGGTCGATGACCTGCAGCAGACCCGCGCTGCCCTGGCGCGGTTGAGCCGGGTGGACCTGATCGTTTCCACCGGCGGCGTTTCGGTGGGCGAGGCGGATTTTCTCGGCCAAGTGCTGCGCGAAGAAGGTGAGCTGGCGCTCTGGAAGCTGGCGATCAAACCCGGCAAGCCGCTGACCTTCGGCCATTACCAGGGCACCCCGGTGATTGGCCTGCCGGGTAATCCGGCTTCGACCCTGGTGACCTTTGCACTGCTGGCCCGGCCATACCTGTTGCGCCGTCAGGGCGTTGCGGCCGTCGCGCCGTTGCAGTTCCAGGTGCCGGCCGGTTTTGCCTGGAGCAAGGCCGGCAAGCGCCGCGAGTACCTGCGTGGCCGCCTGGAAAATGGCCGCGCCGTCCCTTACGCCAACCAGAGCTCCGGGGTGTTGCGCAGCGCGGCTTGGGCGCATGGTTTGATCGAGGTACGCGAAGACCGGACCCTGGCCGAGGGCGAACTGGTGAGCTTTATCCCGCTGAGCGAAGTGCTGGGCTGAATGGTTGAGTCGCACGGCATGAGCTACCCTCAGAGGCGATAACGAGTTGAGCGATGGATTACGCTCTGGAGTATTGTTATGCCGTCTTTGCGTGTGGCTTGTGTCATCCCGACTTATAACGGGCGTCGGGACCTTGAGCGTCTGCTTGATTCCTTGCTTCACCAGAATGCCGTCTTCGATACCCTGATCGTCGACTCCAGTTCCACCGATGGCACCGGTGAGCTGGCCCAGGCGCGCTGCGCCAATGTGCTGGTCATCGACAGCAAGGACTTCAACCACGGTGGCACCCGACAGATGATGGTCGAGCGCTTCCCTGACTACGACGTCTATGTGTACCTGACCCAGGATGCCTACCTGGAACAGAGCGACGCGATTGCCAATATTCTCCTGCCGTTCGCCGACCCGAAAGTCGCTGCGGTCTGTGGTCGCCAGTTACCACACAAGGACGCCAACCTGCTGGCTCAGCATGCCCGGTTGTTCAACTACCCGCCGGTGTCGCGGATCAAGACCCTGGCCGATGCCGACAGCCTGGGCATCAAGACCCCGTTCATGTCCAACTCGTTCGCGGCCTACCGCCGCGAGGCGCTGCTGGCAGTGGGCGGTTTTCCCCGTCATGTGATTCTCTCGGAAGACATGTACGTGGCGGCGAAGATGCTGCTCGACGGCTGGAAAGTCGCCTACGAAGGCTCGGCGGTGTGTCGTCACTCGCATAACTACAGCCTGGTCGAAGAGTTTCGCCGTTACTTCGATATTGGCGTATTCCAATGCCGTGAGGCCTGGATCTACGACAGCTTTGGTGGCATCGCCGGGGAGGGCATGCGCTACGTGAAATCCGAGCTGGCCTACATCGGCCCGCGGCGCTGGTGGTGGTGGCCGATGTCGATTGTGCGCAATGCCTTGAAGCTGCTGGCCTACAAGCTCAGCCGTCAGGAAAAGCGCTTGCCGACCCGCTGGAAAAAGCGCTTGGGCATGTACAAGCGTTACTGGGATAGCCCCTATGCCTGAAATAACGCCAGGAGCAATCCGCGGGCTGTTACACATGCGTCTGATGCACTAATAAGCTGCCTAAATGTAAATTTTCTTTACCAGGCCGGCTGCTTAGACTTTTCCGGGTATTGAATGCCCGGATTGTTTGTTGATGACCTCCCTCGCTTCTCCTGCTGCGGCTGCGCCCGTTCAGCCAGCCGCTCCGGCATTCGGCCTTGAGCGGATCATCGGCCTGTTGGGCGTATTGCTCGCTGTGCTGGTTGCCGGTATCAACGATGGGGTGACCCGCATTGCCATGGCCGATATTCGCGGCGCGATGTTCATCGGTGCGGATGAAGCCAGTTGGTTGATCGCCTGCTACTCGGCCAGCTCCGTCGCGGCCATGGCCTTCGCACCCTGGTTTGCGGTCACCCTGTCGTTACGGCGGTTTACGCTCGGCGCGATTGCCGTCTTTGTCCTGCTGGCGCTGCTCTGCCCATTGGCACCCAATTACCCGAGCCTGCTGCTGTTGCGGGTACTGCAAGGGCTGGCGGCCGGTTGTCTGCCGCCGATGCTAATGACCGTCGCGCTGCGCTTTCTGCCGCCCTCGATCAAGATCTTTGGCCTGGCTGGCTATGCCTTGACCGCCACTTTCGGGCCGGGGCTGGGCACGCCACTGGCGGCGTTGTGGACCGAGTATTTCAGTTGGCAGTGGACCTTCTGGCAGGTGATCCCGCCGTGTCTGGTGGCGATGATCGCCATCGCCCATGGCATCGTCCAGGATGCCCCGCGCCTGGAGCGTTTCCGCACTTTTAACTGGCGCGGCCTGTTGCTGGGGCTGCCGGCGATTGTCATGACGGTCGCAGGCTTGCTGGAAGGCAACCGGCTGGACTGGTTTGAATCGTCGCTGATCTGCTTTTTGCTGGTTGGCGGGCTGCTGTTACTGGTGGCGTTTCTGGTCAGCGAATGGTTCGTCGAGGTGCCGTTCTTCAAGCTGCAACTGCTGGCCGGGCGCAATTTGTCCCACGCCTTGCTGACCCTTGGCGGGGTGCTGGTGGTGCTCACTGCCGTGGCCTCGATTCCTTCGGCCTACCTGGCCCAGGTGCATGGTTATCGGCCGTTGCAGACCGCGCCGCTGATGCTGCTGGTGGCCGTGCCGCAGTTGCTGGTGCTGCCGCTGCTTGCGCTGCTGTGCAACATCCGTCGGGTCGACTGCCGCTGGATCCTGACCCTCGGTTTGCTGCTGCTGGCGGTGCATTGCGCGCTGGCCACGCAGATGACCTCGGCCTGGATTCGTGACAACTTTTACCTGCTGCAGGTGTTGCAGGTGTTCGGCCAGCCCATGGCGGTGCTGCCGTTGCTGATTCAGTCCACCAGCGGCATCGCCCCGCCGGACGGCCCCTTCGCTTCGGCCTGGTTCAATACCGTGCGCGGCCTGGCCACGGTGGTTGCCACGGCGGTCGTGGAGGCCCTGACCACGGCCCGTCAGCATTTTCACTCCAACACCCTGGTCGACCGGTTAGGCAATTCACCCTGGCTGAGCGACGGCGCCGAACCGGCCGCCTTGAGCCATCGCCTGCATGAGCAGGTCGTGGTGCTGACCAGTGCCGATCTTTATTACTGCATGGGCTGGCTCGCGTTAGCCCTGATTGTGCTGATTCCGATCATGCCGACGCGGGTTTATCCGCCGCGGGCATTGTCCTGATTTTCCGGAGAACAACGTTCATGAACATGACCTCGAAACAGACCCTGGCGCTGTGCGGCGCGGCGCTGTTGCTCGCCGCGATCGGGCTGTACGCACTGGCCGGTCAGGGCGATCGGCAGAGCACCGATGACGCCTTCATTGCGGCCGATTACTCGGTGGTCGCGCCCAAGGTCTCGGGCTTTATCAGTGAGGTGCTGGTGGACGATAACCAACAGGTCAAGGCCGGGCAGTTGTTGGCGCGAATTGATGACCGTGATCTGCAGACGGCCGTTACCGCTGCCGAGGCCGAGGTGCAGGCGGCCACCGCCCGGCGCGATGAGGCCAGCGCCCTGTTGCAGCGCCAGGACTCAGTGATCGCCAAGGCCCGCGCCGCGTTACTGGCCAGCCAGGCGGCGCTGACCTTTGCCGGCCAGGAACGTACCCGTTATGAGCATCTGGCCGGCAGCGGCGCCGGCACTGTGCAAAATGCCCAGCAGGCACGCACCCGGATCGAAACCGCCAATGCCCAGCACAGCAGTGCAGTGGCATCGCTGGCTGCCGAGCATAAACAGGTCGACATCCTCCTCGCCCAGCAACACAGCGCTGAAGCCGCCTTGCTGCGCGCGACTGCGGCGCTGGAGCAGGCGCGCCTGCAATTGTCATACACCCACATCGTCGCACCGATTGACGGCACGGTGGGCGAGCGGGCCTTGCGGGTCGGTAATTACGTGGTGCCGGGCAGCCGCCTGCTGTCGCTGGTGCCGTTGCAGCAGGCGTATGTTGTCGGCAACTTTCAGGAGACCCAGTTGACCCACGTGAGCATCGGCCAGCCGGTGCAGGTGCGTGTCGACACTTATCCGGACCAGCTACTCAAGGGCCATGTCGACAGCATCGCGCCGGCCACCGGGGTGACCTTTGCCCTGATTAAACCGGATAACGCCACCGGCAACTTCACCAAGGTCGTGCAGCGCATTCCGGTGAAAATCGTCCTTGAGCCGGGTCAGCCACTGGCCCGGCAACTGCGGGTCGGCATGTCGGTACAGGCCAGCATCGATACCGAGGCGTTGCACGCCGCTGAGCAGGTGACGACGCGATGACCGGGTTACGAATCTGCGCGTTGGGTGTGATCGCTTGTGCGGTTTTGAGTGGCTGCCAGGTGGGCAAGGATTTTCAGCGGCCAGAGAGCGACAGCCGCATCGAATGGTTGCCGGTCAGTGGTGAGGCGGCGCCCAGCCAGCCGGTTGCTGCGCCGATCAATGCGCGCTGGTGGGAGGTGTTCAACGACCCGCTGCTGTCGTCGCTGATCGACCGCGCAACGCAGGCGAGCCTTGATCTGCGTATTGCCGCCACGCGTCTGGAGCAAAGCCGGGCGGCGTATCGAGTGAGCACTGGTGAGCAGTTGCCGCAGCTCGATGGCACTCTCGGCTACCAGCGCAAGCGCAACAGTGGCAAGGGCTTGAACGATCCATCCGGCCAGCAGGGCAGGGCGCCGTTTGAGCAGTGGGACAGCGGCCTGAGCGCCAGTTGGGAGCTCGATTTCTGGGGCCGGGTACGCCGCGAAATCGAGGCTGCCGGCGCCCGGGTCGAGATGGCTGAGAGCGATCAGCGCGCGGCCTTGCTGGCCTTACAGGCCGAGGTGGCGCGCCAGTATCTGGCCCTGCGTGGCGTGCAGAGCAGCCATGAGGTGACCCGCCAGAATCTGGCGCTGGCGCGCAGCAGCCTTGAGCTGTCTCGCGAGCGGCTGCGCAACGGCGTCGCCACCGAGCTGGATGTGGCTGAAGCGGCGGCGCAAGTCGCGGCGGTGGAATCGCGCTTGCCGGTGCTGGAGCAGCGTCAGGCGCAGTTGATCAACGCCTTGGGCCTGCTGCTGGCGCAAGCCCCGCGGGCCTTGCAGCGCGAGCTGGAGCAGCCGGTACAAATGGCCGCCGTGCCGTTGCAGGTTCCGGTCGGCTTGCCATCGGAGCTGGCCGAACGGCGTCCGGACATCCGCCGCGCCGCCGCCCACCTGCATGCCGCGACGGCCAGCACGGGCGTGGCGCAAGGTGATTTCTACCCGCGCATCACCCTGTCAGGCAATGTCGGTCTGCAAGCGTTGCAGTTGTCCGACCTGGGCAGTTGGGGGGCGCGGCAATTCGCGTTCGGGCCGCAGCTCAGCCTGCCGATTTTCAATGGCGGGCGCTTGCGCGGCATGTTGCAACTGCGTGAGGCCCAAGAACAGGAGGCGGCGCTGGCCTACCAGCAGACCGTGCTGCGAGCCTGGCAGGAAATCGACGATGGCATGAGCCTGTACAACGCCAGCCAGTTGCAGCAGCGCAAGCTCCAGGAGGCGGTGCAACATAACCGGATGGCTCTGGCCGCCGCCAAACGCCAGTACGTCGAGGGTGTGGTGGACTTTCTCAATGTGCTGTCGGTGCAGCGGGCGTTGCTCAGTACCCAGCAGCAGTGGGTCCAAAGCTCCACCACCCAGGCCCAGGCCTTGGTCAGCCTGTATGCAGCGCTGGGCGGTGGCTGGTGAGGCCGCCACCGCCCACCACGCTCAGGGTTTGAGCGCAGCCTGCTCTTCCAGGCGGTCGGTTTCGAACAGTTGCTCAAGTTCCTTGCGCGCCTCGCGGGCGGTCTGCAGAACCTTGGCAGCGTCGTCGTAGACCTTGTGCTGTTCGGCCAGCACTGCTTCGTCATGGCACTTGAAGCGCTGGATGCGCGCCTGGGCCTGGCTTTCCGAGAGGCCCAGGCCAAGCAGGGTCTGGCGGCCCATTTCCAGGCTTGAGTGGAAGGTTTCGCGCACCGCATGGGCACCGACGTCGATCAGCCGGTGCACGTGCTGGCGGTTGCGCGCCCGGGCGATGATCTTCATGTGCGGGTAGAGCTTGCGCACCAGTTCGGCGGTCTTGATGTTGGTGTCCGGGTCGTCGGTGGCGATGACAAAGAATTCGGCGTCCTGGACCCTGGCGGCGCGCAGGATTTCCGGGCGCAGCGGGTCGCCGTAAAACACCGGCACATTGCCGAAGCTGCGGGTGAACTCGATGGTTTCCACCGACATGTCCAGGGCCACGAAAGGGATCTGCTGGGCACGCAGGATCCGCGCGACGATCTGCCCCATGCGGCCCATGCCGGCAATCACTACCCGCGGGTTGTCGCTGTGGATCTCACTGTACTCCTCGGGCACCGGGGCGGCGGCTTTGGGGCGCGGCTTGATCCAGCGTGCCACGGCCATGAACAGCAACGGGGTCATGGCCATCGACAAGGTGATGGTCAGCACCAGAATGTCGTAGACCCGTGGCTCGAACAGGCCATTGCTGCTGCCGAGCTTGAACACCACGAAGGCAAACTCGCCACCGGCAGCCAATACCAGCCCTAACTGAAATGCACTCTGGCGCTCCAGCCCGGCAGCCATGCGGCCGATGAACATCAGCAGCGGCAGTTTCAGGGCAATCAGCAGCAGGGTCAGGCCCAGCACAGTAACCGGAGCACTGAGCAGCAGGCTCAGGTTGGCACCCATGCCGACGCTGATGAAAAACAGGCCCAGCAGCAGGCCCTTGAACGGCTCGATCTGCGCTTCGAGCTCATGGCGGTATTCGGAATCAGCCAGCAGCAGGCCGGCCAGAAACGCGCCCAGGGCCATCGACACACCGACCAGCTCCATCAGCCAGGCGGTGCCGATCACCACCAACAGGGCGGTGGCGGTGGACACTTCCTGGATCTTGGTCCGTGCCACGATGCGAAACACCGGACGCAGCAGGTAACGCCCGCCAATCACCACGATCGCGATGCTGCCGACCACTTCCAGGGCGTGGGTCAGGCTTGCACCAGGGGCGAGGTCCTGATTGGCACCGGCCAGCACTGGCACCAGGGCAATCAGCGGGATGGCGGCGATGTCCTGAAACAACAGAATGGCAAATGCAGTGCGCCCGTGCGGGCTGTTGAGTTCTTTACGCTCGGCCAGGCTTTGCAAGCCGAACGCCGTTGAAGACAGTGCTAGGCCCAGGCCGAGCACGATCGCGGTGTTCAACGGCTGGTCGAACGCCAGCAGGGCGATGCCGCCAATCACCACGCCGCACAGCAGCACCTGCAGCATGCCGACCCCGAACACCGCTTTGCGCATGACCCACAAGCGCTTGGGCGACAGCTCCAGGCCAATGATGAACAGTAGTAATACCACCCCAAGTTCCGAGATGTGGCTGACACTCTCTGGATTCCCTATCAGGCCCAGCACCGAGGGGCCGATGATCACACCGGCGAACAGGTAACCCAGCACCGAGCCCAGTTGCAGGCGCTTGGCCAGCGGAACGGTGAGGACGGCGGCGAACAGGAAAACGACAGCGGCCTGCAGCAGGCTGCCTTCATGGGGCATGGTCAAACTCCTTTGCATAACAGCAGCATCAGGCCGTGCGCCTGAGCAGAGCGGCATTAAACACAGGCATTGTTGACAGGGCAATGTCGGCGGCGTTGCATCGCGCTCGCACAGGCGCCAGAGAAGGGCGCTGGATGGTTTATTGCGGTGCTGCTCTGCGCGTAACATAGGCGCGCCTGGCTGCTGCAATCGGGCAGCCCATGTTGAATTGACAGGAACCCTCATGAGTAACAAACAACGCTTGATCTATTCGCTGCTGATTGCCTTGGGCGTGCTGGCAATCATGCTTGGACTCACCCGTTTACAGGATACCGGTGTGATCAGCGAAAAAACCTTCCAGTACATTGCCATCGCGGTGGCGGTGCTGGTGGTGGTTCTCAACGGCATCATGCGCCGCAAGGTCAAGCGTTGAGCATTGCTGGTATCCGGTTCACTGGACTGGCTGGTCATCTTCCGTGTTCAGCCATTGCAGTGCCTTGGGATGCAAGGAGTAGGTCTTGTCGCTGGCCAGTACAATCACGCCTTCGTCACACAGCCGCTTGAGCACTTCGCGCACGCTGAGAAACGACAGCGGCACATCCAGGCGCAACAAGTGGCTGTGAATGCCGCGAACCCCCATGGGCTGACCTTCTTCGCCAGCAGCCAGCAGGGTGTCGAGTACTTTGAGCCGAACCAGGCTGGTACGCAGCCCGAAAGCTTTGAGCAAGGCTCTGATCTGTTCGTTGCCGCCCCGTTCGTGGTCGGCCGGCGCGGCGCTGGCCTGGGCGGCCATGGCCGTCTGCTTCAGGATGGAACGGGTGGTGATTCCTTGGCGGTTGAGCATGCGCAAACTCCCTTTCAGGCTTCAATTTTCTCGGTTTCCATCTACTAAGACGGATGAGCGCGAAAAAACCTCATCTGCCGGGCGAAATAATTTGCCGGCAGGCACTGTCGGGATGCTCAAAAAGCTCTCGCAGACCTTTATATCCGTGGCCTGCAAGGGATCATGAAGATTTTTTAAGGTTGCGTGTCGGGAGGTGAGCCCGATCAACTGCGCGGAGGCGTGGCGGGCTGGCGATACAGCACCGGGTTGCCCTGGGCGTTGGGGATGATCTGCACCGGCAGTACCTGTGGCAGTGCATTGACCAGTGCCGACATCTCTCGGGTGTTGTAATTGAGGCCCAGGCGCAGATCGCCGGTTGCACTGTCGGCGAGCATCACCGGTGTGCTCAGGTAGCGGTTGATCAGCGGCAGTGCCAGGCGCAGCGGCAGGTCATTGAACACCAGCTTGCCGTAACGCCAGGCCAGGCTGGTGTCGGCCGTGCGGGAGTGGCTGATGGTCGGTTGCGTATCACCGGCCTGGTAACCCGCCTGCATACCGGGCCTGAGCTGCACGCTGTGCTCGGGGTGGGCGCGGTCACTGACCACCTGGACCGAACCCTCGACCAGCATGACCTGCACCTGCTGCTGGTACAGCCATACGTTGAAGCGCGTGCCGGTGGCCTCGATGCTGCCCTGGCCGGCCTGCACGATGAAGGGATGCAGGGCATCGCGCGCCACTTCAAAGAACGCTTCGCCTTTATCCAGGCTGATGATGCGTCGGTCCCGGTAGCCGGTATAGGTCAGACGGGTATTGATATTGAGTTCCACCCGGCTGCCGTCGGGCAGTGTGACAATGCGCGTGTTTTTGTCGGCTTGCTGACTCTCGTACTGGCTCGGTATCCAGCCTTGGTGCCAGCCGACCAGTAATGCCATGGCACTGGCAGCGGCAAACAAAAAGACCTGCCGGTGACGTCTTGGTCGGCTGCCGGGGGGCGCGGCGTTGTCGGCCACAGGCGAGACTGGCGCTGTGATTGCGGGCTTGAGTCCTTCGCAGGCGGCCCAGGTGCCGCCCATGGCCTGGTACTCGCGGGCATGGCGTGGATCAGCGGCCAGCCACTGGGTGAACTGATGGCGCTCGACGTCCGTGCAATCGTCTTCCTGCAGGCGCATGAACCACTGCGCAGCGGTCTCGATGATCGCGTCGTCGCTGACTTGACTGGACGTTGTCTGGTGCATGGGTTCTCCGCTGTCGCCAGAAAGGATTCTACCTCTGGCTATTGACGAGTGAGAACCATGGATAACCAGTCAGGCTCATATCTGGTTGCATTTTTCTGTAAATGTCACACGCTCTCATTCATTTAGTCGAAAACGTGGTTTTTCTGGCGTCAGAAACGCTCTGGAGCGGCTTCTTCAGCTGTCACCTGCACCAATGTGGATGAATCTGCTGCCTGCGGTTCAGGCGGGGCGAAGATGATTCGCCGGTCGGCATCATGGGGGGCACACGCTACCGTTCGTCGTGGTCAGGCTTGCGGGGTTGTCATTATCCTAATACTGTACGCCCATACAGTATTTCGAGGTTGACGATCATGTTGATGGAGTCCGTGCAGAACAGCGTAGCGAATGTAGTGCGTCCTGGCGCCATGTTCGAAGAAATGCAGCGTGAGGATTTCCTGGCTCTGGCAGCTGCCTTGCGCCAGTTCAATCTCTACCAGCCGTTGGCGGCCGAGCGGGAGGTAACCTCCTGTTTCGATCGAGAGCCACGCCTGGCCTTGGTCATGGAATCCTGAGCGCGGGACATCCGTCACACTGGCAAAATAGGGTTTATGGTATGAGTGTCGACCTGGTTTGGGGGCACTCACATGGATACGTTTGCAACCCGTTTGAAACAAGAGCGCAAGACTCTAGGGCTGACCCAGCAGCAGTTTGCGAGCCTGGGCGGTGTGGAGGTTAATGCACAGGCGATGTATGAAAGCGGCGTGCGGGTTCCGCGATCTGCGTACCTGGTTGAACTATGGCAAAACGGCGTTGATGTTCTTTACCTGATTTCAGGCAGGCGCACGGCGCTTGACCTCGACAGGTTGTCTGCAACCGAGCGCGAGGTGATCACCAGTTTTCGTGCCATGGCGCCGGAAGACCGAGAGTCGATCAGTGCGCTGACGGCCTCTCTGTCTGAGCGCATGCGCAAACAGTAAATCAGGGCATGGCTTGTTTGTGAGTATATGAAACATATATGCTTCGTATATTCAACGCAGAGGGGCAAGCATGGGCCTGGTAAAAATTTCTGAACACATGCACGCCAATGTGCGTGCTGCCAGTGCGGCGCTAAGCCGCTCTATCAACGCGCAAGCCGAACACTGGATGCGGGTTGGGATGTTGGCTGAACTCAATCCGGCACTGACCTACAGCGAAATCTGCCAGTTGCTGCTCAAGGCTGAAAGTAATGGCGGCGCAGCGCTGGGTGTGCAGGTTCTGGACCTGCCAGCGGTCGAGAAGGTGGCTTCATGAGCCGTGGCATTACCATTAAAACTGCGCAGGATATCGAAGCGCTGCGCGTTTCCGGTCGGCTTGCGGCTGACGTGCTGGCGATGATCGCACCTTATGTCAAAGCGGGCGTCAGTACCGAGGCGCTGGATGACATCTGTAATCAGTACATCGTCAATGAGCTTAAGGTGATTCCTGCCAACGTCGGTTATCACGGCTTCACCAAGACCACCTGCATTTCTCCCAATGCCGTGGTTTGCCATGGTATTCCTTCGGCATCGGACATCCTCAAGGACGGTGATATCGTCAATATCGATGTGGCGGTGATCAAGGATGGCTGGTTTGGCGATACCAGCCGCATGTATCTGGTGGGTGAAGTCAGCCCGCTGGCCAGGAAACTGGTCGAGACCACCTATGAAGCGACCTGCGCCGGCATTCGTGCGGTTCGCCCCGGCGCGACGCTGGGTGATATCGGCCACGCCATCCAGACCGTTGCCCATCGTGATGGCTTCAGTGTTGTGCGTGAGTACTGCGGTCATGGTATCGGCCGGGTGTATCACGAAGAGCCTCAGGTTCTGCATTACGGCACGCCGGGCAAGGGGCTGCGGCTCAAGCCTGGCATGGTGTTCACCATTGAGCCGATGATCAATGCCGGCAAACCGGGGACCAAGACCCTGGCTGATGGCTGGACGGTGTTGACCCGTGATCTATCGTTGTCGGCGCAATGGGAGCACATGGTGGCGGTCACGGATGACGGCTTTGAGGTATTGACGCCCTGGCCTGATGGTCCGGGTGATTATCCCGCCATTTGAACCCGGCGGCCCGGTCTTTGACCGGGCTATTTGCGTGCCCGGCAGGCGTTCAGATTGACCGGCCCGACGAACTCGTTGCCACGGCCTGTTACACAGGCAATAAGCTGGTTACGCTGACGCTCCCACTCTTGAACCGGATAAGTCTTGTTCCAGGCCTGGAACAATTGCTGGTCCTGGCGCGACAGGCGCAGTTGGTAGCGTTTGCTCATGTACAAATGAGTGCGGGCGACCATGCCGCGAACTTGGGTGCGCGGCATGACCTTGCGGGCCTTGAAGTCTATCTGGGTCTGGCATGCGCCATACTGGCTCTGCCGCGTCGGCAGCCAGGCAAAGCTGAAGTTACTGCGGTCGGCGTTCACTTCGCCGATGGCAGGCACCAGATTGTGCAGGTCGGCTTCGGCAAGCTGAAACCGCCTGTCGTTGCGTGAGCAGTTGGCGCGGCCGCCGTTTTGCCAACACAGTCGTTGATGACCGATTTGCCAGGCCGACACGATATGCTCCCATTCGACGCGCCTGGCACGCTGCGGATTCTTGCGAGGTATGTACCCGCAACTGGCCAGGTCGATACGATTGCCCCTGTACTTGCAGCCACAGTAGAACTCGGTGGACTGCGCAGCATAGAGCGTTCTGGCGACTTTCTTGGCCTCGCTGAAGGTTCGCGGCGCTGCGGCCTGGGTCTGTAACGACAGGCCCACCAGCAGCACCGCACACCAGCCCGTGTAAAATCTGCCAGGCATGCCGTCAGTCTTCTTTCGGTACGGTCCAGAACAACTGCACACCGCCATCGTCGCGCCAGGCGAGGGTGACGTTGTCATTTTCGGAGATTTCTTCGAGCAGACGTGCCCAGTCCTCGTTCAGCTCGCCGGCCTGAGGCAGCAGCAGGGCGGTACGGGCTTTTTGCGCTGCCGGGGCATTGATGATTTTCTGGATGCGCATACCGAGACGCTCGTAAGTGCCGGGTGAGGCGGGCGCTGCATTTTGTTTTGCCACCTGAAGCATTCCTTGTTTTGCTGTATGCGCATACAGTATTTTAACTGGCGCGCTTTCGCAACAGGCGTGGCGATAGCGTAAATGACAATTCATTACCCGTTGTGCCCGGCCCAACGGTATTGAAGAAATGCCGGAACTGGCCGATTCCCTGTCAGCGATCTGAATTGAACAGGGAGGGAGCATGTCATTGTCAATCGCAATGGCTGGTGCATCGGTCAGGTTTGCCGGGGTGGCCAGCACGCCGACTGATGTCGCGGCCAGTGAGGCTGAGCGCGAAGAAGCGTTGGCCGGGTTACAGGTGCCTGATGATCTTTCGCCCAAGGCCGGCAAGAAGAGCGGCTCGGGGCAGGGGCAAGTGGTCGATACCTTGCTTGACCGGTTGTCAGAGCTGCATGAGCGTCTGCGGCGTTTGCGTCAGGAACTGCGTGCTGCGGTCAATTCGCCCAATCCGGACATCGTACGCTTACCGCGTATCCTCAGCCTTCAGCGGCAGATCACCGTGACTAACGGCGACATCCAATTGGTATCGGGCCTGCTGATCAACGCATTGAACAGAACCACCGGTAGCGGCGTCAGCACCCAGGCTTGATGGCGATAGGTCATCAGGTTGACAAACCTTGAATGGTTTTCGATAGTGAGTGTCTCGCAAACGTTTGCGCGCCGCACAATAATCACAAGATCGGAGATGCATTCATGAAGCTGCCCTTTGCTGGCCGTCTGCTCGCTGTCGCTGTATTTGCCTCGCTCACCAGCCTTATCCCCTTGTCATCGGCTTACGCTCAAACGGAACAAAAGCCCAAAGTCGCTCTGGTCATGAAGTCGTTGGCCAATGAATTCTTCCTGACCATGGAAGACGGCGCCAAGGCTTACCAGAAAGAGCATGCCGGAGATTTCGATCTGATCTCCAATGGCATCAAGGATGAGTCCGATACCGCCAGCCAGATTCGTATCGTCGAGCAGATGATCGTCTCGAAAGTCGATGCGCTGGTCATTGCGCCGGCTGATTCCAAAGCGCTGGTGCCGGTGATCAAGAAAGCCGTGGATGCAGGTATCAAGGTCGTCAATATCGACAACCAGCTCGATGCCGCAGTGCTCAAGAGCAAGAATATCGAAGTACCTTTCGTAGGGCCTGACAACCGCAAGGGTGCGCAACTGGTCGGCGATTACCTGGCCGAGCAACTGCAAGCGGGGGATGAAGTCGGCATTATCGAAGGCGTGCCGACCACCACCAATGCCCAGCAACGCACGGCAGGCTTCCAGGATGCCATGCAGGCGGCGCAGATCAAGGTGGTTTCAGTGCAGTCCGGCAACTGGGAGATCGACAAGGGCAACGCCGTCGCGGCGGCAATGCTCAATGAATACCCCAACCTCAAGGCGCTGCTGGCTGGCAATGACAGCATGGCGCTGGGCGCTGTTTCGGCGGTGCGTGCGGCGGGCAAGGCCGGTAAGGTCAAAGTGGTCGGCTACGACAACATCAACGCCATCAAGCCGATGCTCAAGGACGGTCGTATCCTCGCCACAGCCGACCAGTTCGCTGCACGTCAGGCGGTATTCGGCATTGAGGCTGCGCTCAAGTCCCTCAAGGGCGAGCCGCTGGGCAGCGTCAATGGCGTGATCCAGACCCCGGTGGAACTGGTTACCCAGGCCAGGTAAGAGGTACAACCTATGTCAGCCTCTACAGAGGTCGTGCTCTCGGTGCACGGTATCGGCAAGCACTATGCTCAGCCGGTGCTCGCTGATATCGACCTGACTCTGCTGCGCGGCGAGGTATTGGCCCTGACCGGCGAGAACGGCGCAGGCAAAAGCACCTTGTCGAAGATCATCGGCGGGTTGGTGGTGCCTGGCACCGGGCAGATGCAGTTCATGGGGCAGGCCTATCAGCCGGCCAGCCGGACCCAGGCCGAGCAGCTCGGGGTGCGCATGGTCATGCAGGAACTCAACCTGCTGCCGACCCTCACCGTCGCGGAAAACCTGTTTCTCGACAAATTGCCGCGTCGCGTCGGCTGGATTGACCGCAAGCGGCTGTGAGCCCTGGCCCCGGGGGGCAAGGCGGGGGGCGGGCCTCCAGGGGTAGGTCCCTGCAACCCCGGTGCCCGATTGGGCGTCGGCCATCAACAGATGGTCGAGATCGCTCGTAACCTGATCGGCGATTGTCGGGTGCTGATTCTTGACGAGCCCACGGCCATGCTCAGCGCACGGGAGGTCGGCTTGCTGTTCGAGCAGATCGCCCGTTTGCAGGCAGGCGGCGTGTCGATCATCTATATCTCGCATCGTCTCGAAGAACTGGCACGGATCGCCCAGCGCATTGCGGTGTTGCGCGACGGCAGGCTGGTGTGTGTCGAGCCCATGAGTCGCTACGACAGCCAGCAACTGGTGGCGCTGATGGTGGGGCGCGAGTTGGGTGAACAGTTCGACATGGGTCAACGGCACATCGGCGAAGTCGCGCTGGCGGTGCGTGGCCTTGGGCGCAAGGGCAAGGTTGACAATGTCTCGTTCGAAGTACGCCAGGGCGAGATTCTCGGCATTTGCGGGCTGGTCGGCGCCGGGCGCACTGAGTTGCTGCGCCTGATCTACGGTGCTGACCGCGCCGACGCCGGGCAGATCGAGGTGGGGCAGCCATTGCGTGTGGTGAACATTGACTCACCCAGTGATGCGGTGCGCCACGGCATTGCACTGATCAGCGAGGACCGCAAAGGAGAAGGGCTGCTGTTGTCGCAAAGCGTCAGTGCCAATATCGCTCTGGGCAATATGCCGGCCATCGCCCGTGGCAGCATTGTCAGTGCAGCGCGTGAGCGAGCCTTGGCGCTGCGTCAGGTCGAAGCGTTGCGAGTTCGCTGCTCCGGGCCTGACCAGGAAGTCGGGCAGTTATCAGGCGGCAATCAGCAGAAAGTGGTGATCGGTCGCTGGCTGGAGCGCGACTGCCCGGTGATGCTGTTTGATGAGCCGACCCGAGGTATTGATATTGGTGCCAAATTCGATATCTACGCGCTGCTGGGCGAACTGACCCGCAAGGGGCGCGCGCTGGTGGTCGTGTCCAGCGACCTGCGCGAGCTGATGCTGATCTGCGACCGTATCGCCGTGCTTTGCGCCGGGCGCCTGATCGATACCTTCGAGCGTGCCACCTGGACCCAGGACCAACTGCTGGCGGCTGCGTTTGCCGGTTATCAGACCTCTACTGCGCAGCCTGTCGAGAGCGCTGCCGGGATTAACCAATGAATTCTTCAACCGATACTTCGGCCACATCGCTGGCGGCTCGCCGTGGCGCCCACTATTTCGGGCTGGGCACCTATCTGGGCTTGGCGGGCGCGTTGCTGGCGATGGTTGTGCTGTTCTCACTGCTCAGCGAACACTTTTTGTCTTACCAGACCTTCAGCACCCTGGCCAACCAGATTCCTGATCTGATGGTTCTGGCCGTGGGCATGACCCTGGTACTGATCATTGGCGGTATCGACCTGTCCGTCGGGTCGGTGCTGGCCCTGGCCGCCTCGGCGGTCAGTGTCGCGATCCTCGGTTGGGGCTGGAGTGTTGTGCCCGCCGCGTTGCTGGGTATGGCGTGTGCAACCCTGGCAGGGGCGGTGACGGGTTCGATTACTGTGGCCTGGCGCATCCCGTCGTTCATCGTTTCGTTGGGCGTACTGGAAATGGCCCGTGGCCTGGCCTATCAGATGACCAACTCGCGCACGGCTTATATCGGCGACGCATTCGCCTGGTTTTCCAATCCGATCGCCTTTGGGGTCGCGCCGTCGTTTCTGATCGCGTTGTCAGTGATTTTTGTGGCTCAGGCGGTGTTGACGCGCACCGTGTTCGGTCGTTACCTGATCGGCATTGGCACCAACGAAGAGGCGGTGCGGCTGGCGGGCATCAACCCAAAACCCTACAAAATCATGGTGTTCGCCCTTATGGGGCTGCTCGCCGGGCTGGCGGCGCTGTTTCAGATTTCCCGTCTCGAAGCGGCCGACCCCAATGCTGGCGCGGGTCTTGAGCTGCAAGTCATTGCTGCGGTAGTTATCGGTGGCACCAGCTTGATGGGCGGGCGCGGGTCGATCATCAGCACCTTCTTTGGTGTGCTGATCATCTCGGTGCTGGCCGCCGGGTTGGCGCAGATTGGTGCCAGTGAACCGACCAAACGCATCATTACCGGTGCGGTGATTGTGATTGCCGTGGTGCTCGACACCTACCGCAGTCATCGCGCCAAACGGCAGGGCTGAAATGGCAACTATCAAAGACGTGGCCGCCCTTGCGGGCATTTCCTACACAACCGTGTCTCACGTGTTGAATAACAGCCGACCGGTCAGTGAGGCGGTGCGTCTCAAGGTCGAGGCGGCCATCGTTCAGCTCGACTATGTACCCAGCGCCGTGGCCCGTTCACTCAAGGCTCAGGCCACTGCAACCATCGGGCTGCTGGTGCCTAACGGCATGAACCCGTATTTTGCGGAGCTGGCCAGAGGCATCGAGGATCACTGCGAGCGTAACGGCTTCTGTGTGATTCTCTGCAACTCCGACGACGACCCGCAGAAACAGCGCAATTACTTGCGCGTACTGCAGGAAAAGCGCGTCGATGGCCTGATCGTTTCTTCCGTGGATGGCGATGCGGGGATTGCCGGCGGGTTGGCGGCGGTGCGCACCCCGACGGTGATCGTCGACCGTGAGCTGGCAGGCGTGGATGCCGATCTGGTTCGCATCGATCACGAGCAGGGTGCGTGGCTGGCGACCCGCCATTTGCTGGAGCTGGGGCATCGGCAGATTGCTTGCATTGCTGGCCCGCAACACGCCGCCGTCACCGCCATGCGCCTGGCCGGTTATCGGCGCGCGTTGCAGCAGGCGGGTGTGTCGGCCCGGCAGGAATGGGCGCTGTACAGCGACTTCACCAGCCCGGCGGGGCACCAGGCGGCCGCCGCCTTGCTGGCGGGTGAGCGACCCACGGCGATTTTCGCCGGCAACGACATGATTGGCATCGGTGTTCTGCGTGCCGCGGCCGAGCGTGGTATCAGCGTGCCGCAAGCGCTGTCGGTCATCGGCTTTGACGATGTACAACTCAGTCGGTTCGTGTACCCGGCCCTGACCACGGTCGGCCAGTCGATCATGCAGTTGGGCGAGGCCGCTGCGCAGCGACTGTTACGGCGCATCGCCAACCCGGGGGAGCCTGTTGAAAAATTGCTGATCAGGCCCGACGTGGTGGTGCGGGAGTCCACCGCGCCAGTCGCTGCGCTTTAAATCGATCCGGTCAGCCGTTGCAGGCTGGCCAGCACAACAATCCGGTTTGGATGAGAGGCCAAGGCCACAATCATGCAAGAACAAGTAGTGGTAATCGGCAGCCTGAACATGGACCTGGTGGTGCGTGCGCCGCGTCTGCCGCGTCCGGGCGAGACGTTGACCGGTCGTTCGTTTGTCACCGTAGCGGGTGGCAAGGGTGCCAATCAGGCGGTTGCTGCAGCGCGGTTGGGCAGTCAGGTGGCAATGATCGGCTGCGTTGGTGATGATGGTTATGGCAGGCAATTGCGCGATGCGCTGCTTGATGAAGGGATCGACTGTCAGGGCGTCTGTTGTGTACCAGGGGTCAATACCGGCATCGCGTCAATCCTGGTTGATGAGCATGGCCAGAACGCGATTGTGATCGTGGCGGGCGGCAACGGCGAATTGCTCCCGGCCTCGGTTGAGCGTTTCGATGCTCTGCTGGCCTCGGCCAAGGTCGTTGTCTGCCAATTGGAAGTCCCGCTAGCCACTGTTGAGTACAGCCTGCGACGTGCGCGTGAGCTGGGCTGTACGGTGATTCTCAACCCTGCCCCGGCCAGTGAGCCGCTGCCTGCGCACTGGTACGGTCTGATCGACTACCTGATTCCCAACGAAAGCGAGGCTCAGGCGCTGAGCGGCTTGCCGGTTAGCTCGGTAGCCGAGGCCGAGGCCGCAGCAGGGGTTCTGCTGAGCGCGGGGGTGGCGAACGTGATTGTCACGCTCGGTGGGCAAGGGGTGTTGTGGGTCAACGAGTCCGGCGTGCAGCAGAGTGCCGCCCACCGCGTGTCGGCCGTGGATACCACGGCGGCGGGCGATACCTTTGTCGGTGGTTTTGCCGCTGCCCTGGCCCGGGGGCAGGCGCCGGAGCAGGCATTGCGTCTGGCGCAGGCGGCTGCAGCGCTGTCGGTGACCCGTGAGGGTGCCCAACCTTCGATTCCTGTGCTGGATGAAGTGAAGAGGTTCATGGCGTCATGAAGAAAACTCCATTGCTCAATATTGCCCTGTCACGGGTGATTGCGTCGCTGGGGCATGGCGATGTGCTGCTGATTGTCGATGCAGGCATGCCGGTGCCGCCGGGCGTTGAACTGATCGACCTGGCGCTGACCCGCGGCGTTCCGGACTTTATCGCCGTGCTGGATGTGGTGCTTAGCGAAATGCAGGTCGAGAGCCATGTACTGGCGCGGGAAATGATCGAGGTCCAGCCGCCGGCCTTGCAAGTCATCGAGACCTTGCAGATCGACGGCCAGTTGGGGCGGCAGAGCTGGGTCAGCCATGAGGAGTTGAAAGTCTTGAGCCGCACGGCCAAGGCGATCGTGCGTACCGGCGAATGCCAGCCTTACAGCAACGTGGCGCTGGTCGCGGGTGTTGTTTTCTAGTGAATAAACGAGGAGTGCTGCATGACAGGGATATCAAGGTTCAAACAACTGATTGCAGGAGTAGCAATGGTGGCCATGCTCGGGGTAACCACTGCCCAGGCGGCAGAAAAGCGTGATTTGATCATCGACACCGACCCGGGTGCCGATGACGTGGTTGCACTGTTGCTGGCCCTGGCGTCGCCTGAAGAACTCAACTTGCTGGCCATCACCACCGTGGCGGGCAATGTGCGGCTGGACAAAACCTCGCGCAATGCCCGGTTGGCCAGGGAGTGGGGCGGCCGCGAAAATGTGCCGGTGTATGCCGGTGCGCCACGGCCGTTGGTGCGCCCGCCGATCTACGCAGAAAACGTTCATGGCCAGGAAGGCCTGCCTGGGGTTGAGGTTTATGAGCCTCAGGCCAAGCTGGCTGAGGGCAATGCTGTCGATTATCTGATTCGCACGCTGAGCAATGCCGCGCCGCACAGTATCACCATTGCCATGCTCGGGCCGCAGACCAATCTGGCGCTGGCGTTGACCCAAGCGCCGGAAATTACTCAGGGCATCAAGGAAGTGGTAGTCATGGGGGGTGCGCACTTCAATGGCGGCAATATCACCCCGGTGGCCGAATTCAATCTGTTTGCCGACCCCCATGCCGCGCAGGTGGTGCTGGCTAGCGGCGTGAAGCTGACTTACATTCCGCTGGATGTCACCCACAAGATTCTCACCAGTGACGCGCGCATTGCACGTATTGGCGGCCTGGGTAACCGGGCGGGCAAGCTGGTCAAGGATATTCTGCAGGCCTACGTGAAACTCGACATGGAGCATTACGGCTTGCCCGGCGGGCCTGTGCACGATGCCAGCGTGATTGCCTGGTTGCTCAAGCCGCAATTGTTTTCGGGCAGGCCTGTCAACCTGGCTATCGACAGCCGCGAGGGGCTTGGCTTTGGCCAGACCGTGGCAGACTGGTACGGCACCCTCAAGCAACCCGACAACGTGTACTGGGTTGCTGATGGCGATGCTCAAGGGTTTTTCGACTTGCTCAGCGAGCGTCTGGCGCGCCTGAAGTGAATGCCGGCTTCAGGCTTCTATGGCCGGTGCAGCGTAGCGACTCAAGACCTGGCCGATAAAGGCTTGAGCGTTTTCGGTGCCCAGCTCCTTGATCAGCAAGTCGATGGCAATGATTGCCAGTTCTTCTGCGGAACCGGGGCTGTGCGCGCATTGCCCCTGCGGCCAGCGAGCCTTGATGTCCGCTTCGATGGATACGATTGACATGTTTCTATGGTCCTGTGTGGTGTCCAGCTATTTGCAGCCCGTTCTGTTGGCTGAAAACGGGCGCGTGCAGTAAACCACTACCGCGCCTCTTTGGCACTTCGACTTACGCATTGGATGGCGGGTCACCACAAAGCACCTATTAACGTTTTGTGACGATTTGTCGACCCCGGTAAACTCTCGACTGGGGCAGACTCCCGCCCCACGGACGGCTATGTGCAACCAATACGCTTACGTGTGGTCGCAAAAGGTCTGATCCTGTTCATCGGTAAAGGAGGCTGTAATGCCCTGGAAATTCGCAACACTTGGTTTTGTCGCAGTGACATCGCTACTGGCAGGCTGCAGCACGACATCCGCGCCCGAGTCGCCATCCCAAGCGCCGAAGGCCGCTGAAGCGCCAGCGCGTCCAGCCGGTGATGGCCGTTGCGATGCCGGTGGCGCGCAGTCGGCGGTCGGCAAGCAGGCCACGCTCGAATTGCTCAATCAGGTTCGCAGCCAGTCCGGTGCGATGGATGCGCGCATCCTGGGCCCTAACGACATGGTCACGCTGGAGTACCGCTCGGAACGGGTCAACGTCAATACCGATGCCACTGGCAAGGTGATTCGCGTCAACTGCGGCTGAGCAGACGCTTCTCCAGGCATAAAAAAACCCCGTTAACATCAACGGGGTTTTTTATGCGGTGCCAAATCAGACAATAGTGACTTCTTCAGCTTGCATGCCTTTCTGGCCCCGTGCAGCGATGAACGAGACTGTCTGTCCTTCCTTCAGGCTCTTGAAGCCTTCCGCCTTGATCGCTTTGAAGTGTACGAACAGATCGTCGCCGCCGCCTTGAGGGGTGATAAAGCCGAAGCCTTTTTCATCGTTGAACCACTTGACGGTGCCGGTTTGGCGATTGGACATGGTGCATCTCCGGAAACATGAATTTCAGTAACGTGTCGCTCAGCCTGCTGGGCACACGCTGTCATGATAGTTCAATTGAGCGCGCCGGGGTGTTTTTCAAAACCGCCTGTAGCGATCACCGGTGCAGATTTTTGACCTGCATCACGGCGATCGTTCCTTTTGCAGGCGCGATGAGTCAGTTCTTTTTCGCGACACAGTTTTCGGCGACCAAGGTACGCAGCTTTTGGGTCAGCTGCGGGTCCGGGGTCTCGCCAGAGTTATTGAGCTTGGTGATCTCCGCTTGGCTGAAATGCCCATCGACCTGTTTGGCGCCGCAGTCGCAGTGAGCCTTGGCCGACTTCTCATCCAGATTCTGCGCCTTGGCAGCACTGACGCATTCGTTGATGAACGTGCTACGGGTCGTGTTGTCCATGGCCGCTTGCGCGCCCAGCGGGGCTGCCAGGGCGATGCAGGCGAGGAGGGCAGACGGGCTTGGAAGCTTCATGGTGTTCTCCTTGGTCAGACTTTTTACTGGCTTGCGTCTTGTGAGACGGTTTGAGGCGGCGGCGGTTCAGCCTGATAGAAGAAAAGGATCTAATTTCATGTCGGCAGGTATCACGCGCGCGGGTTGTGCTAGGATGCCGCTCCTGTCGCAATGGCGGCTTTCTCTATAAGCCCCTGCAGGCAGACGTTTCGTACAATCCAGTTATCGGGTTCGGTCCGGTTGGCCTGAGGGCTCCTGCCACTGTGAGGCAGGCATACCACCGAATCGCTACTGGCTCATCCCAACCCACGTGACCTTTGGTAGGGGTCACCACTAGGAGAGGAGGCGCCATGCCCATCATTACTCTTCCCGACGGCAGTCAACGTTCTTTCGATAATCCGGTATCGGTCTACGATGTCGCACTGTCCATTGGTGCCGGTCTTGCCAAGGCCACCGTGGCCGGCAAGGTCGACGGCAAGCTGGTCGACGCATGTGATCTGATCAGCACTGATGCCAGCCTGCAGATCATCACCCCGAAAGATCAGGAAGGCGTGGAGATCATTCGTCACTCCTGTGCGCACCTGGTCGGCCACGCGGTCAAGCAACTGTATCCGACCGCCAAAATGGTGATCGGTCCGGTGATCGACGAAGGCTTCTATTACGACATCGCTTACGAGCGGCCTTTCACCCCGGATGACCTGGCAGCCATCGAACAGCGCATGCAACAGCTGATCGACACTGACTACGACGTTATCAAGAAGGTGACCCCGCGCGCCGAAGTGATCGAAGTTTTCTCTGCCCGCCAGGAAGACTACAAGTTGCGTCTGGTCGAAGACATGCCGGACGAGCAGGCCATGGGTCTGTACTATCACGAAGAATACGTCGACATGTGCCGTGGTCCGCACGTGCCGAACACCCGCTTCCTCAAGGCATTCAAGCTGACCAAGCTGTCCGGCGCCTACTGGCGCGGCGATGCCAAGAATGAGCAGCTGCAGCGCGTCTACGGTACTGCCTGGGCTGACAAGAAGCAGCTGGCGGCTTACGTGCAGCGCATCGAAGAAGCTGAAAAGCGCGATCACCGCAAGATCGGCAAGCGTCTGGGCCTGTTTCACACCCAGGAAGAAGCACCGGGCATGGTGTTCTGGCATCCGCAGGGCTGGACCCTGTATCAGGTGCTTGAGCAGTACATGCGCAAAGTGCAGCGTGACAATGGCTACCTGGAAATCAAAACGCCACAGGTGGTTGATCGCAGCTTGTGGGAGAAGTCCGGGCACTGGGCCAACTACGCCGACAACATGTTCACCACTGAGTCGGAAAGCCGCGACTACGCCATCAAGCCGATGAACTGCCCGTGCCACGTGCAGGTGTTCAATCAGGGCCTGAAGAGCTACCGCGAGCTGCCGCTGCGGCTGGCCGAGTTCGGTGCCTGCCATCGTAACGAGCCGTCCGGTGCGTTGCATGGCATCATGCGGGTGCGTGGTTTCACTCAGGACGATGCACACATTTTCTGCACCGAAGAGCAGATGCAGTCCGAGTCGGCGGCATTTATCAAACTGACCCTCGACGTGTACGCAGACTTCGGCTTCAAGGATATCGAGCTCAAGCTGTCCACTCGTCCGGAAAAGCGCGTCGGTTCCGACGAGCTGTGGGATCGTGCCGAGGCTGCACTGGCATCGGCGCTCGACAGTGCCGGCCTGCCGTATCAGTTGCAGCCGGGCGAGGGCGCCTTCTACGGTCCGAAGATCGAATTCTCCCTGAAAGACTGCCTGGGGCGTGTCTGGCAGTGCGGTACCCTGCAACTGGACTTCAACCTGCCGATCCGCCTTAGCGCCGAGTATGTGTCCGAAGATAACGGCCGCAAACATCCGGTCATGCTGCACCGCGCGATCCTGGGCTCGTTCGAGCGTTTCATCGGCATCCTGATCGAGCACTACGAGGGATCGTTCCCGGCGTGGCTGGCTCCGACCCAGGCGGTGATCATGAATATCACCGACAAACAGGCCGATTTTGCCCAGCAGGTCGAAAAAACTCTGCTCGAAAGCGGGTTCCGTGCCAAGTCCGACTTGAGAAATGAGAAAATCGGCTTTAAAATCCGCGAGCATACCTTGCTCAAGGTTCCTTATCTCCTCGTTATCGGAGATCGGGAAGTCGAAACGCAAACTGTCGCTGTGCGTACTCGCGAAGGCGCCGACCTAGGTTCGATGCCGGTCGCCCAATTCGCTGAATTCCTTACGCAAGCGGTTTCCCGGCGTGGTCGCCAAGATTCGGAGTAATTATTATTAAGCGTGATATGAGACAAGATAAACGAACTGCACCAAAGGCCCCGATCAATGAGAATATCTCGGCGCGCGAGGTTCGGTTAATTGGCGCTGATGGCGAGCAGATTGGCATCGTCTCTATTGATGAAGCGCTTCGTATCGCCGATGAGGCGAAACTGGATCTGGTAGAAATTTCTGCCGACGCAGTGCCCCCGGTTTGCCGTATCATGGATTACGGCAAATCGCTCTTCGAAAAGAAGAAGCAGGTCGCTGCAGCGAAGAAAAACCAGAAGCAGATTCAGGTTAAAGAAATCAAGTTTCGTCCAGGGACGGAGGAAGGGGATTACCAGGTAAAACTACGCAACCTGGTACGTTTCCTTAGTGACGGGGACAGGGCCAAGGTTTCCTTGCGATTCCGCGGCCGTGAGATGGCTCACCAGGAGCTGGGGATGGAACTGTTGAAGCGGGTCGAAGCTGACCTCGTGGAATACGGGACCGTCGAGCAGCATCCGAAGATGGAAGGACGCCAGCTTATCATGGTCATCGCCCCGAAAAAGAAGAAGTAACCACCAGGGCACGGCAGGCCTTGCGGTTATGTTTATCAATTGAATGCGGAGTATCCGAACATGCCAAAAATGAAAACCAAAAGCGGTGCAGCCAAGCGGTTTCTGAAAACCGCCAACGGCATCAAGCACAAGCACGCTTTCAAGAGCCACATCCTGACCAAAATGTCGACCAAGCGTAAGCGTCAACTGCGCGGTGCCAGCTTGCTGCACCCGTCTGACGTGCAAAAAGTCGAGCGCATGCTGCGCCTGCGTTAATTTTGATCAAGATTAAGAGGAAGTAACTCATGGCTCGTGTAAAGCGTGGCGTCATTGCCCGTAAGCGTCACAAAAAGATTCTGAAACTTGCTAAAGGCTACTACGGTGCGCGTTCACGCGTATTCCGCGTCGCCAAGCAAGCGGTTATCAAGGCAGGCCAGTACGCCTACCGCGACCGCCGTCAGAAGAAGCGTCAGTTCCGCGCTCTGTGGATCGCCCGTATCAACGCCGGTGCTCGTACCAACGGTCTGTCTTACAGCCGTCTGATCGCTGGCCTGAAAAAGGCTTCCATCGAGATCGACCGTAAGGTACTGGCCGATCTGGCAGTGAACGAAAAAGCGGCGTTTGCTGCGATTGTCGAGAAAGCTAAAGCCTCTTTGGCCTAAGTCCCCGACAGTCACTGGCCCGGATTTTCCGGGCCGGTATTGAACGTCATAAATAGGGGAAGAGCCTGGGCTCTTCCCCTATTTCGTATCTGGAGTCTGTACATGGAAAACCTGGACGCGCTGGTCTCCCAAGCTCTTGAGGCTGTGCAAAGCGCCGAAGATATCAATGCCCTGGAGCAAATCCGGGTTCACTACCTCGGCAAAAAAGGCGAGCTGACTCAGGTGATGAAGACCCTGGGCAACCTGCCGGCAGAGGAGCGCCCCAAAGTCGGCGCCCTGATCAACGATGCCAAGGAACGTGTCACAGAGGTTCTCAATGCCCGCAAGGCGTCGTTCGAGCAAGCGGAACTGTCCGCCAAACTCGCCGCCGAGTGCATTGACGTGACCCTGCCGGGCCGCGGCCAGACCACCGGTGGTCTGCACCCGATCACCCGCACTCTGGAACGTATCGAGCAGTTCTTTACCCATATTGGCTACGGCATTGCCGAAGGCCCGGAAGTCGAAGACGACTACCACAATTTCGAGGCGCTCAACATCCCGGGCCACCACCCAGCCCGTTCGATGCATGACACCTTCTATTTCAATGCCAACATGCTGTTGCGCACCCACACCTCACCGGTTCAGGTCCGCTCCATGGAGGCGCAGCAGCCGCCAATCCGTATTGTTTGCCCAGGTCGGGTGTATCGCAGCGACTCCGATATCACCCATTCGCCGATGTTCCACCAGATCGAAGGCCTGCTGGTCGATCGCGACATCAACTTCGCAGACCTCAAAGGCACCATCGAAGAGTTCCTGCGGGTGTTCTTCGAGAAAGAGCTGGCCGTACGCTTCCGCCCTTCGTACTTCCCGTTCACCGAGCCATCGGCGGAAGTCGACATGGAGTGCGTGATGTGCAGCGGCAACGGCTGCCGGGTCTGCAAGCAGACCGGCTGGCTGGAAGTCATGGGCTGCGGCATGGTGCATCCTAACGTGCTGCGCATGTCCGGTATCGATCCGGAGCAGTTCCAGGGCTTCGCCTTCGGCATGGGCGTCGAGCGTCTGGCCATGCTGCGTTATGGCGTCAACGATTTGCGCCTGTTCTTCGACAACGATTTGCGCTTCCTCGCGCAATTTCGCTAGGTCGTGCCGGTAAAGAATCTTTCAGGAGAACAGGATGAAATTCAGTGAACAATGGCTGCGTGGCTGGGTAAGCCCGCAGGTCTCCCGCGACGAGCTGGTGGCCCGTCTGTCGATGGCCGGTCTGGAAGTCGACAGCGTGGCGCTGGTCGCCGGTGTATTTTCCGGTGTTGTGGTTGGTGAAGTGCTCAGCACCGAGCAGCACCCTGACGCTGACAAACTGCGGGTTTGCCAGGTCAGCAGCGGTAGCGAAACCTTTCAGGTGGTGTGTGGCGCCCCTAACGTGCGCCCCGGCCTGAAAATTCCGTTCGCCATGATCGGTGCGCAACTGCCTGGCGACTTCAAGATCAAGAAGGCCAAGCTGCGCGGCGTCGAGTCCAACGGCATGCTGTGCTCGGCCGCTGAACTGGAACTGGGTGAAGGCAATGACGGCCTGCTGGAACTGGCAGCCGATGCGCCGGTGGGCG
Source organism: Pseudomonas sp. LJDD11 (assembly GCF_024584215.1). Taxonomy (NCBI): domain Bacteria; kingdom Pseudomonadati; phylum Pseudomonadota; class Gammaproteobacteria; order Pseudomonadales; family Pseudomonadaceae; genus Pseudomonas; species Pseudomonas sp. LJDD11. The sequence continues at coordinate 168,817 of NZ_JANJFL010000004.1, forward strand.
AAGACCTGCGCGTGTACCTGCAACTGGACGATGCCAGCATCGAGGTCGACCTGACCCCTAACCGTGGCGACTGCCTGTCGCTCGCGGGGCTAGCCCGTGAAGTGGGCGCGCTGTACGACGCGCCGGTCACTCGTGTGCAAGTGCCTGCCGTTGCGGCCAGCCATGATGAAGTGCGCCCGGTCGACGTGCTGGCACCGCAGGCCTGCCCACGCTATCTGGGTCGGGTAATCCGTAATGTTGACCTGTCGCGTCCGACCCCGTTGTGGATGGTCGAGCGCCTGCGTCGCTCGGATATCCGCAGCATCGACGCTGCCGTGGACATTACCAACTACGTGATGATCGAACTGGGTCAGCCGCTGCATGCGTTTGATCTTGCCGAAATCAACGGTGGCATTCGGGTGCGGATGGCCGAGGAGGGCGAGAAACTGGTCCTGCTCGACGGCCAGGAAGTCACCCTGCGTGCCGACACCCTGGTCATCGCTGACCACCAGCGCGCCCTGGCGATCGCCGGCGTGATGGGCGGCGAACACAGTGGTGTGACCGCCAAGACCCAGGACATTTTCCTGGAAAGCGCATTCTTCGACACCATCTCGGTGGCGGGCAAGGCGCGTTCCTACGGTCTGCACACTGACGCTTCGCACCGCTACGAGCGCGGCGTTGACTCGCAACTGGCCCGTGAAGCCATGGAGCGGGCCACCGGCCTGTTGCTGGAAATCACCGGTGGTGAGGCAGGGCCGATCATCGAAGCGGCCAGCGAACAGCACCTGCCGAAAGTCGAGCCAATCACTCTGCGTGCCGCTCGTGTCGAGCAGATGCTGGGCCTGGCCATCGATGCGGCGCAGATCGAGCGCCTGCTCACAGGTTTGGGCCTTACCCCAAGCGCTGAAGGTGAAGGCCAGTGGCGTGTCGAAGTGCCAAGCCACCGCTTCGATATCAGTCTGGAAGTCGACCTGATCGAAGAACTGGCGCGCCTGTATGGCTACAATCACCTGCCGGTTCGCTACCCGCAAGCCCGACTGGCGCCTCAGGCCAAAGCCGAAGCGCGTGGCGATCTGCCGGAGCTGCGCCGTCTGCTGGTGGCCCGTGGTTACCAGGAAGCGATCACCTACAGCTTCATCGATCCTAAATGGTTTGAACTGTTCAGCCCAGGCGTACAGCCACTGCTGCTGGCCAACCCGATCTCCAACGACATGGCGGCGATGCGCTCCTCGCTGTGGCCGGGCCTGGTCAAGGCGTTGCAACACAACCTCAACCGCCAGCAGGACCGTGTGCGCCTGTTCGAAAGCGGCCTGCGTTTCGTCGGTCAGCTCGATGGCCTGAAGCAACAGCCGATGCTGGCCGGTGTGGTGTGCGGCAGTCGCCTGCCTGAAGGCTGGGCGCAGGGTCGTGATGCAGTGGACTTCTTCGACGTCAAGGCGGATGTTGAAGCGGTGTTGGGCTTCGCGGGGGCGTTGAACGCCTTTATTTTCAAAGCAGGCAAACATCCGGCACTGCATCCTGGCCAGACCGCGCTGATCGAGCGCGACGGTCGCGAAGTCGGCTACCTGGGCGCTCTGCACCCTGAGTTGGCCAAGCAGTTGGGCCTGGATCGCCCGGTGTTCGTGTTCGAGCTGGTTCTGGCTGAAGTTGCCGAAGGCCGTCTGCCGAAGTTCAGCGAGCTGTCGCGCTTCCCTGAAGTGCGCCGTGACCTGGCGTTGCTGGCTGATCGCGATGTTGCCGCCAGCGCGGTTCTCGATGTGATCCGCGAAAATGCCGGTGAATGGCTCACCGATCTCAGGCTGTTCGATGTGTATCAAGGTAAAGGTATTGATCCGCATAGAAAAAGCCTCGCTGTCGGCTTGACCTGGCAGCATCCATCGCGCACTCTTAATGACGATGAGGTCAACGCAACGACGCTTGCAATCCTCACCTCGCTTGAGGAGAGGTTAAACACCACGTTAAGGAAATGACGTATGGGGGCTCTGACGAAAGCTGAGATGGCCGAGCGTCTCTATGACGAACTGGGCCTGAACAAACGCGAAGCCAAGGAATTGGTCGAGCTGTTTTTTGAGGAAATAAGGCACGCGCTGGAAGACAACGAACAGGTGAAATTGTCCGGTTTCGGCAATTTCGATCTGCGCGACAAACGCCAGCGACCGGGCCGAAATCCGAAAACCGGGGAAGAAATCCCTATTACAGCCCGCCGTGTAGTCACCTTTCGTCCAGGGCAGAAGTTGAAAGCCCGAGTTGAAGCTTATGCTGGAACCAAGCCATAACCATGAGCTACCGCCCATTCCGGGCAAACGCTACTTCACCATTGGTGAAGTGAGCGAGCTTTGCGCGGTAAAACCGCATGTTCTGCGCTATTGGGAACAGGAGTTTCCTCAGCTCAACCCCGTCAAACGACGCGGGAACCGCCGGTATTATCAGCGCCAGGATGTGCTGATGATCCGGCAGATCCGTGGTCTGCTATACGATCAGGGCTTTACCATTGGCGGGGCGCGTCTGCGCCTCACCAGCGGCGAGCCTCAGGATGACACCCAGCAGTACAAGCAGATGATTCAGCAGATGATTGCCGAGCTGGAGGATGTTCTGGTGTTGCTCAAGTCCTGAGAAACAAAAAACCCAGAATGCTTCCATAATTCAAAAGCTTAGGGTATATTCCTCACCACTTCCGCAGCAGTGGAAGAGCTTCATCACCGGAGTCGGGGCGTAGCGCAGCCCGGTAGCGCACTTGCATGGGGTGCAAGGGGTCGAGTGTTCGAATCACTCCGTCCCGACCATTATTCCTGAGTAAAATCAGACATTTAAGCCGATCAGATAGATCGGCTTTTTTGTGTTCGCGCAAAATATTCGCAAAATGCGCGCAAACCCATATGGCACAAGCCAGATAAACGTCGCCCTCAACTTTTCCATATGCCAAGCCGGTGTGATCCCTATGACCCACGCAGCGCCTCCAGTCGAGCACGCCCGGCATCGGTGATCGCATGCTCCCCCTTATCACTGAGTCGATAGCGTCCCGATTCCAGGCGTGTGATTGTGATCCTTACCAAGCCGCTCCGGGAAAGGGCGTCACCGACTTCAAAGCTCATTGCGCGCTCCAGATCAAGAATCCTTAACTCTCCGATCTTGTAGCGGTAGAAGGCGATCAACGCTGCGTCTATCGCTTGCTGGTTGACCGCTTGACCATCTTGCATTTGACCTCCCAGGTCTGACTGCTCACTCCATGAGGTGCCGGGTCAAATCTGACTGAGCCAGTCTTGCCCTCGATTGGCGCCATTGTGCCTTTGATTGCCTCGCTGAGCGCAAATCCGAACGGCATTCGGATGCCGGTTAGCGCCCCAATGTCTGTCTTGATCATCGGCCCGGCGGCATGACCGGTTGCTGTTCAATTGCGCTACCATTAGCGTTGTCTATAGTGGTCTGACGAGAAATCAGACAAGGAAAGCCCATGTATTCGAAAACCGAGTTGCAGCGTGTTCTTGAAACCGCCTTTCTGCCCAGCAAGTGCGAGTGCGGCCTGGCTCCCAATGACAGCCTGTCGGTGAAACTCATCAACCCGTCTTCGGGCGAGATCGAGCTGTATGTGGCAAGCATCCCTGTGTCTGACCTGAGCACCAGCCGGGCGATTGCCCAGGTCGTTCTTTCACTGAAAGAGCAACGGGATCTGATGGCGCAGATGACGCTGTCCATGCGGCGGCTGGCTTAGACCAGCCGCTTGAACCCGGCCTGGTTGCGGGCGGCCGGCGCTTACCTTCCTTTTACGGCCCGGTCATGACCCGGCCGTCTTGAACCCTGTCTGAAGCCCTACAGTCCTTGCGCAGAAAACCCGTGCAAAAGGCTGGTTAGCCATCGCTGAGCCTGCGCTACCGCGCTTCTTTACACATTCTTTATGCCCGCCGGGCTTCTTCGATCTCGTTCCTTTACGCCCCCCTTGCTGACAATTCACTCACGCGGCCTTTGCCGCCTGACTGTGGTCCGAGGGGAAATCAATGAGCGTTCTGGATGGGGTTTCACTGCTGCTGGGCATCGGCCTGATCGTTTACCTGCTGGTCGCGCTGCTGCGCGCCGATCGCCAGTAAGGAGCGGCCATGCACAGCTATGACTATCTGTTGATCGGCGCCTTTTTGCTGCTGTTGCTCGGCAGCGCGCCGCTGCTGGGACGTTTCTGGTACCGGGTAATGGAGGGGGAGCGCACCTGGCTTTCACCATTGCTGGGGCCGTTGGAGCGCGGCTGCTATCGGCTCAGCGGTGTTGATCCCAAGGCCGGGCAAGACTGGAAAACCTATGCGCTGGCCTTGCTGGCATTCAACGCCGCCGGCTTTGTGCTGCTGTTTGCCTTGCTGATGCTGCAAGGTGCGCTGCCACTCAATCCGCAGCAACTGCCGGGCCTGGAATGGACCCTGGCGTTCAACACCGCCATGAGCTTTGTTACCAACACCAACTGGCAGGCCTACAGCGGCGAAGCATCGCTGAGCTACCTGAGCCAGATGCTCGGCCTGACCGTACAGAACTTCGTCAGCGCCGCCACCGGCATTGCCGTGCTGGCCGTGTTGTGCCGGGGCATTGCGCGGCGCTCGACCAATGACCTGGGCAACTTCTGGACCGACCTGACCCGCGCCACCTTGTATGGCCTGTTGCCGATCAGTCTGCTGCTGGCGCTGCTGCTGGCGTGGCAGGGCGTGCCGCAGAACTTCGCCCATTATGTCGATGCCCTGACCATGCAGGGCAGTCAGCAGAGCCTGCCGATGGGGCCGGCGGCCAGCCAGATTGCGATCAAGCAACTGGGCACCAACGGCGGTGGCTTTTTCGGCGTGAACTCGGCGCATCCGTTCGAGAATCCTACGGCGCTGAGCAACCTGCTGGAACTGGTGGCGATCCTGCTGATACCGGCCGCATTGGTGTTCAGCTTCGGCCATTACGTCAAGGACCTGCGCCAGAGCCGGGCGATCCTGGCCTGCATGCTGCTGTTGCTGGCGATTGGCTCGGCGCTGGCGTTGTGGGCCGAGTATCAGCCCAACCCAACCCTGGCGTTCAGCGGCGTGGAACAGGCGCCGTCGCTGGAGGGTAAAGAGGCACGCTTTGGCGTGACCGGCACCACCTTGTGGGCGGTGGCGACCACCGCTGCTTCCAACGGTTCGGTCAACGGCATGCACGATAGCCTCAACCCGCTGACCGGGATGGTCGCGCTGATCAACATGATGGTCGGCGAGGTGATCTTCGGCGGCGTCGGGGTGGGCCTCAATGGCATGCTGCTCAACGTGTTGATCGCCGTGTTCCTGGCCGGTTTGATGATCGGCCGTACCCCGGAATACCTGGGCAAGAAATTGCAGGCTCGGGAAGTCAAGCTACTGGTCGCCAGCTTGCTGGTCATGCCGCTGGGCGTGCTGGTGCTGGGTGCCATCGCGGCGAGCGTGCCAGGCGCGGCCAGTGCGGTCAGCAACCCTGGCCCGCATGGTTTCAGCCAGTTGCTGTACGCCTACACCTCGGCCACCGCCAACAACGGTTCGGCGTTCGGCGGCTTCAGTGCCAACACCCCGTTCCATAACCTGATGCTCAGTCTGGCGATGTTCATTGGCCGCTTCGGCTACATCCTGCCGGTGCTGGCGCTGGCAGGCAGTCTGGCGCTGAAGCAGAGCGCGCCGCAGGGCAGCGACAGTTTCCCGACCCACGGCCCGCTGTTCGTTGCTTTGCTGACCGTGACCATCTTGCTGGTGGGCGGCCTGACCTTTTTGCCGACCTTGGCGCTGGGGCCGATTGCCGACCATATGAGCCTGGGTTTCTGACTGCGGCCTTCTGAGGATTGAACATGAATATGCTCACTGACAACCATCCGCCGGTCCAGGCCCATAACCTGCCTGCCGCGACCAGCCTGTCGGCCTTGTGGCGCCCGGCGCTGCGCCAGGCATTTATCAAACTCGACCCGCGTCAACTGGTGCGCTCGCCGGTGATGCTGGTGGTGGAACTGACCGCCGTGCTTACCACCGTGCTGTGCCTGATCCCCGATGCGCAGGTGCCCACCGGTATTGCAGTACAAATCGCTCTGTGGCTGTGGTTCACCGTGCTGTTTGCCAACTTTGCTGAGGCGCTGGCCGAGGGGCGGGGCAAGGCCCGTGCTGATAGCCTCAAGGCCGGCAGCGAAGGGCTCAAGGCCCGCTTGAGGGACGAAAACGGCCAATGGCGGCTGGTGGATGCCGGCACCCTGCGCAAGGGCGATGTCGTGCGGATCGAAGCCGGGGAGATGATTCCCGGTGACGGCGAGGTCATCGAAGGCATCGCGGCGGTCAACGAGGCGGCGATCACTGGTGAGTCGGCCCCGGTGATTCGCGAGTCCGGCGGCGACCGCTCGGCGGTCACCGGCAACACCCGGCTGGTCTCCGACTGGCTGCTGGTGCGCATCCAGGTCAACCCCGGCGAATCGACCCTCGACCGCATGATTGCCTTGGTGGAGGGGGCCAAACGGCAAAAGACCCCCAACGAAATCGCCCTGGACATCCTGCTGATCGGCCTGACCCTGATCTTTTTGCTGGTGGTCATGACCCTGCAGCCCTTCGCCCGGTTTGCCGGTGGCAGCCTGCCGCTGGTGTTTCTGGTGGCGCTGCTGGTAACCCTGATTCCGACCACCATTGGCGGGCTGCTGTCGGCCATCGGCATCGCCGGTATGGACCGGTTGGTGCGTCTCAATGTCATTGCCCGTTCGGGGCGGGCGGTGGAAGCGGCGGGGGATGTGCATGTACTGCTGCTCGACAAGACCGGCACCATCACCTTCGGTAATCGTCGCTGCGCCGGACTGTACGCGGCGCCCGGTGTCAGCCCGCAGCAACTGGCCCAGGCCGGCTTGTTGGCCTCGCTGACCGACGACACCGCCGAGGGTAAATCGATTGTCGAGTACCTGCGTAACCTGCACCCGATTCAGGCCCCGGCGCTGAGTGAAGTCACCGGCGTGCCGTTCAGTGCCGAAACCCGGCTGTCAGGGGTGGACTATCAGGGCAAGGTGTATCGCAAAGGTGCGGTGGATTCGCTGCTGATGTTTCTCGGCCAGACCCGCGCCGACCTGCCCGCGCCGCTGGTACGGGAAATCGAGCACATTGCCAAGTCCGGCGGCACGCCGTTGCTGCTGTGCGGCGAGGGCCGTTTGCTGGGTGCAATCCATCTCAAGGACGTGGTCAAGCCCGGCATTCGTGAACGCTTTGACGAGTTGCGCAAGTTGGGCATCCGCACGGTGATGGTCACCGGCGACAACCCGCTGACCGCCGCCGCCATCGCCGCCGAAGCCGGGGTCGATGATGTGTTGGCCGAGGCCACGCCGGAGAAAAAGCTTGAGCGGATCCGCTTTGAGCAGGCGCAGGGTCGTTTGGTGGCGATGTGTGGTGACGGCGCCAACGATGCGCCGGCGCTGGCCCAGGCCGATGTCGGGGTGGCGATGAACGACGGCACCCAGGCGGCTCGCGAAGCGGCCAACATGGTCGACCTCGACAGCGACCCGACCAAGCTGCTGGATGTGGTGCAGGTCGGCAAAGAACTGCTGGTGACCCGTGGTGCGCTGACGACCTTTTCCATTGCCAACGATGTGGCCAAGTATTTTGCTGTGCTGCCGGCGCTGTTCGCCGCGATCTACCCGCAACTGGGCGTGCTCAACATCATGCAACTGGCCAGCCCGGAGAGCGCCATCGTCTCGGCCATCGTGTTCAATGCGCTGATCATCGTCGCACTGATCCCGTTGGCCCTGCGTGGCGTGCGCGTCCAGGCTGCCAGCGCTGCCCACCTGCTGCGCCGCAACCTGCTGATTTTCGGCGTCGGCGGGCTGATTGTGCCGTTTGTGGGGATCAAGCTGATCGATTTGTTGCTTGGTGCACTGAATCTGGTGTGACACAGCCTGACGGCGACTATGTATTTGTTGCTTCGGGGCTCAAGCCCCTCCTACAGGTAATCAATTTTGCGAGGAGATGTACATGACAACCATCCTGCGCCCGGCGCTGAGCCTGTTGCTGTTGATGACCCTGGTCACTGGTGTGGCCTATCCGCTGGCGGTTACCGGCGTTGCGCAACTGGCGTTTGCCGAACAGGCCAATGGCAGCCTGGTGCGTGATGCCAGCGGCCAGGTCCGCGGTTCGGCACTGATTGCCCAGCCTTTCGATGGCCCGCAGTGGTTCCAGCCACGCCCTTCGGCCGGCGCTTTTGCCACGGTGGCCAGCAGCGCCAGCAACCTGTCCGCCGCTAACCCGGCATTGGCCAGCCGGGTGGCTGAAACCGCCACATTGTTGAAAAGCCAAGGGCAGGGCGCAGTGCCAATCGCCTTGCTGACCACCTCAGGCAGCGGCCTGGACCCGCACCTGCCGCCTGAAGCCGCCGACTGGCAGGTCGGGCGCGTGGCGGTCGCGCGCAATCTGCCCGAGCAACAACTGCGTGCGCTGATCGAGGCCCATACTGAACGGCCGTTGTTCGGCCCGCCAGTGGTCAATGTGCTGGCGCTCAATCGCAGCCTTGACGCCCAGGCGCGCGTGGCAAAAATGTAACCTTTGTGGTGATGTCTTCGCGATCCCCCTTAATTGATCCTGACCGAGCAAGCCGACACGTGAGTGACTCCAGCCGAGCTGATGCCATCCTGGCCCAACTGCCCCGCGACGGTCGCGGGCGCCTGAAAATTTTTCTCGGTGCAGCGCCGGGGGTGGGCAAGACCTACGCCATGCTGCAAGCCGCCCACAGCCGCATGCGCCAAGGGGTGAACCTGCTCGCCGCCGTGGTGCAAACCCACGGTCGGGCCGAGACCGAAGCGCTGCTGGTCGGGCTGCCGCAATTGCCGATGCTGCGCCGCGAATACCGGGGCATGACCCTTGAAGAAATGGACCTCGACGGCGTGTTGCGGGCGGCGCCGGCGCTGGTGCTGGTTGATGAACTGGCGCACAGCAACGTGCCGGGCAGCCGCCATGACAAGCGCTGGCAGGATGTGCACGAACTGCTTGCCGCAGGCATTGACGTGTACACCACGGTCAATGTCCAGCACCTGGAAAGCCTCAACGACCAGGTACGCGCCATCACCGGCGTCCAGGTCCGCGAAACCCTGCCGGACTGGGTGTTGCAGGAAGCCTTCGAGCTGGTGCTGATCGACCTGCCGCCGCGAGAGCTGCTGGAGCGGCTACGCGACGGCAAGGTGTATGTGCCGGAGCAGGCACGGGCAGCCATCGATGCGTTTTTCAGCCAGACCAACCTCACCGCCTTGCGCGAACTGGCGATGCAGACCGCCGCCGCGCAGGTGGACAACGATCTGGCCCAGGGGTATCGGCAACGCGGCGAACAGGCACCGGCGGTGCGTGGCCGGCTGTTGGTCGGGATTGACGGCGATATCCAGGCCGACCTGTTGGTGCGCCATGCCAGCCGGGTCGCTGAACGTCGTCACCTGCCCTGGAGCCTGGTGCATGTCGACGCCGACCGGCCACTGGATGAGCAGGGCCGGGCTTACTTGCAGGGCGCCCAGCAACTGGCCGAGCGCCTGGGCGGCGAGGTGGTGACCCTGCGCGCCGGTGAGGTGGCCCGGACCCTGTTGCAGCATGCCGTCGAGCGTCGGGCCAGCGTGGTGATGGTCGGTCAGTCACGACACCTGTGGCGGCGGCGGCTGTTCGGTGGCGGGGTGGCCGGGCGTTTGTTGCGTGAGGCCCACGGTCTGGAAATCAGCGTGCTGGACAGCCAGGCCTTGCCCGACCGGCCTCGTCAGCGCGCCCCGATCAAGGGGCTGGACTACGCGCTGGCGGTGCTCGCGACCGCGCTGGCCAGTGGTGTGGCCTGGGGGATTGCCGGGATTCTGGCGTTACCCAATATCTCGCTGATCTTCCTCATGGCGGTGCTGCTGGTGGCGGTGCGCAGCAGTGTCGGGCCGGCCCTGTTCTGTGCATTACTGTCGTTTCTGGCTTATGACTTCCTGTTCATGCCGCCCAACTTTTCGTTGAGTATCCAGCGCGAGGAAGACGTACTGACGCTGGTGTTCTTTCTGCTCATGGCGGCACTCACCGGCCAGCTTGCCAGCCGCCAGCGCCGTCAGTTCAAGGCCTTGCGCGCCACTCAGGAGCAAACCAGTACGGTGCTCGACCTGTCGCGCAAGCTTACTGCCGCCACTGACCGTCAGGCGGTGCTCAGCGCCGCCGAGCAACACCTCAGTGGCTGGCCGGAGCTGCAACTGTGCCTGCTCGGCCGTGACCAGAACGCCAGTTGGGTGGTGGAGCTGGGCGGCCCGCTGACCTTCAGCGAGGCCGAGCGAGTAGCGGCTGATTGGGCCTGGCAGCACGATCAGGCAGCCGGGCTGGACACCGGTACTTTGCCGTCCGGACGCTGGTGGTGGTGGCCGGTGTCGGCTGAAGAAGGGCCGCTGGCGCTGCTTGGCGTCTGCCCTCGGCCAGGCCATCGCTTCACGGCCCAGCACCGGCGTTTGCTCAGCGCCCTCAGCCAGCCGCTGGCCCAGGCGCTGGCCCGTGCGCAACTGGTGCAGGATCTGGAATCGGCGCGCCTGCATGGTGAAACCGAACAACTGCGCAGCGCCTTGCTGGCCTCGGTGTCGCATGATCTGCGCACGCCGTTGACCGCTATGCGCGGCAGCATCGATAGCCTGTTGGCGCTGGGCGAAGCGATCCCGCTGGATGACCGCCGCGAGCTGCTTGAAGGCACCCGCGACGAGGCCGAACGGCTGGACCGCTATATCCAGAACCTGCTGGACATGACCCGCCTGGGCCATGGCTCACTGAAACTGGCTCGCGATTGGGTGGCCCCGGCCGACATCGTCGGCAGCGCGCTGGGCCGCTTGCGTGCGGTGTTGGCGCCGTTGCAGGTCGAGGTGCAGATGGCCGCTGAACTGCCGCTGTTGTACGTGCATGCGGCACTGATCGAGCAGGCGCTGGTCAATGTGCTGGAGAATGCGGCACGCTTTTCGCCAGTCGGCGGGGTGCTGCGCGTGCACAGCCGGGTCAGTGAGGGCGAGTTGCAGTTGCTGGTCAGCGATCAGGGGCCTGGGATTCCCGAAGCCGAGCGGGCGAAAATCTTCGACATGTTTTACACCGCAGCACGCGGTGATCGCGGTGGCCCCGGCACCGGCCTGGGGCTGGCGATCTGTCAGGGCATGGTCGGCGCCCATGGCGGGAGGGTCACAGTGGCCGAGGGCATCGACGGGCTCGGCACTTGCATGACCTTGCATTTACCCTTGCCAGCCCAACCCCAGGCAGACTCAGAATGAGCGCGTATCCCCCACGAGATTACAGCCGGTGAGCCCCCAGCAGACAGCGACCATTCTGGTCATCGACGACGAGCCGCAGATCCGCAAGTTCTTGCGCATCAGCCTGGCATCCCAGGGCTACAAGGTACTGGAGGCGGGCGATGGCGCCGAAGGTCTGAACCAGGCGGCGCTCAACCGCCCGGACCTGGTAGTGCTTGATCTGGGCTTGCCCGACATGGACGGCCAGCAATTACTGGTCGAGCTGCGCGAGTGGCTGCGGGTCCCGGTGATGGTGCTCTCGGTGCGCGCCAGCGAGGCGCAGAAGGTCCAGGCCCTCGATGCCGGGGCCAACGACTACGTGACCAAGCCGTTTGGCATTCAGGAGTTTCTCGCCCGTATTCGTGCGTTGCTGCGTCAGCCTGCCGACACTCAGCAGGCCCAGGCAGTGCTGACCCTCGGCCCGCTGAGCATTGATCTGGCGGCCCGCCGTGTGCAACTGCACGGCCAGGACGTCGCGCTGACCCGCAAGGAGTACGCGGTGTTGGCCGCGCTGGCCCGCCATCCCGGCCGGGTCATCACCCAGCAACAGCTGCTCAGGGACATCTGGGGGCCGACCCACACCCAGGACAGCCACTACCTGCGCATCGTGGTCGGCCACCTGCGCCAGAAACTGGCCGATGAGCCGACCGCGCCGAGGTACATCATCACCGAGGCGGGCGTCGGCTATCGGCTCGCTAGCGATTAATCCTCAAGGTCTTCTTCGTGCTTCAGCGCGGCGCGGGCGACCAGTTCCGCGAAGCTCGCCTGCACCACCTCGCTGTTGTCGCGGATTGTCGCCAAATGTTCATGGATGCGCGCCAGGCTGTGCGGGTCGCCTTGCTGGTCGATCCACAGGGCGATGTCCTCGACGGTCGCGACCAGCGCCGAGTTGTTCTGAATGAGCCGGTCCAGCAGCTTGACCAGCGGATCGTCGGGCAGATTCTCAGACATGGCAGTGACTCCTCAGACAGTCATCCTGAGCCTAGTTGAGGATTGGCCGCTGCTGGCGTGTTGCTACATAAACGCTTACACATCTACCAGGCCGAATACAGGCACCTCACACTGCGCACCCGCTCGCCGCCCGGCCGGTCAGACGAATATGACCCCATGCGCCATTTTGCCGCACAGACACGCACGCCCGGCCAGCAGGCGCTTTGCTCCGGCTACCGGACACCGGTGACGCAATGAAGGTGTTCCCCCAGCCTGCGCAGTGGTAAATTCGCCGCCATGAAATTCGTCCGCACTCATCGCTCGCCGCTGGCCGTCCTGCTTGCCGGTCTGGTCCTGCTCGGCGCCCTGGCCTGCAGCATCGGCCACGGGCAGATGCTCAGTGCCTTCATGCCTGTTGCCATGAGCGATATCTGCGGCCCGGACGAGTCCGCCGTGCACAGTCCTGCCGCACACAGTCAGGACCAGACCGGCCACGGTCTGCTCATGCAACTGGCGCTGTTCGACTGCGCTTACGCCAGCAAACTGACCAGCGCATTGCTCGGCTTCGCAGCCCTGGGCTGGCTGGTGCGAACCCTGCGCCGCCGCGCCCTGATGCCCGAACGCCTGAGCTGGACATCGCTGCGCCACTGTTCACCGGGCCGTGTCGCTCAGGCGCCCTGATACCACCGCGTGGCATCTTTGTGCGGCCCACCGTGTACACGGTGCGCGCTGTCTGACAGTACGGGAGTGATCCCGTCCCGATCCTCTAAACAGGACCGCAGTGCATGAGTCATCACTTTTCCCGCCGCCAGGTGGTCGCCGGCCTGTCCATGCTGAGCATGGGCGGCCTGCTGGCCGGATGCGGCAACTCCAACGTCCTGCCGTTCAAGCACGGCAAGGACATGAGCAACCAGATCATCGGGCGCAATTTCAAATTGCGTGACGTCGACGGTAACCTCAAGACCGTGTCGAGCTTTCGCGGTTACATGCCGATGGTGTTCTTCGGCTTCACCCAATGCCCGGCGATCTGCCCGACCGCGCTGGCCCGTGCGGCGCAGATCAAGAAACTGATGGGCGCCGATGCGCCGATTTTCCAGGTGATCTTCATCACCCTGGACCCGGAGCGCGACACGCCGCAGATCATCGACAAGTACGTCAAGGCTTTCGATCCCGAGTTTGTGGCGCTGTCTGGCACCCTCGAAGAAACCGCCGCTACCGCCAAAGAGTTCGGCGTGTTCTTTGAGAAAGTCCCGCTGGGCGACAGCTACACCATTTCCCATACCGCAACCAGCTACGTGTACGACAGCCGCGGCGTGCTGCGCCTGAGCCTGGGCCACAAACTGACCGCCCAGCAATGCACCGAAGACCTGCTCACCCTTATGGAAGTCTGCTGATGAATACGCTGATGGTTAAATCGTTGAAGGTCGTTGGCTCCTGCGCGCTGTTGCTGGGCCTGAGCCTGCCTGCCCATGCCGAGACTCAGGTCAAGGATGCCTGGGTGCGCGCCACCGTCGCCGGTCAGCCGGCCACCGGTGCGTTCATGCAACTGACTGCCAGCAGCGACAGCACGCTGGTCGGTGTCGCCTCGCCTGCAGCCAAGACCGTGGAAATCCACGAGATGAGCATGAAAGGCGAGGTCATGAGCATGAAACCTGTCAGCAGCGTCGAGCTGCCAGCCGGCAAGACCGTGACGTTCAGCGCCGAGGGCTACCATGTGATGCTGATTGGTCTGGTGGCTCAGGCGAAGGAAGGCGACCAGATCCCGCTGACCCTCACGGTGCAGGACGCCAAGGGCGAGCGCCAGAGCGTTGAAGTACAGGCCCAGGTCCGCGCGCTGAACACCAGTGACCATGATGCGCATGCCGGGCACGGTGCACACAGCGGTCATTGATCGGCGGTGGTGGGCCGCAGAGTCTGCAATGTGCCGAACGGTCCTGTCATGCAGCCTTCAGAGGTGTAAGGTAAATGATGCAACACACCCGTATCTCTGGAGGTGAACATGAGTACTGCGATGCTGCACAAGGTGCAAGTCAACGGCTACCAGGTGATCAGTGTGAACAACGGCCCCTGGCGGGTCTGCACCGACCACGACCGTCTGGCCATTTTCAACACCCGCGATGAGGCCATGGCCTATGCCGTGTGCCTGCCCACCCGGACCAGCAAGCCCGCCACCCACCATTGACCCCGCTCTTCAGGGCCGCACAAGGCGGCCCTGAATCTGTCGTGCGTTTCAGCCGTCTTTGAACAGGAAACTATAGGCATTGATCGCCGGCACGCCGCCCAGATGTGCATACAGTACGCGCGAGCCCTCCGGGAATTCGTTATTGCGCACCATCTCGATCATCCCGTGCATCGATTTGCCTTCGTAGACCGGGTCGGTCAGTACCCCTTCGAGCCTGGCGCACAGGCGGATCGCTTGCAGCGTACCGTCACTGGGCAGGCCGTATTCAGGACCGCCAAAGCGAGTGTCGAGTACCACGTCGTCGTCGTTGATTTCCCGACCCAGTTCGACCAGCTCTGCGGTATGCCGGGCGATGCGCAGGATCTGCTCGCGGGTCTGTTGCGGCTTGGCCGAGGCGTCGATGCCGATCACCCGCTGGGCGCGACCATCGACGGCAAAGCCTGCGATCATGCCGGCCTGGGTGCTGCCGGTCACCGAGCAGACCACGATGTAGTCGAACTTGAAGCCGAGTTGTTCTTCCTGTTGCCGCACTTCATCGGCAAAGCGGGCGAAGCCCAGGCCGCCGTACGGGTGTTCCGAGCAACCGGCCGGAATCGGGTAGGGCTTGCCGCCCTTGGCCTGGACATCAGCCATGGCGTTTTCCCAACTCGGACGGATGCCGATGTCGAAGCCTGCGCTGTCCAGGCGCACATCAGCGCCCATGATCCGCGACATCTCGATATTGCCGACCCGGTCATACACCGCATCGGAGTAATTCACCCAGTTTTCCTGGACCAGCACGCACTTCATGCCCAAATGGGCGGCCACCGCCGCGACCTGCCGGGTCTGATTGGACTGAATGCCGCCGATCGACACCAGCGTGTCGTAGCCGCCTTCAATGGCTTCAGGAATCAGGTATTCAAGCTTGCGCGTCTTGTTGCCGCCGAAGGCAAGGCCGCTGTTGCAGTCTTCGCGTTTGGCGTACAGCTCGACCTTGCCGCCCAGGTGCTCACTCAGGCGTTTGAGTGGGGTGATCGGCGAGGCGCCGAAGGTCAGCGGGTAACGTTTGAATTTTCCCAGATTCATGGTGAGGCTCCATCAGTGCTCGAACGATGGACTCATCTTAAGAAAAGCGTGGAAATGACGGGTTGCAAAGAATGATCAGTTGACGAACTTAATGTTCGTGATTTCTATTTGAAGATCATTTTATTTCGTGAAATGGACCATGAAAGCAATAAATGAACACAGCAAAACCCGCCAGCCTGGCTCGCCACCGGTTCTCGACCGGATCGACAAGGCGATCCTGCGCAGCTTGCAGCGCGATGCTTCAATCTCCAACGTGGCGCTGGCCGAGAAAGTCAGCCTCAGCCCGCCGGCCTGCCTGCGCCGGGTCGAGCGACTCAAGCAGGCCGGGATTATCAAAGGGGTGGTTGCGTTGCTCGACGGTGAGGCGCTCGAGGCGGGCATGGTGGTGCTGATTGGCGTGGTACTGGACCGTTCGACGCCGGAGTCGTTTGCCCAGTTCGAAGCCGCCGCTCAGAAAATCTCCGGCTGCATGGAGGTGCATGTGGTTACCGGCGAGTTCGACTACTTCATGCTGCTGCGCACCCGTGACAGCCAGAGCTTCAACAAACTGCACGCCGAGCAGTTGTTGTACCTGCCCGGGGTCAGGCAGATACGCTCGTTCATGGGCCTGCGCCAGGTGCTGTCGACCACCCAACTGGCGTTTTAGCCGGTCATCATGCTGCCGTGCCTGAGACACGGCACTGTGTAGGAGCGACCTTGGTCTGGGCGGCATACCGACGAAGGCGGCGTGAAACCGATCGCTAATGTGCTGATTTCACCGGCCCTCTGGCGAGCTCGCTCTCACGGATTTAGCGCATCATGGGGCTTGAATGATCGGCATTATTGCTACGCGGGCGAAAGAAAGTGGTCCTGCAGATAGCCTCTGACCAATTGCCCGGTGGTGTCGAGAATTTCCTCGATCTGGATATCCATTACGGCTTGCGCCTGTTCGGCGGCATCCAGACCGAAAAAGTGCAGGCGGTGCCCGCACACCGACCCCAGCCAGGTCAGGTGCACGCTGTGCAGCATTTCGACGTCCAGCAAATGGCAGGTCTTGGGGATCTGGCCGAGCAACTCGCTGGCAACGCAGCGCGTTGGCTGGTGCGCATCGGGGTTGCTGGCTTCGGCGGCCAGCCATTGATGCTCCAGTTGCATCGGGTACGGGATATACAGGCACGCGACCTGGTCCCAATCGCTGATCCGGGCGGCAAGGGTGTCAACCAGGTAGCAGGGCAGGTCACCGCTGCAAATGATGATGACCCCGGTGTCCTGAGTGGCAGGCTTGATCCAGCCGTGCAGTTCTGAATCCTTCAGCATGAACAGCTCCTTGTTGGTTCTGCACCGCTGGTGAGCGGGTTCGATGAGTAATGGCTATTTGCTCTGCGTTGTCAAAGCGCTTTTTGTCAGCGGCTGTGCAACGGCTTTGGCACAGGGCTCTGCGGACCGGCGCAGTATCCATGGCTAAAAACTGCATATTTCTTTTGTGTATAAACAACGAACTAAATATTCCTTTCTGGCGTATAGGGTTTCGTAGATGATTGCCCTCAGCGAAAACCACTTTGAAGAAGGGTGACTGATACCAACAGAACCTGGATTTTTTTACCGAAAAAATGCAGGAGTGAATCAATGGGCAATGTCCAGACCGCTGCCAGTGCACATGAGGTGCCTTGGCGCCAGGCACCAAGCGGCGAGTTGGTCGACCTGGGCCGTCCTTACCGTGGACCCTTGGCGCTGTCGCGTTTGCACAGCACGCCCAAGCGGGTTCTGGGCCGCCGGGAAGGCATTCTGTTGGGCGCCTTCGCCCTGGTGTTGCACGGCGCAGTGATCTACTGGGTCAGCCAGACACCAACCCCCGCGTTGCCGGTCGTGCCGCCGGAAATTCCGCCGATGACCATCGAATTTTCCGCCCCCACTCCGCCATTGGTCGAGCCTCCGCCGCCGGAGCCGATCCCTGAGCCGGTGGTTCAGGAGCCGCCGCCACCGGTTGAAGACGAACTGGCGGTCAAACCGCCGCCGCCCAAGCCCAAGCCGAAACCGGTGGTCAAGCCTGCACCAAAACCTGTGCCCAAGCCGGTCGAGCAGCCACCAGCGCCAACGCCGCCTCCGCCGCAACCGGTCGCCGCGCCAGCACCGCCGGCACCACCCGCGCCTGCGCCGGTGACTCCGCCATCGGCCAGTGCCGGTTACCTGCGTAACCCGGCGCCGGAATACCCGTCGCTGGCGATGCGCCGCGGTTGGGAAGGCACTGTGTTGCTGCGAGTGCATGTACTGGCCAGTGGTCGTCCGGGCGATATCCAGATTCAAAAGAGCAGCGGCCGCGACCAGCTCGATGAAGCCGCCGTGACCGCCGTCAAGCGCTGGAGCTTTGTACCCGGCAAACAGGGCGACAAACCGGTCGATGGCTGGGTCAGCGTACCGATCGACTTCAAGCTCAAGTAACGGCTTTACCCGGTTTTCTAACCAAAAATTGCGCTTTACCCCATTTCAGCGGGCGACCTGACAAAAGGAGCATCGCACACCCGACCTGATGCATCTGCACGAGAGTACCGAACATGAACCTACTGGCATCTCCATTCGAATCTGTTGAACACGCGGTCATCTGGCTGCTGATTGGCTTCTCCGTTGTGACGTGGGGCCTGGCCCTGCTCAAGGGCGTGCAGTTCTCACGCCTGAAGGGCCAGGACAAGGCCTTCCACAAGAAATTCTGGGCCGCCTCCAGTCTCGACTCCGCAGCCGAGCTGGCGCACAACAACCCAGGCTCCGCTGCCCGTGTCGCGCAGGCCGGTTACGCGGCCATCCAAGTGCAGGAAAACGCCCAGAACGACCTGAGCCAGTCGATCAACCACCAGGACCGTCTGGAGCGCGCCTTGCGCCAGCAGATCGTCCGTGAACGCCGCTCGCTGGAAACCGGCCTGGCGGTACTGGCCAGTATCGGCAGCACCTCGCCGTTCATCGGCCTGTTTGGCACCGTGTGGGGCATCATGTCAGCGCTCAAAGGTATCAGTGCGGCCGGTTCGGCCAGCCTGGAAACCGTCGCCGGGCCAATCGGTGCGGCACTGGTCGCAACCGGTGTCGGTATCGCTGTCGCAGTGCCTGCGGTACTGGTTTACAACTACTTCCTGCGTCGCCTGAAGCTGACCGCTGCCGACCTGGACGATTTCGCCCATGACTTCTACAGCCTGGCCCAGAAGCATTCGTTCCGCGTGCTGCTGCACCCGGTGCTCAAGTCCGGCGCCACTGCCAGCGGCCAGAAAGTGAAGGAGGCGTCCTGATATGGCGTTCTCGACCCAAGACAGTGATGAAGTGCTCAGCGAGATCAACGTAACCCCGCTGGTGGACGTGATGCTGGTACTGCTGGTGGTGTTCATCGTCACCGCACCGCTGCTGACCAATTCGATCCCGATCAACCTGCCCAAGACTGAAGCAGTTGCACCGGCCGAGCAGAAAGACCCGTTGGTGGTCAGCATCGACGGGCAGGGCAAGGTGTTTATCAATAAGGATGAGATCCAGCCTGATCTGCTGGAAACCAACCTGCAGGCGGCCAAGGCCAAGGACGATAAGGTTCGGGTGCAACTGCAGGCCGATAATGGCGTGAACTACGGCGAAGTGGCGCGGGCCATGGCCTCCATCGAACGCGCCGGTATTACCAAGTTGTCAGTGATTACCGCGAAATAGCAACTGCCCCTTCAAGACAGTGAGCTTCGGGTCATCCCGCCAAGGCATGGGGATGGCCCTTTTTTTTGCTTGTACGGTGTCGCTCAACTGCAGGCTTCCGCCGCGATGTAGTAAGCCGTTGAGTCTTCAACCACCGGCAACATGCCGCTCAATGGTTTGGCACTGTCCAGGCTCTCCAGGCTCTCACCGGTGCCCAGGAGCGAGACCGTGGCACGTTCGCAGTTGTAGAGGTGCCGGGAGTACAACACACCCAGCGTGCCCTCACGTCGGGTCACGACCACACGCTGCTGTGGGTGACCGGACTTTTTCACCAGTGCGTGCTGGGCGCCCGGATCGTGCGGAATGTTGATCGGCTTGTCGGCAGCATGGACTGCCAGCGTGGGAGCCACAAAGGCCAGCGCGAGTATCAGGGTTTTCATCAGTGCCTCCTGCGGATGATGCGACGCGCCTTGCGTACCTGCTCAAATTATGAAATCAAAAAGTCTTGGCATATAGCCGCTTGTCGACTCGCGAAGCGTTAGTCCGTTGCTGATACAAAACCCGTTACACATTTTGTTAAGGGGTAGGGACTTGCGGGCGAGATGTTCGTGTGCGCACGCCAATGACGGCGGTTTGTCGCCAGGCCGTTTCCGACCGGCGGTCTCATCCGGTCGGCATGCCCGATGCCGACCATTCGTCAGGGCCGCCGGTGACTGTGTTGAACACCAGGCGGCGCATGGGGGACACACAAAGACATCCCATGCAGAGGAAATCCTTCATGACTGACTATCCACGCCCACCGTTTCCTAAACAGACCCAGCCGGTGCCCGGCAGCCAGGGCCGCATGGACCCTTACCCCGACTGCGGCGAAGAAAGCTACACCGGATCGGGCCGCTTGCAGGGCAAGGTGGCGCTGATCACGGGGGCCGACAGCGGTATCGGTCGTGCGGTGGCAATCGCCTTTGCCCGTGAAGGTGCTGATGTGGCAGTGGCCTATCTGGATGAGCATGATGACGCTCAGGAAACCGCACGCTGGGTCGAGCGCGCGGGGCGCCAGTGTCTGTTGCTGCCCGGTGACCTTGCTGAAAAAGCCATGTGCAAGGAGATCGTCGACAAGACCGTGGCGCAATTCGGGCGCCTCGATGTGCTGGTCAATAACGCGGCATTCCAGATGACCCACCAGCGCTTTGAAGATATCCCGGACGAGGAGTGGGTGCGCACCTTCGATATCAACATCACCGCGATGTTCCGCATCTGCCAGGCGGCGGTCCCGCACATGCAGGCCGGTGCCTCCATCATCAACACCAGTTCGGTCAATTCCGACATGCCCAAACCGACGCTGCTGCCTTACGCGACCACCAAGGGTGCGATCGCCAACTTCACCGGTGGGCTGGCGCAGTTGCTGGGTGAGCGGGGTATTCGGGTCAACAGCGTTGCACCGGGGCCGATCTGGACGCCGCTGATTCCGGCGACGATGCCGGCAGAGGAGGTCGAGCAGTTCGGCAGCAACACACCGCTAGGTCGCCCCGGTCAGCCGGTCGAGGTTGCGCCGCTGTATGTACTGCTGGCCAGTGACGAAGGCAGCTTCCTGTCAGGCGAACGCTTTGGTGTCACTGGCGGACGGCCGATTTTGTAATGCCGTGGTTGATCTGCGCGCAGACAGCCCCATGTAACCCATAGAGAGAAACGACAGACGGTTTTTATTCTAAGTTAGCCAATGGAGAGTCACGATGTATCCAGATGTGCAACTGTATATCGACGGTCAATGGCGCGCCGCACGTGACGGCCGCTCACAGCCGGTGTTGAACCCAGCCACTGGCCAGACCATCGGCCAGGTCGCCCACGCCGATATCGCCGACCTGGACGAAGCCTTGGCCGCCGCCGAGCGCGGCTTTGCGACCTGGCGGGTGACGCCGGCGTTCGAGCGCTACAAGATCATGCGTCAGGCTGCGGTGCTGGTTCGCGAGCGCGCCGAGGCCATTGCCCGGATCATGACCCAAGAGCAAGGCAAACCGTTGGCCGAAGCCCGTGCCGAGGCACTGTCGGCCGCCGATATCATCGACTGGCTGGCTGAAGAGGGGCGCCGCAGCTACGGCCGCCTGGTGCCGTCGCGTAACGTGCATGTCGAGCAGAAAGTCATCAAGGAACCGGTCGGCCCGGTCGCCGCGTTCACACCGTGGAATTTTCCAATCAACCAGGTGGTGCGCAAGCTGTCTTCGGCGTTGGCCGCCGGTTGCTCGATCATCGTCAAGGCCCCGGAAGAAACCCCGGCATCGCCGGCCGAACTGATCCGCGCCTTCCACGACGCCGGCGTACCGGCGGGTGTGATCGGTCTGGTTTACGGCGACCCCGCGCAGATTTCCGGCTACCTGATCCCGCACCCGGTGATCCGCAAGGTCACGTTCACCGGCTCGACACCCGTCGGCAAGCAACTGGCAGCGCTGGCCGGCCAGCATATGAAGCGCGCCACCATGGAGCTGGGCGGTCATGCTCCGGCGCTGGTGTTTGCCGATGCTGACCTGGATCTTGCCGCCCGCACCCTGGCGGCCAGCAAATTTCGCAATGCCGGGCAAGTGTGTGTCTCGCCGACCCGGATTCTGGTGCAGCGTGAGGTGTTCGATGAGTTCACTGAGCGGTTCGTCGGCCTGACCCGCGAGGTCAAGGTCGGTTCCGGGCTGGACGCAGGCACCACCATGGGGCCGTTGGCCAACCCACGCCGGGTCCCGGCGCTACGGGAACTGGTTGACGATGCCGTCAGCCATGGTGCCCGCCTGGAAACCGGTGGCAAGGCGATTGAAGGCGACGGCTGGTTCTTCGAGCCCACCGTGCTGAGCGGCCTGACTACAGCCATGCGCATCATGAACGACGAGCCGTTTGGGCCGGTGGCCTTGCTGGTGCCGTTTGACAGTGTCGAAGAGGCGATCGCCGAATCCAACCGGGTGCCTTACGGCCTGGCATCCTATGCCTTCACCACCTCGATCAAGACTGCCCAGGCGCTGAGTTACGGTATCGAAGCCGGCATGCTGAGCATCAACCACCAAGGCATCGGCCTGCCGGAGGTGCCGTTTGGCGGCATCAAGGACTCCGGTTACGGTTCTGAAGGGGGCACCGAGGCCATCGAGGCTTACCTGAACACCAAACTGGTCACCCAGTTCGGTTGAGTCGCTGTATGTAGGAGCGAGCTTGCTCGCGAAGAGGACGGTGAAACAGCACATTTGTTGTGAGTGTCATGCCGTCTTCGCGACCAAGGTCGCTCCTACAGGGGTACGTCAGGTGTGCAGTTATTCCTTGGCCTGTTGCAAGCCATTTTGCCTGATTGCCAGATTCTTCTCTTTTTTGTACTGCAACGCCACCGCGGGTACCGGGCCGCTCTGGCCGGTTTCCAGCCATTTGCGCAGGCGGCTGGCATCGGCAAAGTGCGTCTGCTTGCCGAAGGCATCAAGAATCACCACCGACACCGGCCGCTTGGCCATGGTGGTCAGTAGCACCAGACAGTGCCCGGCCTGATTGGTAAAGCCGGTCTTGGTCAGGCGAATATCCCAATTCTCCCGATGCACCAGATGATCGGTGTTGCGAAAGCCGAGGGTGTAATTGGGCTTGCTGAAGCGCACGGTCTTTTCTTCGGTCGCGCTCAACTCGCTGAGCAATGGATATTTACGTGCTTCCATCAACAGTTTGGTCAGGTCGCGCGCCGTCGATACGTTAAACACCGACAAGCCGGTCGGTTCCAGGAACGCCGTATGGCTCATGCCCAGCGCCTTGGCCTTGGCATTCATGGCTTTGATAAACGCCGGATAACCTCCTGGGTGACTGTGGGCCAGGCTGGCTGCCGCACGGTTTTCCGAAGACATCAGGGTAATCAGCAACATGTCACGACGATTAAGCTGGCTGCCCAGTTTGACCCGCGAGAACACCCCTTTCATTTCTTTGGTTTGGGAAATATCGACCGGGATCAGTTCGTCCATCGACAGCTTGGCGTCCAGCACGACCATGGCAGTCATCAGTTTGGTGACCGAGGCAATCGGCACCACCACATCCGGGTTATTGGCGTAGATGACTTTA
Organism: Pseudomonas sp. LJDD11; assembly: GCF_024584215.1. Lineage (NCBI taxonomy): Bacteria > Pseudomonadati > Pseudomonadota > Gammaproteobacteria > Pseudomonadales > Pseudomonadaceae > Pseudomonas > Pseudomonas sp. LJDD11. The sequence goes on from NZ_JANJFL010000004.1 coordinate 191,904, forward strand.
TTGGTTTGCAGGTCGACAACCATGGTGCTGCCGGAGGCCAGGTGCAGATTGGCCGGGTCACGATTGAACGGGGCAGGCTCATTGGCCAGTGCCTGAGTACCGATCAGCGAGCCTGTAAGTGCAACTAAAAGGCCCAGCGTACAAAGACGGATTTTCAAGAACAGTACTCACTCAATGGAAGGTGCGTCGGCACACGACAAAACAGGAAAAACAGCGCATTTTAGAAGCAGTTTTTGCCTAAAGTCGATGGGGCGAGTGGCGCATTTGTGCATTAAGTCGAGCCATTGGATATTTGTTCAGAGAGGGTTAAGTGACAAAACGGTATTGCCCGTAATATTCGTGGTATCTGTCACCTACACCGATTAGCATCCCACGTCATTCGAATGTCACGGGTTCAAGGAGTCAGGCAATGCCCAAGGGGTTGATCGGCAAGGATTACCTGTTACTGGTTGTCGTTGCTGCGGTAATTACAGTGGTTATGCTGGGCGCCGGTTTTCTGGTCAAGCCAGTGGACTGGGCCGGCTGGGTGCAGGCCACCGGGGTCATCGTGGCGTTGTTGCTGGCAGTGGCGGTGCCGGCCATCCAGCGCAGCCAGCAGGCGCGTGAAGCGCAGCGGCAATTGCGCGAGCGCGAAGTGGGCTACGCACGGCGCATCCAGTACCTGTGCGGTGAGTTGAGCGAAATGCAGGGGCGCATCAGCCTTAATCTGTTGCACCTGCGCGCCAATGACCGGCATCGTCTGAAATTCACCTTGCAGGACTACCTGCACCGGTTGTTCGAGTCGCATAAGCATGATCTGAATGACGACCGGATCGTGGTCGTCCATGAACTGCGCCAAATCGCCAACGATGTAATCGATGAACTGGACAGCGGTCGCACTGATCGGGCGGTGTATACGGTTATTGAACGACGTTTGCAAAAGCTGGCGCAGCGTTGTCAGATCATCGTAGTGATCGCTGAGCGTCTTTGAGCCGCGGCTTCAGCCATTGAGCCTGGGCTTTTCCAATTGTTGGTACAGCGCCTGGGCGGCGGGCAGCGAGGTCAGCGGGCCGCTGACCGCCTCACCGTCGCGCATCAGATACCAGCACGCCAGCAGCCCTTGCTCGCGCAATTGCGCCGGGACTGCACTGCCTACCACCGACATGATATTGACCTTGTTCATGACTGCCTCCGTAACCGATGCAGTTCACCTTACTCACGCCCGGTGGCTGACAGAAATCAACACTTTCGATAGTGGTCATTGATACAACGGCCATAAACGACAACCCCGCCATAAGGGCGGGGTTGGGTGAGTCTTACCAGCGGCCGCGTGGTGGGCCGTAGTACACCGGCTGTGGCGGTGGACCGTAGTGACGGTAGTAGCCTGGTGGTGGGCCGGGGTAGCGCTCGACCACTTCATAGACCGGTGCCGGGCGGTAGTAGACCGGTGGCGGTGGTGGTGCGTAATACACGTTGCGTGGCTGCACGTACACGGGCTCACGCTGGATGTAGACAGGCTCGCGCTCTACGTAAACGGTCCGGTCGCGGCTGCCGGCCACGGCGGCGCCCACCACGGCGGCACCGACTATTGCACCCGCTATCGCCGGACCTCCCCAGCCATGGCCACCGGCATTGGCTTGACCTGCCAGCGCCAGGGCACCTGCAAACAGGGCGATCTTGGAAAAATGACGAATCATGACGGTTGTTCCTCGGCTTTCGACCCGTTGTCGCAGGGCACCGTCTTTCAGTGCTGCCACGGGGTTAATACTAAGACAGCGGTTTTGTTCAAACTGCGAAGCCGCTGGGTAAAGTTTGTGTAAGGTGGAAGCCCTGACGACAGACGGCACTTTTCGAGCATTTGTCTGTCGCAACAAGTTTACGCCTGTTGTCCAGATTTTAGCCAATACCGTTCAGGAGATTCGCATGTCCATTACTGCCAGTCGGGACACCGTATTGTGCATGTCCCTGGCCGCCCGCCCCGGAAACTTCGGCGTGCGCTTTCACAACTATCTGTACCGTGAACTGGGCCTGAACTTCTACTACAAGGCTTTTGCCCCCAATGACCTGATCGGCGCCGTCACTGGCATGCGCGCGCTGGGCATTCGCGGTTGCGGTGTATCGATGCCGTTCAAGGAAGACTGCATTGCCCTGGTCGATGAGCTGGATGCGTCGGCGGCGGCCATTGAGTCGATCAATACCATCGTCAACACGGACGGCCACCTCAAGGCTTATAACACCGACTACATCGCCGTCGCGCAGTTGCTCGACAGCCACGCCGTGCCGCGTACTGCTTTTGCCTTGCGTGGCAGTGGCGGGATGGCCAAGGCGGTGGCCTGTGCGATGCGGGATGCCGGCTTTAGCGACGGGGTGATCGTGGCCCGCAACCGGCAGGCCGGCGAGCAGCTTGCGGCCACCTGCGGATGGCGCTGGGTGCCGGAGTTGGGGGCTGAGAGGCCGGCCTTGCTGGTCAATGTCACGCCGCTGGGCATGACAGGCGCCCAGGCTGATGAGCTGGCGTTCGACCGGCCGGCCATCGAGGCGGCCCAGACCCTGTTCGACGTGGTCGCCACCCCGGCCGAAACGCCGCTGATCCAGGCCGGGCGTCAGCTCGGCAAACAGTTGATCACCGGCGATCAGGTGGCGGCGATCCAGGCGCTGGAGCAGTTCGTGCTGTACACCGGGGTGCGGCCCAGCGATGAGCAATACCAGCGGGCGGCTGCATTTGCCCGTGGCTGATCAGCCTTCCAGTTGCGCCAGCCGCGCTTCCAGCGCGGCGATACGCGCTTCGAGTTCATCGAGCCGGTCGCTGGAGGCCGAAGCGCTGCGTTCTGGCGCCTGCTGGCGGCTGTCGAGCAGGGCTTGCAGGTCGGCTTCGCTGCCAAGTTTGTGCATGTAGCGATCTTCACGCTGACCGCCCTGACGCGGCAGCAGTGACACTAGGCCGCGGGCTATCAAGCGTTCGAGCTGGTGCTGCACTTGCTCGGCGTCTTCGAAGTCGTGCATGCGGTTGCTGCGGGTCAACAGTTCATTGACGGTCTGCGGGCCGCGCAGCAGTAACAGGCCGGTGAGGATCAATTGCGCCGGGACCAGTTCCAGATGCCTGTCGAGCTTGTGCTCCCAACGGTCGGCGCGACTGCCCATCACCAGCTTGGCCAGTCCCAGGTTTTCCAGGCTCCGCAGGCTCTGGCCGATCTGGCCCTGAGTGAGGTTCATTATCGGCTCGCGGCTGGTTTTCTGGTTGCAGGCCAGCATCAAGGCATTGAGGGTCAGGGGATAGCTTTCCGGGCTGGTGGCCTGTTTTTCAATCAGGCTGCCGAGAATCCGGACCTGCGTGGCATCGAGCAGCAGGGCTGAGGATTCATTGCTGGATTCGGGGGTGTCGGTCATGGTGTGCTCCCTGGACAATGGCAGGCGGCCAGCCTAGGGCTTGTCAGGCACAATTGCCAGTGGGTAGGGACTGTTACCGTTTCATCACAACCGCGCCGAGGTCTGTTTTGTCGGCCTGTATAGGCTTCACCTGTTGGAATACGTGCGACAAAACAGCCACGGCCCTGCAGGTTGCGCCCCAAATCGCGCCATGCGTCGTTGAAGGACTTGTTGAAAAGGGAGCGACCATTTCCTGCGCCCTTCGCCTCGCCTGACACGATTTGGCACTGCAACGCGGCCTGCGCTGAAACGGCAACAGCCCCTAGCGCAAAACCCGCAACAACATGCCAGCCCCGGCTGTCTATAATTGCCGCGCCTTTGTGAATCGCCGCATCTTTATGTCAGAGGCTCTTCGGCCTCTGTTTCACCCGACGGCCCGCATGCGGGGCGTATCGTTGTTGGAGTGTTCTGATGTTAGCTGTCTATCTGTTGTCTGCCGCCGGCTTCACGGTGGTGACCACGGAGTTTTTGACATCCTCCCCGCCCTAAAGAGCGGGGATTCCTACAGCTAGACGGCGATGCCCCGCCGCAAGAATGTTCCGGGCCGCGTTTACATCACGGTCGTGGGCTGTACCGCAGCACACGCAAGTCCATTCTCTTATTCGCAAACCGGCTCTACCTTTCGGACTGCTGGTGGAAATGCTTCCACAGCACGAGCACGTCTGGGTGGTGAGCCACTGGTGGCGTTCCCGGATGGCGCGATGACTCGTTTCATTGCAGTAGTTCCACACCTGATTGACCTCGCGCGCCATCGCAAGCAGCGTTTTCGCGTGCTTGTCTTTGATTCGGAGCTTGAGGGTCCTGGTGTGGTTCATGGCATGAATTATGGTTTGGTCTTTCAAGCTATGGGTGGCGTTGTCGAATCGGGTGGCTTCACTCAGAGGGTATCATCCAGACTGCTGCGTAAGCAGTTCGGGGATTTCCACCCCTGGCTCAAGCGAAGGGGTGTCCTCTGGTCGCCATCCTGCTTCGCCTCTAGCTGCGGCAGTGCGCCGATTGAAATCCTGCGCCAATACATCGAAGAACAGTAGACTCCCAACCAGGACGCCTGCGGCGTCCGCGCTCTCGACCTCGGGCTAAACCCCGAGGCTTCTCGCGCATAGGGTGATTGTCGGTTTGTTGCCTGCCATGGCTCGCGATTTGGGCGTTTCGATTTATGGCGTGATGGCGCTGGCGCGACTGCTGCCGGCGCTGGCCTTGCCGGTGTTCTGGTCGCTGGCCAGCGAGACCGTGGTCAATCTTGCAGGCCCGGAACACGCGGGCAGGGCGGTGGCGCGTTTCGGGGTCGGGATCATCCTGGCCATCGTCGGCCTGGCGATCCTGCTGGCCCTGGCGATGCTCAGGTTCGATCCGCTGCCGACCGCAGTCAGTCGCTGAACAGCTTGCTGCGCGCGCCCTCGGTGATGGCCACCACGCCTGGGTGGCGGACCTTGCGTTCGACGGTAATGGCGTAGAACGACTCGGTCACCGCCTCGGTCTGGCCAATCAGGCGTACGCCATATTGCTCCTGAACCTCGTGGGCAATTACGCTGGGGGCGACGAATACACCGCTGCCGGAGCGCCCGAAGGCCTTCATCAAGGCACTGTCGTCAAATTCACCGATGATCTGCGGGCGGATTTTCTGCTCGGCAAACCAGCGCATCAGCCTGGCGCGTACCACGGTGTCTTGACCTGGAATCAGCAGTGGAGCGCCGTCCAGTGCCTGCGGAAACTCCATGGTCAGACGCTGCGCCACCTCTTCAGTGGCAAAAAAGCTGACCCCGCATTCGCCCAGTTTCTGACTGTAGCCACGGATATCCAAATGCGGCGGCATCGGGCTGTCAGACACCACCATGTCCAGGCGCTGGATGGCCAGGTCGGCGAGCAGGCGTTCGAGTTTGTCTTCGCGACAGGTGATACGGATTGGCTCGTTGAGCTCCATGGTCGGGGCGATCAGGCGATAGACAATCGACTTGGGCACCACGTCGGCCACGCCGATCCTGAACAGCGTGTGCTGTTCACCGGGCTGTGAGCGCAGCACGCTTTCCAGTTCGTTTCCGAGCTGGAACATCTGCTCGGCGTAGGGTAAGGCCAGCCGGCCTGCCTCGGTCAGTTCCAGTTGCCGGCCGACACGCTGGAACAGATCCACGCCCAGGCTGTCTTCCAACAGGCTGATTTGCCCGCTGATGGTTTGTGCGGTGAGGTTCAATTGCTCACAGGCACGCACGATGCTACCGGTACGGGCCACCACCCAGAAATAGTGCAGTTGTCGATAATTGAGCATAACGACCGAATAGTTCGTAAAAAACGAAGTATATACCTTGTAAATACGAATTTTCCGGATGTTTCAGAGTCATTAGAATGCTTCCCAACGCCGGGCACCTTTGACGTTGCCGGCATCGCTCATTGAGGGAATCATGAAAAGCGCTATGTATGCTGCACTCTTGACCTGTTCGCTGGTTGTCATCAGTGGTTGTGATCAGGTTGAATCATCCGGCAAGCAATTGCTCGATACTGCGGCCAACTCGGCCAAGCAAGCCATCGACGACACTCACAAGGCGGCCACCAAGGCACTGGAAGAGGCCAAGGACGAATTGTCAGTGATAGAGCCAGCGCCCAAGCCCAAGGCTGAAAGCGAAAAAAACGGCCAGGAAATCTGATCTCATTAACTCTTGTATAAGCAGGGCATGACTATGGAATACCTGTTGGAACTTGCGACCAGCCCAGCGGCCTGGATCGCATTGGCAACGCTGGTGGTGATGGAAGTCGTGCTGGGTATCGATAACCTGATCTTTATTTCGATTCTGACCAACAAGTTGCCCGAGCATCAGCGCGAGAAGGCGCGCCGTCTGGGTATCGGCATGGCGTTGATCATGCGTCTGGGCCTGCTCGGTACGGTGGCGTGGATCGTGCAGTTGACCGAGCCGGTCATCGAGGTGCTGGGTCAGGCGTTCTCCTGGAAAGACATGATCCTGATTGCCGGTGGTCTGTTCCTGGTCTGGAAGGCGACTACGGAAATCCACCACAGCATGGACCATACCGAGGATAAAGAGGCGACTGTTGGCGGTAAGGTGGCGTTGAGCATGGGCGCGGCCATTGCGCAGATCCTGTTGCTCGACCTGGTGTTCTCCATCGACAGTATCATCACTGCGGTGGGCATGACCGAACACCTGCCGATCATGATCATCGCGGTAGTGACCGCTGTGGTGGTGATGCTGGTCGCTGCTGAACCGCTGGCCAAGTTCATCAACGATAACCCGACGGTGGTGATGCTGGCCCTGGGCTTCCTGATCATGATCGGTATGACCCTGATCGCCGAAGGCTTCGGTGCCCACGTACCGAAAGGCTACGTGTACGCCGCCATGACCTTCTCGGCGCTGATCGAGATGCTGAACATGATGGCCCGTCGCGCCAAGCGCAAGAAAGCCGCTGCTGCCCAGTAACGGCGCTGCGGATAAAGCCAACGGCCGATCCCTGTGAGGGGATCGGCCGTTGGCTTTTGTGGCTTGGCAATGGCGGATGCAGCAGTGGCCGGGACTCAGTGTGCGGCGGCAGGGTGGCTCTTGTGCTTGGCAAGAGGCTGTGACGGCAGGGCGGCCGGTCGGACTTGAGGTGGCTGGCGTAGCGGCTGATGATGGCGGCGGGCGATGCGCATGACGCCCCACAGCATGGCGCATGCAACGGCCAGCCAGGCGGCGATCAGCATCACAATGGTCATTTCCGGGCTCATGGTGTGCCTCCACGTATTCTCTAGCGCTCTCTAGATAACCGACAGTCTAGTCCGGGAAGTGTTGCGCCAAATTGACCAATGGCGTTGTGCTTCGACCGTTTTGATCTATTGACAGCCGCAGACTGCGCCACCGGGCTATACCGACGCAGGGCAGGGCTCTATGATCGGCGTTCCCGTCAGGTCAGCGGTTGCCTGGCGTTCGAAAAAGTGAGGGAACATGCTGTCGGTATCTTTTCCATTGCGGTCGGCCAGGGGCGTGCTGGCCGTGCTCATGCTGTCGCTGCTGGCTGGCTGTGGCACTTCAGCGCATCGTCTGGCGGCCATACCGCCGGACCCACAAGGCTTGCCCGATCGGGTGGAACTCAAGGCCGTGCCCGTGTTTCGTGGCAATGCCTACCAGAGCGGGCCGGGTGCGCTGGCCAGCATGTTGGCCAATCATAGGGTTGGTACGACGCCGGGGTTGCTGGAAAAGAATCTGCAACTGCCGGGCGCCGAGGCGCAACTTGAACAGAACCTACAGCGGGTCGCCCGCGAGTACGGATTTGTGGTCTACCCGCTGGACCAGAACTTTCGCGCGTTAATGACCCAGGTCGCGGCGGGCTATCCGGTGCTGGTGCGCTTCAGCGAGGGCGCGGTGCTGTGGAAGGAGCCGCGCTATGCCGTGCTCAAAGGCTACGACCGTTACCGCGACGTGGTGATTCTCCAGGCGGGCATGAACCCGCGTCAGACCATGAGTTTCAGCAGCTTCACTTCCGCCTGGGCAGATGCCGGCCATTGGGCGGTGCTGGTGCAGGGCGCACGGCAACTGCCAGCCAAGGTCGATCAGCAGCGCTGGTTACAGGCCGCTGATGAGTTATCCCGAGCGGGCCAGGAGCAGGCCGCCGGTGAGGCGCGCAAGGCGCTGACCCGCCAGGCAGGGCAGTAACTGCCGCACGTGGGCGGGTCAACTTGGGCGGGTCAAAAGCCGAGCTTGTCGCGCAGGCTGTAATACCAGGCGCCGAGTGCCGTCAACGGAGTGCGCAGCATCTGGCCGCCAGGGAAGGGGTAATGCGGCAGGCCGGCAAACGCATCGAAGCGTTCGGCCTGCCCGCGCAGGGCTTCAGCCAGCACCTTGCCGGCCAGATGGGTATAGGTCACGCCATGGCCGCTGCAACCCTGGGAATAATAGATGTTGTCGCCCAGCCGACCGACCTGCGGCAGGCGCGACAGGGTCAGAAGGAAGTTGCCGGTCCAGGCGTAATCGATCTTCACGTCTTTGAGCTGCGGGAATACCTTGAGCATCTTGGGCCGGATAATGGCTTCGATGTTGGCCGGATCGCGCGCGCCGTAGACCACGCCGCCACCAAAAATCAGACGCTTGTCGGCGCTCAGGCGGTAGTAGTCGAGCAGGTAATTGCAGTCTTCGACGCAGTAGTCATCGGGCAGCAGCGAACGGGCCAGCTCTTCATTCAATGGTTCGGTGGTGATCACCTGAGTGCCGCACGGCATGGACTTGGCGGCCAGCTCCGGCACCAGGTTGCCCAGGTAGGCATTACCGGCAACGATGACGAACTTGGCCCGCACCCGGCCCTGAGCGGTGTGCACGACCGGGTTGGCGCCGCGCTCAATGCGGGTGGCCGCTGATTGTTCATGGATTACCCCGCCCAATGCCAGCACTGCAGCGGCTTCGCCCAGCGCCAGGTTCAATGGGTGAATATGCCCGCCGCTCATGTCCAGCATGCCGCCGACATACTGGTCGCAGGCCACGACCTGGCGCATGCGCGATGCATCCAGCAGTTCAAGCTGGTTATGCCCGTAGCGTTCCCAGAGACGCTTTTGCGCTTCCAGATGGCCCATCTGCCGTGGGTTCAGTGCGGCGAATACGCCGCCGTCTTTGAGGTCGCAGTCGATGCCGTAGCGTGCCACCCGATCACGAATGATTCGTGCCCCCTCGAAGGCCATGTCCCCCAATAGCCGCGCCTGGTCGGCCGGCATGCTGCGTTCGATCACGTCGATGTCGCGGCTATAGCTGTTGACGATCTGGCCACCGTTGCGCCCTGAGGCGCCGAAGCCGACCCTGGCGGCTTCCAGTACCGTGACCTTGAAGCCGTGCTCCAGCAGGAACAACGCACTGGAAAGTCCGGTGTAGCCGGCGCCAATGATGCATACATCGGTCTGTGCCTCGCCTTGCAGGGCGGCATGTACGGGCGCAGGATTGGCTGAAGCGGCATAAAACGACTGAGGGTATGTGATGTTCGCCATTCGAGGGTTCCGTTTAAAATTATTGACGAATGAGCTGATCCTACCCGAGATTTTTGACACGCAACACCGGTTGCCCATAAAAAGTTTTCGATTTCAGTACGTTAGCGAAAAAAACCGTTGACAGGGTTATGGTTATCCGTAGAATGCGCCCCACAGCAGGCACGTAGCTCAGTTGGTTAGAGCACCACCTTGACATGGTGGGGGTCGTTGGTTCGAGTCCAATCGTGCCTACCACATCAAATCCGCCCCTGCTGGCGGTATCAAAAAGGGCAACCCAGTCGGGTTGCCCTTTTTTTATGCTTTTCATAATGTTCGTTTGATTCATGACTGTTCGCGCAAAGCGCATCATGGGCGTCGATAACGACCGTCCGGCGGCGCACTTTTAATTGCAGTACCTGTCAGGCTTGCCATTGTGACAACAGTTGGCCAAGCTGAATGCGCATTTGCCTTCAGGTATTCAAGTGAAACGTGATCTTCACCTCGCCGTGGTGCTGTTATGTGTGGTGTGTTTTGCACTGACCTTCATTACCGGTTGGAAAGTGTTCACGGCACGTAAAGCGGCACTCAATAATGTCTATGTCAACGGTGCGAATCTCGCGCAGGCATTGATCACTTATTCCGATGGTGTCGTCCGGCAGAGTTCAATGCTGCTCAACGGTCTGGTCGAACGTCTGGAGGCAGAGGGTTTTGGCGAGCATCAACTGGATCGCCTGGATAAATTGCTGCATGCCCAACAGCGGGTCATGCCGCAACTCAACGGTTTAACCATTTACGATCGGCAGGGTAACTGGCTGTTGTCTTCCACCGGCTTGCATGCACAAGGTCTGAACAGTGCTGACCGGGCGTACTTCATTCATCACCAGCGCAGTGCCTCCAGCGAAATATTCATTGGTCCGCCCATCCAGAATCGCTCGACCGATGTCTGGGTCATTACCATCAGTCGCCGGGTCAATGATTCGCAGGGTCAGTTCGCCGGCGTGGTGGCCGCTACATTGGGCATCAAAAACTTTCTCGACCTGTTTGGCAAAATTGATGTGGGTGACAACGGTACGATTTCACTGGCGTTTACCCATGGCCAATTACTGGTGCGTTATCCATTTCGCGAAGAAGAAATGGGGCGCGATTTTTCCCAGTCGCCCATTTATAAAAAATACTTCATGGGTCGCTCCTCGGGGAATGCGACATTTACTTCCAGTCTGGATGGTGTAGAGCGGATCTCGACCTTTCGCCAAAGTGACACGTTGCCGTTGTTGGTCAGTGTCGCCCGGGAGAAGAGTGAAGTTCTGCGCAACTGGCGTTTTGAAGCGCTGCTGTCATTGGCGGTATTGGCGGTGTTGATCGTTTTTGTCGTGGCTGCCGGCCTGGTCTTGTTACGGCATATCAAACGGCGCATTGAAAGCGAATCGGAGTTGCTGATTGCTCGGCAACAGTTATTGAGCAGTAATGAGAAGCTTGAACAATTAGCGTTGCAGGATCCATTGACGGGTCTGGCCAATCGACGCTGCTTTGATGAGCGTCTGCTCATGGAGTCTTCCCGCGCACAGAGAAATGGCACGACACTGGGTCTGTTGCTGGTCGATATCGACTTTTTCAAGCGTTTCAACGATAGCCTGGGGCATGTGGCGGGTGACCAGTGCCTGCAAGCGGTTGGCCAGACGATCGGCGGGTGCGTCAGGCGCGCCACTGACCTGGCTGCTCGTTATGGCGGCGAAGAGCTGGCGTTGATTCTGCCTGATACCGACAGCCAAGGCGTGTCGGAGGTGGCGGCCTTGATACTGCAGCGTCTGGAGGCGCTGAGTATCCCTCACCCTGCCAGCCCCTATGGGCGGGTCAGTGTGAGTATCGGCATGGCGTGCTTCAACGGCCAGCAATTGGCGGATGGTTCCATCGTCGAAGCGGCCGATGAGGCCCTGTACCGGGCCAAGGCGCAGGGGCGTAACCGGCTTGAGGCGTAAGCCTTGCGCTCAGGGGCGCTTGAGCAGGCTCGGGCTTGCCAGCAAGTTGGTCAGCCGGTCTGCATAGAGTGCAAGTTGCGAATAATCCATGGCCAGCTCGCCGCTGTCGTCCGGGGTGTTGCTGTCCATGCGGTTCATGCGGGTCGTGATTGCAAGCAGGGTGGCCTGCACGGTGGCCGAGGAGAAGTCCGTCTCGTCGATACCCAATGTCATTAGTGAAACCATGGCGGACCTCTACTAAAGTGTTAATACCATATGATGGCATTCTGGCGTCAAAAGCAAGACGCCCGATGATTATTCCGTCGGATGTCATGTGCTTCTTTGAGCCGCTTGAGGCGCGAAGGGTTCACACAGAGGATTATAAAAATCCATCTTTTCAGTGGCTTAGTGAAAAAAACTGATTGACAGGGTTATGGATATCCGTAGAATGCGCCCCACAGCAGGCACGTAGCTCAGTTGGTTAGAGCACCACCTTGACATGGTGGGGGTCGTTGGTTCGAGTCCAATCGTGCCTACCAAACAAATCCGCCTCTGCTGGCGGTATCAAAAAGGGCAATCCACAAGGGTTGCCCTTTTTGTTTTGCACTTGTTTCAGCTGCCGGTCGCATGGCTTGCGACCATTGGCTTATCTGAAAATCAGCACCGCCGCGCCGGCAATCACTAGCACCACGCCAAAGATCATCCGCGCAATCCATGGCGCGGTCAGCCACACACCCGTCGCGCCGGCGATCTGGCCGATGTTCTTTTCGCTGAGCAGGCGATTGCCCGGGCCTGCATTCATCGGGTTGCCGCACTGTGGGCAGGCGTAGGCTTTATCGGAAATCCGCGCATTGCATTCAGGGCAGTCGATCAGGCTCATGGTTTTTCCGGCATCGGTTGTTTTCAATGCCGGTAAGACCTCTTCACCAAGGCGCGGTTCGCGCAGGGTTGTGAAGTTGTGCGCTGCTTGGCAGTTGCGCTGCTGGATCAGTGGCGACGGGCAAGATACTGGATGATGCGCCGGGTCGCATTGCTGGCCTTGCGTTGGCCTATTTCACTGTCGGCCAGCCATTGGCAATCGCTGATTTCATTGAGCGGGCGGGGTGTTTCGTGCTGTGGCACTTCGGTGATGAACACGTAATGCAGCACTTGATTGCCGGGATATTGAGCCAGATAGCGCAGGTCGAGGTCGTGCAGTCCGGTTTCTTCGCAGAGTTCCCGGATCGCGGCTTGTTGCGGGGTTTCATCGGCTTCTATCTTGCCACCGGGCAACGCCCAGCGGGATTTGGGTTTGCGTACGTACAGAATCTGGTTATCGCGCTTGCAGATAACGGTCGCTCTGGCTTTCATCGTTCTTACAGTTCCTGTCTGCGACGGATCGCTCCATTGCAGGCTTTGTCCCGTTTGTAGCGATAAAGGTTCAGAGTTTTCTGAACGTATGAAAAAGCCCGGCATGCCGGGCTCTTTCAACAATAATCAGAAATCCCCGGTCCCAGAGGCTGTGCTGACTTGCTGCGCCATTGCGCGATAGGTTCCGTCGTCCGTAGCGCCCAGCAATGCCCGGCCATCCTTGAGCGTCGCCAGAAAGGTGATTTCCTTTCCTTCGCCGCCCAGCATCATGCCTGCTGCTGCGCCCACCGCACCCAACACCAGCGCGCCGGCCAAGCCGCGTCCGAGAGTGCCTTCAAGGCTTCTATTATGTCCCTGGCTGGCGATTTCTACCGATTTGATGTCGCTGTGCCGAAAGCTGATACCCGGCCATGGAAACAACGGGGTGACAAGTGTGATGGTGCCCGAGCGATATTCGCCATCACCTTGAAGAAAATCCCCCGCTAAAACGTTGATCTTAGCCATGTTCATTTCTCCATTGTTTCAACCGGATAACCATTGCGCGCGCCTGTGAGCCGCGTGTCAACGGCCAGGAGACGAGCAGGCGGGTGCCCGTCGGCCGGCCTTGGCCATTTATGGCTATGTGCGATCAGTGGCGGTCGCTTAGAATAGCCAGCTTTTCTCCCAGCAGGATGCGGGACCTGACTCCACGTTTATGGATGTGCTGCTTTCATGAATGTTCCCATAGTGATCCACGATGCCCATCGCTCGCTGCATGACCCGTTGGCCAGGGCTGGCAGCCATCGTTCGGCGGCCATTACTGAGCTGCTCGACGCACTGAGAGCGGCGCATCCCGGGCAGCGCTGGGCGGCCTATCTGGCCGGTGAGCACAAGCATCTGCTCGGCTGCGATGGTCAGGGTTACGATTGGCCCGAGCGCATTGCCGGTAGCGATGTCGAGGCATTTTGTCGCGCCAGAGGCCTGCAGCGCCGGGTCGCCGGTATGGGCGAGGAACCTCTGGGCTGGGTGCTGGCTTGCGCATCGTGTGCTAACACTCCGTGGCTGGCGGATCTGGCGCTGCATCTGGGGTCGCTGTTACAGAGCGCGGCATTGATTCGCGCCCAGACCACCCAGCGAGTGCTATACGAAATCAGCTCGCTGGCCAGCTCCACTCGTGATCGCGGCACCTTCATCAAAGGCGTACACCAGCAACTGACGACATTGATCGACGCCGAGAATTTTTCTCTGGCGCTGTACGACCGCCTGCGGGCCAAGATTACCTTCCCTTACTACATCGACAACACTGACGAGCATGCGCCCGCCGCAGACAGCTATGAGTTTCTTGATCCAAAGCGGATAACCCTGACCGGGCATGTGCTGACCCGCGGCCAGTCATTGTTCGTCGATGCTCATGACATTGAGTTGGGCGAGGCGCAGGGGCGGTTCTTCTGCGCCGGCAAACGTCCTGAGTTCTGGATGGGGGCGCCGCTGAAAAACGCCGCCGACGAGGTGTTCGGCATGCTGGCGATGCAGGTCTACGACGCTTCGCGAATTTACAGCACAGAAGACCGCACGTTGTTCCAGGTGGTCGCGCAGCATGTGGGCATGGCGCTGGAGCGGCTGCTGCATCGCACCGACCTTGAGCAGACCGTGCTGCTGCGCACTCAGCAGTTGTCGGCGGCCAATCATGCATTGCGTCAGGAAGTGGTCGATCGTGAACGTGCCGAACATCTGCAGAGTGCCTTGTTCCAGATCACCGAGCTGGCCAGCCAGCAGGGTGATATGGATGCGCTGTTTCATGGCCTGCATGTGATTGTCGGTGAGTTGCTTGAGGCGCAGAACTTCTACATTGCTCTGTATGACAACGCGACCGGTGAAGTGGCGTTTCCGTATTTTGTCGATGAACGCACTGCGCGTCCCGGCACCCGGCGTGGCCAGCGGGGTTTTACCGAGTATGTCATCCGTCAACAGCGTCCTTGCCTGATTGATCGGGAACAAGCCCTGCGCCTGGAGGCCCAGGGCGAGATCGAGGCCCAGAAAGAGTCGCATCGTTCCTGGTCCTGGCTGGGCATCCCGCTGTTCGAGGGGGAGCAAGTACGCGGCATCCTGGTGGTGCAGAGCTACTCGCCCGAGGTGGGTTACACCTTGCGCGACCAAGAGCTGCTGACCTTCGTATCGCGGCACATCGATACCGCGCTGTCACGGCGCAGCGCCGCCGAAGCCATCCATACCGCCAACCTGCAGCTCGAAGCCAGGGTTAATGACCGTACCCGTGAGCTGGACCTGGCCAATGCCCAGTTGCAGTACGAGAACTCCCACGATGCGCTGACCGGTCTGGCCAACCGCAGCCATCTGCAGCAACGCCTGCAGGCGGCCTGGCAGCAGTTTTGCGACGACGACCGGCAGTTGATCGTGATGTTCATCGACCTGGACCGTTTCAAGCTGGTCAATGACACCCTCGGCCATCACTGCGGCGACGATCTGCTGATCCAGGCCGCTGAGCGCCTGCGCAGTTGCATGCGCAGTAACGATTTGTTGGCAAGGCTCGGCGGCGATGAGTTCGCGGTGCTGGCGCAAGGCGCGTCGCTGGAGATGGGCAGCGTGATTGCCGAGCGGATTCTGGTGGCCTTTGACTTGCCGTTTCAAATCGACGGCCATACGGTGTTTTCGTCGTGCAGCATCGGCGTGGTAGGGGCTGACCGGCAGTTCCATAAAGAACCTGACGACTTGCTGCGCGATGCCGATATCGCCATGTATCGGGTCAAGAACGCCGGGCGTGACAGTTTTGCGGTGTTCAACCAGCAGTTGCGTCGCGAAGTGTCTGATCAGATCGAGCAGGAAGGCGCGCTGCGCAATGCGCTCAAGCGTACTGACGAACTGGTGCCGTATTTCCAGCCCATCGTCTGTGTGACCAGTGGCAAGCTATTGGCCCTGGAAGCACTGATTCGCTGGCATCAACCGGACGGTCGGGTGATTGCACCGGGCAACTTCCTGTCAGCGCTGGAAGGCTTGCGGCTGATCGGTCGTCTGGACCTGTACATGTTGCAGCGGGTGATCGAGATCCTCGCGTTACCGGAAAATGCGCACTGGCCAGCCGTGCATGTCAATTGTTCGGCCTACAGCATCACACGGGCGGAGTTCGCCGCCGAAGTGCTGGCGTTGTTGGCTGACCATGGCGTAGCGCCGTCGCGGATTTGTCTTGAGCTGACTGAAGGGGCTTTGGTGGCTGAGCCCGAGCGTGCCCGGCAGACCATGAAGCAACTGGCGGACAACGGTGTGTCGGTGGTTCTCGACGACTTTGGCGCGGGCTTCTCATCCTTGAGTTACGTGCACCAGTACCATTTCAGTGGCTTGAAGATCGACAAGTCATTCATTTTTGAACTCAGTAGCAGTGCGCGAAGCCGGGCCATCGTCCGCGCCATTGTGCGCATGGCCGAATCACTGGATCTGACGGTAGTGGCCGAAGGTGTCGAAGATCCGGTCACCCTGGATCTGCTACGTGAGATCGGTGCAGGGCAGGCGCAGGGCTACCATTTTTCCAGACCGATGCCTGAAGCCAGTCTGATGCTGCCACTGACCAACTGATCGGCAAAGGCTTGCCGGGTCTGGCAAGCCATGGCCGAGCGGGGCGCAAGCTGAATCGCGTGCGCATTGGCCGACACCTTGTTATTCAAGGCCTCGCGACAGTGGCACTTATCTTGCTGAACCTTCATCGGGGCCACAAAGCCCCGCAACGGCAGGAGATCAATCATGTTTGTCAGCAACAATACGCTCGAAGGCCTGGCCTCCAGGTTCGTCAACGGGCGCAGAACGCTGGACGACCTGTCTCAGGAGTTTGGCGCCTTTGTGCCGACGATTACGCAGGCAGCGGCGGCGACGCTCAGCTCCGGCTCAGGCAGTGCCGCCTCACAAGGTAATGCTCAGGGCGACACCGGCTATAACGAGTCATTTGCCCGGATGATGCTCAACCTGAAGACTCAGGGGCAGTCATCGCTGTCCGCCTCTGTCGCCGACGGTGACAACGGAGTGTCGACCGAGCAGGGGTCGAACCTGACCTCGACGCAGCAGGCCTTCCTTGACTATATGCAGCAGCCGGCCAGCGAGCGCTTGCGTGAGCAATTGACGGGTGTCAGCAAGCAGCAGTACGAGGCGATGAGTCCTGAGCAGCAGAAGGCGGTCGATCAGAAGTTTACCGAGGCACTGAAGCAACAGCAGGAAATTGCCCAGCAAGACATCAACACCCGGATCAAGGCACTCAAGGCAGGACTGATCGCCTGATCCGCTCTACGACGCCTTCGGGCGTCGCTTTTTTTCCAGCCAGCACTCAAGGGCTGGCAGCGGCGGCCTGCTCGTTGGCTGGCTGCAGCGCGGCGCACCACTGATCTCGTCCACGATGCTTGGCGGCGTACAGAAAAGCGTCGGCGCTTTTGATCATCAGCTGCGCAGTAATGTCTTCGCGGCGCGGTGCGTGGACTGTCAGGCCGGCGCTGGCGGTGACCTGACCGGTCGGGTGGTCGAGGTGTTCGATCGCCAGGCCGCGAATTGCCTCCAGCAGGTCACTAACGATCTTCGCCGCCGCTGCCGGCGACGTATCGGGTAACAGAATGGTGAATTCTTCGCCGCCGTAGCGCACTGCCAGGTCGGTTTCGCGCTGCAAGGTGCCTGCAATGGCCTGGCCGACCTGACGCAGGCACTCATCGCCAGCTGAGTGGCCGTAGCGGTCATTGAAGCGCTTGAAGTAATCGACATCCAGCATGATCAGCGCCAGGCTGGTGTTCTGCCGCCGGGCCCGGGCAATCTCTTCGGCCAGTGCCAGATCCAGTCGGCGCCGGTTACCCAGGCCGGTCAGGCTGTCGGTCAGGGCCATGTCCCGGACCAGCCCGTGTACCCGGCGCAGCTCGGTCTCCATGCTCATGCGCGCGCGCAACTGGCGGATCACGATAACCCCAAAACTGGCCAGCCCGGCAATCAACAGCAACAGAATGAGGCCGGTCTTGAACAGGTCCTGGCGCCAGGGGGCGATGATTGAGCTGCGCGAGATGCCGGCTTCGACCACCAGCGGGTAGCGGCTCAGTGCCCGGTAGCCATACAGGCGCCAAGTGCCGTCGACCACCGCGCGGACCTCGGCCACCCCGGCGCTGGACCAAGGCAGATAGCGGGTGAATATTTCACTTTGCGACAGGCTCTTGCCGATGGTCGCGGCGACGAAGGGGCGGCGCACCAGAATTGTCCCGTCACGGATTGCCAGCACCAGAGCGCCTTTATCGTCGATTTTGAAGTCGCCGTAATAGTCGACGAAGTAACTGACCCGGACGGTGCCGAGCATGACCCCGGCAAATGAGCCGTCATGATTGTTGAGGCGGCGCGAGACAGGAATGATCAGTTCCTGGGTCGAGCGGCTACTGACCACCCGGCTGACCAGCACCGCACGGTCGGTATGGGTGCGGTGGTAGATAAAGTAATCGCGGTCGGCGTTATTGGCTGAGTCAGGGGTAGCGGTCTTGTCGGTGACAATCCATTTGCCGTTGGCATCGTAAACAAACAGCCCGTGCAACTGCGGCATGATGCGGGTCTGCTCGATCATCAGCGCGTGCATTCTGCCCACGTCGATATTTTCCAGGCCATCGCCTTCGATACGTTCGGCCAGCAATGAGGTCAGGATGTCGACCTGGCGAATGGCGTCTTCGGCGTGCTGGGCCGTCGCACGGGCCAGATTGTTCACCGAGTTCTCGGCCGCTGCGAACGCTTGGCGGTAATCGCGCCAGGCGCGCCAGCCTTCGACAGCCATGAAGGTGCTGATCACCAGCAGCATGAATATGACGGTCAGGCGCAGCAGCTGCGTGGCGCGTTCACGGTCCTCTGGCAACGGGCCGGCGGCGGCACTGCTTGAATCGCGTGATGGACGTCCCTGCATTGAAATCTCTTCCTGTTCGACGCTGCTCAGCATACAGACAGTGATGGCCATTTGGCTTGCATAACAAGTGGCCGCCGCGGGCAAATCCGCCAGAGCCTCCTATGCTTGCCCGGCAGGTTAAGAACCTATGCCCAGAGCGCACCGGAGGCTATCGGCAACGGCGTTAAAACCTTTGAACTTTCCATATGCAGGTCGTTCGGAATCTTTGCGGCCGCCGTCGCGCGGGTCCTGTTCAAGAGCGCAGCTCATTCAACTTCAACGGAGCGTCCCAGAGGCGTAAGGAGAGAGGCTCGATGAATCAACAGTCTTACGGTCCGGATGCCCAGGCCTTTGTCGTTTCGCAAGTCAATCGGCCGCTGTCACTGACCCAGGCGCTGCAACTGCCCAGGGTGGTGATTGAAGACACCACGCCGGTGCTCGAAGCGGGGCGCTTCGCCGTCAAGGCTATCGTCGGCCAGCCGGTCCATGTGACCAGCAAGGTCTACGCCGACGGCCATGACAAGCTGGCGGTGCAATTGAGCTGGCGTGCCGAGGGCGATGAGCAGTGGCACAGTGTGCGCATGCGTGAGCTGGGCAACGATGGCTGGCAGGGGCGCTTTACCCCAGGCTCGGTCGACCGCTATGTATTTCGGCTCGAAGCCTGGATCGATCAGTTCGCCAGCTATCGCTACGAGCTGGAAAAAAAGCATGCAGCCGGGGTGCCGGTCGAGCTTGAACTGGAAGAGGGGCGTATTCATCTGCAGCACGCTGCTGAACGCAGCCAGGGCGCCTTGCGCGAACAGCTTCAGGCGCTGCTGCAACGCTTTGAGGGCCAGGATGCGCAGCACCGGGTTGAGCTGTTTCTGCGCAGTGAAACAGCGGCGCTGATGGCCCAGGCGGATAACCGTGGCTACCTGAGCATCAGCCCGCAATTTCCAGTGGATGTGGAACGTGAGCTGGCGCAGTTTGCCAGCTGGTACGAGCTGTTTCCCCGTTCGATCACCGATGACCCACAGCGCCACGGGACATTCAATGACGTGCATGCGCGGCTGCCGATGATCCGTGACATGGGCTTCGACGTGCTGTATTTCCCGCCCATTCACCCGATCGGCCGCGCGCATCGAAAGGGGCCGAACAACTCGCTGACCGCAGGCCCCGATGATCCGGGCAGCCCGTACGCCATCGGCAGCCCCGATGGCGGCCATGAGGCGATTCATCCGCAACTGGGCAGCCGCGAGGACTTTCGCGCTCTGGTTGCTGCGGCGGCAGAACACGGGCTGGAAATCGCCCTGGATTTCGCCATTCAGTGTTCCCAGGATCACCCGTGGCTTGAGCAGCATCCTGGCTGGTTCAGCTGGCGCCCGGACGGCACCATTCGCTACGCGGAAAACCCGCCGAAGAAATACCAGGACATCGTCAACGTCGATTTCTACGCACCCGACGCCATTCCTGCGCTGTGGCTGGAACTGCGCGACATTATTCTTGGCTGGGTCGCGGAAGGTGTGAAGATCTACCGCGTGGATAACCCGCACACCAAGCCGCTGCCGTTCTGGGAATGGCTGATCGATGATGTGCGCCGCAAGCACCCCGACGTCATGTTCCTCGCCGAAGCCTTCACCAAGCCTGCGATGATGGCGCGGCTGGGCAAGGTCGGCTATTCGCAGAGCTACACCTATTTCACCTGGCGCAACAACAAGGCCGAGCTGTCGGAGTATTTCACTCAGCTCAACCAAGCGCCGTTGCGCGATTGCTACCGGCCGAACTTCTTCGTCAACACACCGGACATCAACCCGCATTTCCTGCATCACTCCGGGCGCGCCGGGTTTTTGATCCGCGCCGCGCTGGCCACCATGGGCTCGGGGTTGTGGGGGATGTACTCGGGGTTCGAACTGTGCGAGTCGGCGCCGCTGCCTGGCAAGGAGGAATACCTCGATTCGGAGAAGTATCAGATCCGCGTTCGTGACTTCAGCGCGTCGGGCAATATCATCGCCGAGATTGCCCAGCTCAATCGGATTCGTCGGCAGAACCCGGCCTTGCAGACCCATCTGGGCCTGAAGCTGTATACCGTCTGGAACGACAACATCCTGTATTTCGGCAAGCGCACCGAGGACGGCAGCAACTTCATCCTGGTTGCGGTCAGCCTTGATCCGTACAACGTCCAGGAAGCGCATTTCGAGTTGCCGCTCTGGGAAATGGGGCTGCATGACACTGCCGAAACACAGGGCGAAGACTTGATGAACGGCCACCGCTGGACCTGGTACGGCAAGGTGCAATGGATGCGCATCGATCCTCATTATCAGCCGTTCGGTATCTGGCGGATCAGCGCGACGTAGTTCAAAGGGAGTTCGCCATGCCGAAGTCGAAGTCAAAGTCGCAAAAAACGCGGTCCGCCAGCTTCATCAACGACCCGCTCTGGTACAAGGATGCGGTGATCTACCAAGTCCACGTCAAGTCATTCTTCGACTCCAACGATGACGGCATCGGGGACTTTCCAGGCCTGATCGCCAAGCTCGATTACATCGCCGGGCTGGGGGTCAATACCCTGTGGGTGTTGCCGTTCTATCCTTCGCCGCGGCGCGATGACGGCTACGACATTGCCGAGTATCGGGCTGTGCATCCTGACTACGGCAGCATGGCCGATGCCAAGCGCTTTATCAGTGAGGCGCACAAGCGCGGGCTGCGGGTGATCACCGAACTGGTGATCAACCACACCTCCGACCAGCATCCGTGGTTCCAGCGCGCCCGGCATGCCAAGCCCGGCTCCAAAGCGCGCAACTTCTATGTGTGGTCCGACACTGACCAAAAGTACGAGGGCACGCGGATCATCTTTCTCGACACCGAGAAATCCAACTGGACCTGGGACCCGGTGGCCGGTCAGTACTTCTGGCACCGATTTTATTCTCATCAGCCAGACCTGAATTTCGATAACCCGCAGGTGATGGACGCGGTGCTAGGGGTGATGCGCTTCTGGCTCGACCTGGGGGTGGACGGCTTGCGCCTGGACGCCATCCCGTACCTGATCGAGCGCGATGGTACTAACAACGAAAACCTGCCCGAGACCCATCAGGTGCTCAAGCGCATCCGCGCTGAAATCGACGCCAATTATCCCGACCGGATGCTGCTGGCCGAGGCCAATCAGTGGCCTGAAGACACGCAGATGTACTTTGGTGACGTGAAGGGCGGTGATATCAAGGGCGGTGACGTGAAGGGCGGTGATATCAAGGGCGGTGACGTAAAGGGCGGCGACAGCAACGGCGCCGACGGCGATGAGTGCCATATGGCCTTTCATTTCCCGCTGATGCCGCGCATGTACATGGCGCTGGCTCAGGAAGACCGCTTCCCGATCACCGACATCCTCAGCCAGACGCCGGCGATTCCTGCCAACTGTCAGTGGGCAATCTTCCTGCGCAATCACGATGAGCTGACCCTGGAAATGGTCACCGACCGCGAGCGTGACTACCTGTGGAACCACTATGCCGCTGACCGCCGGGCACGGATCAACCTGGGCATTCGGCGGCGTCTTGCGCCATTGGTGGAGCGCGATCGGCGGCGGATCGAACTGCTCAACAGCATGCTGTTGTCGATGCCGGGCACGCCGACTCTGTATTACGGTGATGAGCTGGGCATGGGTGACAATATCTATCTGGGCGACCGCGACGGGGTGCGTACCCCCATGCAGTGGTCGATTGACCGCAATGGCGGCTTTTCCCGCGCCGACCCGGCCAGCCTGGTATTGCCGCCAATCATGGACCCGTTGTACGGCTTTCAGTCGGTCAATGTCGAGACTCAGGACCGTGACCCGCATTCATTGCTGAACTGGACCCGGCGCATGCTGGCAGTACGCAAACAACAAAAAGCCTTCGGCCGTGGTGCGCTGAACCTGTTGTCGCCCAACAACCGACGGATTCTGGCCTACACCCGGGAATACACCGGTACCGACGGACACACCGAGATCATTTTGTGCGTCGCCAACATGTCCAGCGCCGCCCAGGCGGTGGAGCTGGACTTGTCGGCCTACGCCGGCATGGTGCCGGTGGAAATGCTCGGCGGCAGTGCGTTTCCGCCCATTGGCCAGCTCACTTACCTGCTGACCTTTGCCCCCTACGGGTTTCATTGGTTTCTACTCGCTGCGGAGAATCAAATGCCCAGTTGGCACGTTGAACCGGCGCAGAGCATGCCGGACTTCCCGACCCTGGTACTCAAGAAACGACTGGAAGAGCTGCTCGAACAACCGCTGCGCGGCACCATCGAAAACACTTCGCTGGCGGTCTACTTGCCCAAGCGGCGCTGGTTCGCCAGCAAAGACAAGCCCATCGACAAGGTCAATATCGCCCATGCGGTGCGCTTCTCTGACGGGCTGCGGCCGGTGCTGCTCAGTGAAATCGAGGTGACTGCTGGCGGCCAGACCGAGCGCTACCAGTTGCCGTTCGGCCTGTTGGCCGAGGACGACATCAGCAGCGCCTTGCCCCAGCAATTGGCCCTGGCTCGGGTGCGGCGCGGTGCTCAGGTCGGCCTGATCACCGATGCCTTCACCCGGGAGCCCTTCATCCGTAACCTGGTTCAGGCGATGCAGGACGGCACCGTGATCGACAGCGGCGAGGGCGACTTGCAGTTCAAGGCCACCGCCCGGCTTGAGCCGCTGGGCCTTGATCAGGAGTCGACCGTGCGCTATTTGTCGGCCGAGCAATCCAACAGCTCGGTGGTGGTGGGCGAAGCGTTGGTGCTGAAGATGATCCGCAAGGTCAGCGCCGGTGTTCACCCTGAACTGGAAATGGGCGCCTACTTGACGGCCGCCGGCTACCCGAACATTTCACCGCTGCTCGGCTCGCTGCAGCGCATCGGCACGGAGGGTCAGCCACACCTGCTGATGATCGCCCAAGGCTATCTGGACAATCAGGGCGATGCCTGGGAATGGACCCAGAACAACCTGGAGCGTGCGGTGCGCGACGAGCTGACGCGGCGCACCGCCAGCCAGGAGCAGGCTTATAACGCCTTGGCCGAACTGGCCGATTTTTCCCGTACCCTGGGTCAGCGACTCGGCGAGATGCATCAGGTGTTGGCGGCGCCGACTGACAACCCCGATTTCGCCACCGAAAACACGGGCACCAAAGAGGCGCAGGCCACAGCCAAACGGGTGCAGGCCCAACTCGACCATGCCCTGAAATTACTCGAGCAGCGCCGCGAAAGTTTGCAACCTGCCGATTGGCTGTTGGTCGAACAGCTGCTCACCCGTCGTAAAGCGCTGGATAAACACGTCCAGACCCTGGCCAAGGCCTCTGTGGGCGGGCTGCGCATGCGGGTCCACGGCGACCTGCATCTGGGTCAGGTGCTGGTGGTTAAAGGAGATGCATACCTGATCGACTTTGAAGGCGAGCCGGTGCGTGCGCTGGATGAGCGCCGTGGCAAATACAGCCCTTTCAAGGATGTTGGCGGCGTACTGCGTTCGTTCGACTACGCTGCGGCGATGGCCGTGCGCAGCGCGCAGAGCGCGGACACCTCGGCAGAGGCGATTGCGGCGCGTGAGCATGTGGCGAGTGAGTATCTGCGTCAGGCCCGCGAGTCGTTTCTTGAGGGCTATCGCAAGGCGACCCAAGGCCTGGCGCATGCCTGGCAAGACCCGCAGGGAGAGGCGGCAGCGCTGGAACTGTTTACGCTGGAAAAAACTGCATACGAAGTGATCTACGAAGCCGAGAATCGCCCGGATTGGTTGGCCGTACCTTTGCAAGGGTTATGGCAAGGGCTACGTGGGTTGCTGGAATTGAACGATGGAGAGTCGAAATGAATGCGTCTGACAAAAGCGGCGCGGGCCGCCAACCAATGCCCGCTGCCGTCGACACGGAAGCTTTGATCCGTGCCGAGCACCACGATCCGTTCGCCATTCTCGGCCCCCATGACGACGGCAAGGGCGGGCAGTTCATTCGCGCCTACCTGCCCGGCGCCCTGAGTGCCCGAGTGCTGGCCCGCGGCACTGAGCAAGAGCTGGGCGAGTTGCACATGGGCGAAGTGCCTGGCCTGTTCGTTGGCCAGTTCGCTGAAAAGCAGCCGTATCTGCTGAGAGTGCAATGGGCCGGCGGCGAACACATCACCGAAGACCCGTACAGCTTTGGCCCGCAACTGGGCGAGATGGACATCTACCTGTTCTCGGAAGGCAACCACCGCGATCTTGGCGCCTGCCTGGGGGCTCAGGTAATCAACGTTGATGGCGTACAAGGCGTGCGCTTTGCGGTCTGGGCACCCAATGCCCGGCGCGTGTCGGTGGTTGGCGATTTCAACAACTGGGATGGCCGCCGGCACCCGATGCGCGTGCGTCATCCGTCGGGCATCTGGGAGATCTTTATTCCGCGCCTGCAGCCTGGCGATGTCTACAAATACGAGATCCTCGGTGCCCACGGCATTCTGCCGCTCAAATGCGACCCGGTGGCGCGCGCCACCACTTTGCCGCCAGACACCGCCTCGAAAGTTGCCGCGCCGCTGCAATTTGACTGGCAGGACCACGATTGGCTGGCCAGCCGCGCCGATCGCCACTCGCCGGCTGCGCCACTGTCGATCTACGAGCTGCATGCCGGTTCCTGGCAGATGGAGCAGAACGAGGACGGCACGGCCTGGCGGCAATACAACTGGCGGGAACTGGCCGACCGCTTGATCCCTTACGTCAAGGAACTGGGCTTCAGCCATATCGAGCTGATGCCGATCATGGAGCATCCATTCGGCGGTTCCTGGGGCTATCAACTGCTGGCGCAGTTTGCGCCCACTGCGCGCTATGGATCGCCAGAAGACTTCGCGGCGTTCGTCAACGCCTGCCACCAGGCCGAAATCGGCGTGATTCTCGACTGGGTACCGGCGCATTTTCCTACCGACGAACACGGCCTGGCGCAATTTGACGGCACCGCGCTGTACGAGTACGGCAACCCGCAAGAGGGCTTTCACCAGGACTGGGACACGCTGATCTACAACCTGGGCCGTACCGAAGTGCACGGCTTCATGCTGGCTTCGGCGCTGCACTGGCTCAAGCAGTTCCATATCGACGGCCTGCGGGTCGATGCGGTGGCCTCGATGCTGTACCGCGACTATTCCCGCAAGGCCGGGGAGTGGGTACCGAACCGTTATGGCGGTCGGGAAAACCTGGAAGCCATCGACTTTTTACGCCACCTCAACGATGTGGTCGCAGTCGAGGCCCCCGGTGCGCTGGTCATCGCCGAAGAATCCACGGCCTGGCCCGGCGTTACCCAACACACCGAACAAGGTGGCCTGGGTTTCAACTACAAGTGGAACATGGGCTGGATGCACGACTCGCTGCATTACATTCAGCAAGATCCGGTGCACCGCTCACACCACCATAACGAACTGAGTTTCGGTCTGGTGTACGCGTGGTCGGAGCGTTTCATCCTGCCGATCTCCCACGACGAAGTGGTACACGGCAAGCGCTCGCTGATTGACAAGATGCCTGGCGACCGCTGGCAGAAGTTCGCCAACCTGCGCGCCTACCTGGCCTTCATGTGGACCCATCCGGGCAAGAAGCTGTTGTTCATGGGCTGTGAGTTCGGCCAATGGCGCGAATGGAATCACGACGAGCAACTGGACTGGTATCTGCTGCAATACGCCGAGCATATCGGGGTGAAGAAGCTCGTCAGCGACCTCAACCGGCTGTACCGCGAAGAAAAGGCGCTACACGAGCGCGACGCCGAACCGATGGGTTTTCAGTGGCTGATCGGCGATGACCACGCCAACAGCGTCTACGCCTGGCTGCGCTGGAGCAAAGGTGGTGAGCCGCTGCTGGTGGTCTGCAACCTGACCCCTGTACCACGCGAGGGCTACCGGGTTGGCGTACCGTTCGAGGGGGCATGGCAAGAACTGCTCAACAGCGACTCGCAAACCTACGCCGGCTCCAATGTCGGCAACGCCGGCGAGGTTCAGGCTCAAGCGCAGGTCAGCCACGGCCAGGCGGCATCGCTGCTGCTCAACCTGCCGCCGCTCGGTGTAGTGGTGTTCAAGCCTCGCGGATAATTCGGGGGCTTTGCACTTGTAGCAGCGGCTTCAGCCGCGAACGCAGCACCAGGCGTTCGTGGCTGAAGCGGATGGTTGTGTAGCAGCGCCTGTCAGACCCGCCGCGACAGCCACCAGGTCAGTCCCAGCGCCAGCAGCGAGAGCAGGGCGCTGTAGAAGAAGATCAAACCATAGCCCTGGCCCAGGGCTATGGCCCCCATCACCGGGCCGGCGACCGCCATGGCCAGATCGAAAAACACGGCATAGGCACTCAGGCCCGCTGAACGGCTGGTGGCCGGCACGCGCTTGATCGCTTCAACCCCGAGCGCCGGATACACCAGTGACAGCCCCAGGCCGGTCAGGCCGGCGCCTGCCAGCGCAAAACCGGTATTGGGTGCCAGCCACAACAGGCCAAGGCCGACCACTTCCACGCCCATGCACAGCATCGCCGCCAGAAAGCCGCCCAGACGATTGATTGCGCCGATGAACAAGAGCCGCGAAAGGATGAAGCACACGCCAAACAACGTCAGACACCAGGCCGCCCCCTCCCAGCCACGGCTGATGTAGAACAGCGTAATGAACGTCGTCAGGGTGCCGTAACCGATGGACGCCAGGGTCAGTGCCAGCCCATAGGGCGAAATACGGCTGAACACCGACCAGTAGGGCAGCCGTTCACCCTTGATGACCGGCACCGAGGGCTTGTGGCGAATCAGCAGCAAACCACTACCGGCCAGGACCAACAGCGCCACCCCCAGACTGTGAATACCGACCTGATCAATCATCAATACGCCCAGCGGAGCGCCAATGGCGATGGCACCGTACGACGCAATACCGTTCCAGGAAATCGAGCGGGCCGTGTGCTCGACGCCGACTTTGGCAATTGACCAACTGATGGTGCCCACGCCGATAAAACCCTGCGCCACCCCCATGATCATCCGCGCCACGATCAGCAGGCTCAGGCTGAGTGCTGGAATCGACTGGCTCAGCGTGCCGAACAGGGTCAGTGTGCCGCCGAGCACGAACCCCGCCAGGCCGTAGACGATGGTCCGCTTGCTGCCCAGATTGTCGGTAATACGCCCGGCCAGCGGGCGGCTCATCAGGGTGGTCAGGTATTGCGCACCAATCGCCAGCCCCGCGACGACGGCGCTGAAACCCAACTGGTCATGGACATAGCCGGGCAAGATTGCGATGGGCAGCCCAACGCATAGGAACGCGATGAAGGTGTACAGCACGATGCTGACGATTTGCAGGGTGACGGGCAGGGTGCCGGTTTGTGCGGGGGTTACAGGCATGAGACGGCTTCGCTGGCGGCTGGGTGGGCGTGGTTCATCATGGCGTGGGCAGGTGGCAAAGGAAAGCACCCTAACTATTTCATCAAAAGGGGATTGCCGTTGGTTGATACTTGGTCATAGGATGACTGATAACAATCAAAACAACAAAGGCGCCTTTCATGATCAAACCCCTGTTGTTCGCTATCGCAGCCGGCTTGAGCCTCAATGCCCATGCCGCGACTTTCGCCTATATCTCCAGCCCGGCTGATGGCCTGATCTCTCAATATCGCCTTGATGAAAGCAATGGCGCCTTGAGTCTGGTGCAGCAGATTCGTGCCGGTGAACAGGTCAATCCACTGGCCGCCTCACTCGATGGCAGCCGTCTGTACGCTGCCTTGCGCGCCAAGCCCTTCAAGGTGCTGGGCTACCAGATCGAGCCGGGCAGCGGCCACTTGAAAACGCTCTCTGAAGCCCCGTTGGCTGACAGCCTTGCTTACCTGTCACTGGACCACACCGGCCGCTACCTGCTGGGTGCCTCCTACGGTGCTGATCTGGTGAGCATCCAGCCGGTTGATAGCACAGATGCCGCGCAGATCAAGACTTACAAAACCGGCCTGCATGCCCATTCGCTGCGCAGCGACCCGAGCAATCGGTTTGCCTACGCTGGCAACCTGGGAGTCGATCATGTGTTGCAGTACCGTCTTGATACCGCGCAAGGCAGCCTGGTGCCCATCGGCAGCGGACAGGTCGATGCCAGCGTCAATAGCGGGCCTCGCCACATGGCATTCTCGCCAGATGGCAAGTTCGTTTATGTCGTTGGCGAAATGAGTGGCAGCGTTACCAGCTATGCGATTGATCAGACCAGCGGGGCGCTGAGCCTGATCAACGAAGCGGCAGGCATCCCCGAGCGGCTGAAGCTGGCCCACGGTGAAGTGCGCGACGCGCGTAATAACGACCTGAAGGACGACCCGACGCCGCGCATCTGGGCGGCCGACATCCGCATCACGCCGCAGGGCAACCTGTTGTTTATCAGCGAACGGGCCAGCAGCTCGGTTTCGGTATTCAAGGTCGACACCGCCACTGGCCGGGTCAGCTTCCTGGAAAACTACGCCGTGCAGGAAAAGCAGCCACGCAATATCGCCGTGTCGCCTAATGGACAATGGTTGCTGGTCAGCGGGGAAAAAAGTGACACGGTGGGCAGTTATGCAATTGGCCAGGAGGGCGAATTGAAGCGGGTCAGCGAAGCCCCATCGGGCAAAGGAGCGGTGTGGATCGAGATGGTTCGCGTCCCGCAGGCCTGAGCCTGTAACGCGGCGTTGAAATCTGGCGGCAGGGGCTGAACCGGACCTGCCGCCAGATGCTTCAAGGCGCCTTTTAGATGACTACACCCTGGCTGCGCAGATAATCATCGTAAGTGCCGCTGAAGTCGATCACGCCATCGGCTGACAACTCGATGATCCGCGTGGCCAGCGACGAGACGAACTCGCGGTCGTGGCTGACGAACAGCAGCGTGCCCGGATAGTTTTCCAGCGCCAGGTTCAGCGCCTCGATCGATTCCATGTCCAGGTGGTTGGTCGGTTCGTCCATCACCAGCACGTTAGGCTTTTGCAGGATCAGCTTGCCGAACAGCATGCGGCCCTGCTCACCACCGGAAATCACCTTCACCGACTTCTGGATTTCGTCGTTGGAGAACAGCATCCGGCCAAGGGTGCCACGCACCAGTTGCTCGCCGCCTTGAGTCCACTGACCCATCCAGTCGAACAGGGTGACGTCGTCTTCGAAGTCGTGGGCGTGGTCCTGGGCGTAGTAGCCAATCTCTGCCGAGTCGGTCCACTTGATGCTGCCAGCATCCGGCGTCAGCTCGTTGACCAGGGTGCGCAGCAAGGTGGTCTTGCCGATACCGTTGGGGCCGATGATCGCAACGCGCTCGCCGGCTTCGACGGTGAAGCTGAAATCCTTGAACAGGGTCTTGCCATCGAAACCCTTGGCCATGCGCTCGACCGTGACTGCCTGGCGGTGCAGCTTCTTGGTCTGGTCGAAACGAATGAACGGGCTGACCCGGCTCGACGGCTTGACCTCGGCCAGCTGGATCTTGTCGATCTGCTTGGCCCGTGAAGTGGCTTGCTTGGCCTTGGAGGCGTTGGCCGAGAAGCGGCTGACGAAGGTTTGCAGCTCGGCGATCTGTGCCTTCTTCTTGGCGTTGTCGGCCAGCAACTGCTCACGCGACTGGGTCGCAGCGGTCATGTATTCATCATAGTTGCCCGGGAACAGGCGCAGCTCACCGTAATCCAGGTCAGCCATGTGGGTGCACACGCTGTTGAGGAAGTGACGGTCGTGGGAAATGATGATCATCAGGCTGTTACGCTGGGTCAGGATGTTCTCCAGCCAGCGAATGGTGTTGATGTCCAGGTGGTTGGTCGGCTCGTCGAGCAGCAACACTTCCGGGTCCGAGAACAACGCCTGGGCCAGCAACACCCGCAGCTTCCAGCCTGGCGCGACTTCGGTCATCGGCCCGTTGTGCAGCTCGATACCGATACCCAGACCCAGCAACAGCTCACCGGCGCGCGATTCGGCGGTGTAGCCATCCATCTCGGCGAACTCGGTCTCAAGCTCCGCCACGGCCATGCCGTCTGCTTCGCTCATCTCCGGCAGCGAATAGATCCGATCACGCTCGGCCTTGACCTTCCACAGCTCTTCATGACCCATGATCACGGTGTCGAGCACAGTGAATTCTTCATAGGCGAACTGATCCTGACGCAGCTTGCCCAGACGCACGTTAGGTTCGAGCATCACCTGACCGCCCGAAGGCTCCAGATCGCCACCGAGGATCTTCATGAAGGTGGACTTGCCGCAGCCGTTGGCGCCGATCAGGCCGTAACGGTTACCGGCACCAAACTTGACCGAGACGTTCTCGAACAGAGGTTTGGGTCCGAATTGCATGGTGATATTTGCTGTAGAGATCAAGTGCCTTACCTATCAATAACTTAGCTATGTCCTGAAGCAGCCGATACCGATTTGATACCAATATCCAGCTTTTCCAGTTCGCTCCAGTCGGAGCTTGAATTAATCCAGCGGGCATACGTCGACAGCAGCATCTGCACGCTATGGCCGAGCTGCTGGGCTATAAATGCGGGGTTCATGCCAGACATTAAACATATTGTCGCATACGTGTGACGACAGTTGTATGGGGGGCGGTAGCGAATCCCCAGCTCTCTAACGGCCGGTCCCCAAGGCTTGTGCATCGCCGAGGTCTCCTGAATGTACTGGTTGCCTTTGGTCGGCGGGAAGGCATATGGAAATTCCTTGACCCTGCCGTCGCCGCTGCTGAGCCGGCGTGCAGCGTACTCCTTGGCATAGGCCAGGGCGTGCAATGCCCTGTCATTGAGCAGTACGTGGCGATTCTTTTTGGTTTTCGTCCTTTCCTTGATCTGCTTCTGGGCCAGCGCCCGGCAGACCTTGGCATGACGGTTTTCGAGGTCGATAGCGTCCCAGCGCAGCGCCGCGACCTCCTGCAACCTCATACCGGTGAAGAAAGCGAACTCGAAGAACGCGCCCCATATCCGTCCCGGCCAGTATTCGTTCGCGTAAAGGCGAGCGATGATCCTGTTGGCCTCATCGAGCGTGAAGGGATCAGGCTCCGTTGTGTTTCGCTTCGGGACATCCAGAACTTCAGCGGGGTTCTTGATGATCAACTCTTCCATCACCGCCGCATCCAGGATGGTTCGGATGCGAACCAGGGCATTGCGTCGTACATCTGCAGAGTGCCAGTCGATGTTTGAAATGATCCTGCGCAGACCGGTCGTTGTAATCAGATCAATTCGTGTCCGTGCGAGGTAGGGCATCCAGTAAAGGTTGAGCGTGCCCTTATAGTTGTCCCGCGTACCTTGCTCGATCTCTCTGCCATCCAGCCACAGCTGAGCGTATTCGCCAAATGTAGGCAGGCCTCGCTCGGCTGATGAAGAGCCGGGGAAAAGCTCGGCGTACTTGGCATCGTCAAGCATCCCGATTTTTATCAGGCCGACTACTTGATCTCTAAGCAGGGATGCAGCCTTGATCCCCTTTTGCGTCGTGGGATAGGGGAGCGTCTCGCTTCTGCGAACGCCGTTCCAGGTGAATCGGATGCGCAGTGATTTTCGGAAGATTTCCACCCCGGTGGGCAAATCCACTGACTTTCC
Organism: Pseudomonas sp. LJDD11; assembly: GCF_024584215.1. Lineage (NCBI taxonomy): Bacteria > Pseudomonadati > Pseudomonadota > Gammaproteobacteria > Pseudomonadales > Pseudomonadaceae > Pseudomonas > Pseudomonas sp. LJDD11. Next base: position 223,844 of record NZ_JANJFL010000004.1, read on the forward strand.
AGCCATTCGTCATACCTTCTGATGCTGTAAATGATGAGCCGCCCGTGTCGGTTCCATACGCCGAGCGGTATCTGATTGCGTGCGCGCCTTGCGCGCAGCGCATGGACAGTCGTGTCCAGGATTTCGGCCATCCGGGCCTCGGTCACAAAGTCGCGACTAATTGGTTCTCGGCATCGCTCTGCAGCTGTCATGGCGGGTTCCTCAGGTTCTGCCTACCGCGCACGGCGGTAGGCAGGTTAGGTTGCGGCCCGAGTACAGGGTTGAACTGTTCATTCTCATGGTCGGCTTTCCTGCAACGCCCGAATCACCGACTGCACACCCGCCTCGTAGCTGGCCGGCTTGCCTACCGTTGCACCGGCAAGACGCTCGATCACGCTTGCGGCCGGATCGGTACGCATCGCCCTGACCAAATCCACCGCCCAGTCGCGGCCTTGCAGGAACAGGTAGCGGTCTACTGGCCCTGGTGCGACAAAGCCAGTGCTGATCACGGACTTGGTCGGCGAGACCACGCCCGTTCTTTCGACATGATTAGAGGCGGTACCAATTTTCGCTGGCTTCGACTTGGGGGCTTTCCGGGGCTTGCCAGCCTGGCGCTGGCGAGCACGGTTCAAAGCGGTTTCAGCAAGCCTGTTCATCGCACGCCCCCTTGAAGTGGTCGGCCAGCACCCGCCGCCCGTCCAGGCCGCAGGCGGCAGACTTGGCCAGCACTTCACCGAATGTGGTTTCACGGCGCTGCAAGGCCTCCCACAGCGCAACCAAGGCCCGCCCAAGCGGGCCGTTCTGGTGTCGGGTCATAGCCGGAATACCTCCCCGTGCTGAGGTGGGGCAGGGGTGAGTACCTGAGTTGGCCAAGCCTTGGGCTGTTCGCTGGCGAAGGCTTCTCTGTCGTTGCCCGTGCCACCACCTCCGGCTTGGGTGTTGAGCTGACTCATGGGCAGGCAACTGATACCGCCCATTGAGGTCATCCAGCACACCGCGCCGTACTCATCGTCCTGTGCCGACACGATCGCGTCGTAGTCGGTGTGCTCAGTGGCGGCTACGGCCAGCCCCACCAGAGGACCGGCTACTGCCACCAAGGCAAAAATGGTCAAGGCGCGCATGAGTAGTCCTCCACCTGTTCCAGGCGCTGTAAGCTGATGCGAGTATCGATTTCGACATCCAGCGCGTTTCCACTCAGGCAGGTATCGCCGCGCATCACCTGCAGGCCGTCGCCAAAGGTTTCAAGCTGCTGGCGCTCGCGAAGGAAGCGGTAGCGGGCGTCGTTCAAAGCGACCTGGACCAACTCGTCCAGATCGGATTCCGCGCTGGGCCCAGCAGGGCTGGCAGTACCGGCAGCACCCTGCACCTTGTCCAGCAGATCCCAGATGTCAGCCAGTGCCTTGTTGCGTTCAGCCCACGCCTGTTCAGAAGGGCTGCCGCCGTGGTGGAGGATTGCGTCATAGCCCCCCACTTTGGCATTGATCCGGCGTAACAGGTCGAGCATCGCTTGCGCATGCATGACCAGGTTGCCGTCGATCTTGGCGTCTACCACGGCAAGGCTGCGGCCGACGGCGACACTCATGCCGGCTTCGGCGAAGGGCGCGATCTTTTCCAGGGTGGAGCCTTCGGCGGGGCGCAGCACCAGGGTAATGCGGTCAGGCGCTAACATGGCTGGTGCCCTCGGTGCGTGGGTTGGCGAGCTTGGCAGCACGGATTTCATCGCGATCCACTGCAACCTTCTTCGGCGCGTTAATGCCCAGGCGAACTTGCATGCCGCTAACGCCAAGAATGGTCACGGTGACGTCATCACCGATGCAAAGCACTTCGCCTACACGGCGGGTCAGAATCAACATGGGTAGAACTCCTTTCAGTTTTTCCAGGCAAGCCGAGGACCTGCCGCGATGGTTGGCTTTCGCAAAAATCAGGGTTGGGTTAAGCCGTCAGCGCTATCTCATAACGCTGCGAGACGATGCGGGTTTCGACTTCGGATTCGTTGCCCTCTCTACGGCGAGCCATGGCCAATGGTTCAGGAGCCAGGGCACCGTGAGCCGTCAGGAGCAGAATGAGAGCGGCAGCGGGGCTGATGATCTGGCGTTTGAAGGCTTCAAGAACCAGGCTGCGTGTCGTCTTTGCCCCCAGCTTGAAGCGGGCATCTTCGATACGCTTCTCGACCGTCTTGGGGCTGATCCCCATCAGTCGCGCAATCTCCTTCTGGGTCAGGTCATTGGCGGCGTGCAGCGTGGCTTCCAGCTCGCGGGGAGCCAAGCCCATGCCGTGGTGGCCGGTCCAGTTGCCTAAGGTGATTGCATTCATGGTTGGTGCTCCGTGCTGGCCAATGTCAGTCAATGAGCTAAATTTAGCTTCAGGCTAAATTTATTGCAATAGCTTTGAGCTAAATAATGATGGGGGCACTATTTCTGCTTTGAGGCTGGAAAAATAGCTCTAGGGAAAGACATTTGTTCTGTATATATATACAGTTATTGGGTGGTCTCACGTGCCTATGTAAATCTGAGAACTGCTATCCCCAGATGGCCCAGTCATCAGAACTTCGGGGGGGGATCAACACTCACCGCAGTTAGTGAGCGTCATTCTGCTTCTGGTCATTTGAGCGGGATTGGAGGTGGTAGATCGTCAGGATGCTGGACGAGGCCTAAGGCTTCAGCCTGACGGCACAGGATCATCTGCGTTCAACTGATAGATCGAGAGGAGATGCTGTCTGATGAGGAGCAGGGCCCTACAGGACCGAGAATGAGATTAGGTTGAAGAGAGCGTTCCTGCATACAGCTGTTGGAGACGGTCTCCTTACCAGGAGGTCGTTTGGTTATGACCTGCTCTCCATCAGCAAATCTGGAAAATGGTATGGGAGGAATAGATGACTGATAATATAGGCCTCAATCTCGAATCTTTAGCAGTCGAAATATGTGACTGGCATAGGTTGTGCACCACCACTGGACAGTCAAAGCTTGAGCCAGAAAATGTTAAGGCAACTCTTGTTCCAAGAGCTTGGCTGTGGACATATCTAGGGGTTCATGTGACTATTGATGAAAGTCGGGCTCTGGAATTAACTGAGATGGGTGAGGTGGTGATAACTTTGTATGAGGTTCGTGTCTGCTGACCTATCATTAGATAGGTCAGTGGTGTGCGCTGATTTATACTATAGGAAGGCCGAGCTTATCAAAAAAAGCTCTGTTTCTTTCTTTGGCAGCTTTTACAAGCTGATCAAAGGAGATTACCTCGACATATGCGTGGGCAGGCTCGTTGTAGCCGAAGTATCCCATACCATCCGAAGTTATTCTGAGGTTGGCTCGGCGACTGCGCTTGTGCATGGTAGGAGTAAGATCGCAGATTATATAGCAGTAACCAGGAATGTCCTTGCTTCCGGGAATAGGGCGTCCCGACTTGGTTGTTACACCTCCTTCCCGAATTCGCTCGAGATAACCGAGCGATTGATCAATGGGGTCCTTGTCCTCACCCTCTTTCATATCGTCTCGCATCGGTCGTTTGATTTCAACAATAGTCAATGAGGCTAGTGGGAAGTTTGCGCCATCGTTCACTAGGATTGGTTGGTCAAATACTCTTAGGCTGAAAAGGTCTGGTTCTTTAGTAGACCCACTGTCAGTAACAGGCATGGATCTAAGAGTTTTGTCTGACGCTAGGTACGAGTGAAAAGACAGCCGCTCATCGATTATCCAGAGGTTGCTTCCATCGGGCATTACCGAGTCGGAGTCTTTACCCATGGGGAAAATAAGCTCGTGGATTGTATCCTCTCTGGCGTATTTGCCGTTATCAAGGCGCTCTATGGATTTTTGCAATATGTCGAGAATTACCTTTCGATGCATTACGTAGTTTGCAAGGTCTGACTTTTTTAAGTCTTGAGCTTTTGTAACGTATTCGGACAGTCGCTCCTTGTACTCATCCAGGTCTTCATTTTTGCCAGGAGCCATAATCTGATGGCCATCTTTTACAAGTTGTCGCTCTACCTCGTACCACAGGGAGTGTAGGTGCAGCTCTAGCTCCCTATCTGTGATGTCTGGTGGGATTATTAGAGAATCAGCGGGAACGTGGCTCGTGATGAACCTGTAACGAGGTGCCTGATTTTCTATGAAGCTATTTATTCTCGCCCTTCCAGCCTCGATACTTGCCGATAAGTAGTCTTGTAGATAGGTTTTAGCGCAGTCTAGGATCCGTTCGCGAATCATTTTTAAACTGATTTCAGTTTGCTCGAAAATCCCGTTGAAATCTTCGGCGATATTAAATGATGTTCTTTCGCTTCGAACGTTTTCGTCAAGGTAAGAGGACGATACATAGCAGTTATATATAAAGTCGCCACTGCTGTCAGAAAGTTTTCCGCCGAGGCCGGGTATTTTTCCCTGGATTCCTTCTTCTTTTGCTAGTCGGTTTGCGGCGCATAAAGCAATTTGGTGTTTTCGAGTTGTGGAGTACCTGAACTTGATATGAGTTAGCTCAAAGTCGTGATCTAAGATTCTGATTTTCTGATGTGATGCCTCTGACATCATATTCTTATCGTATAGATCGTAGATATCCTCTGACGTGTCTTTGTCTCTCACGATAATTCTTGGTGCCCCGTCAGCTCTGACAAAGTACCAGAGGCAATGCTCCAGAAGTTGGTTTGCTATTGCTGTTACCGTTTTTGGAGTGTATTTTTGATAACTGCTATGGAAACCTCTTAAACTCACTTTTGAGCCTGAAGGAAGGGCCTCGGAACGGTTTTCTTTCAAGCCAGATACGCCGTTTTTTTCATCAAACGTGAACGCTCGGCTTATTGAGAATTCACCGTCAGTATATGTGCTATGAATTTCCGCTCTATCAAAGGCTTTTAACCATACGAGTCGCCCAACACCGCGACAACCTTTATCTATTTTATGGTCAGAATCTAGTGTCTGGAAAGAGTTGAAGTTTGTTTCGTCAAATCCGCATCCATTATCGATGATCGTGAATCCGACTATCTCTCCGACTCCGCCTCCTAGCTCTAAGTCTGTCTGCGGAGCTCGCTCAACCTCTAGATAAATTACCCCGTCCGATAAATTTCCAGACTCCTCGATAGAGTGAATAGAGTTTACTACGGCCTCAAATACTGGTAGCAATCCATGTGTGCGTGGGAGGGAGGTGTTTCTAAGTCTACCTTTAAGGTTTGTCTGTAAGAGCAGGCTCATGATCAATCCATTAGTTGTGTTGTGCGCTCTGTCAGTTGGCAAACGAGCGCTACTGTCCATTCAGGCTGCAGTTCCTGCTGTCGGAACATACGTTAAGCCCTTCTCGAATTCCATATCAGCAGCACTTTCGCATGCACTGTTACATCCTCGATTCGCGCCTCCTGATCCCTAATATTTAAGTTGTCCGACACGAGCAGGAATCTTTCAGCATCAATTACCTGTAGACGCTTGATGTAAAGCATGTCGTGCCAGGTAATCACATAGATCCCATCTCCCACGAACTCATTAACGCCCCGGTCAACAATGACCGGATCTTTGTCGTTAATAGTTCCTTCCATCGACTGGCCCCAGCCCGTGATCATCGCTAGGGACTCAGCCGAGGTGTAGGTCACGCCTTTCTCGCGCAGTACGTCTTCTCGGATGATCAGATTGCGAATCACCTCGTTGTATTCACCTGGAATGTGCCCGAGGCCCATTGAGGCGTGCACGTCGTACTGACGTATCAGGATCTCGCCTGGGCGGGCGGTGATGCTTGAGAACTCCGACTGGACCACCTTGCTTGAGCTGATCTCGTCAGCTGTATCGCGCACCACTTCAGCGATCTTTTGACGTATATCGTCTGAAAGATTCTTGCCGTGTTTGGCAAGCATCTGCGTGACGAGGTCGGCTGCAGATTCTGGTGCTTTGCGCGTAACTCGATACTCGCTTTGATTATCGCAAACTTCGTATGAACCAACTCCCGGCGACCTTTGAGAGTCAAACCAGCCTAGCGGCAAGCCTTCAGTCGACTCAATTCTTCGAGCGACTTCGTCACCAAGATTTTTCGCCGTCTTGTCGGACAGAATTTGACTCAGGTGCGCAGGGCTCATCCCCCATTGTTCAGCGCATGCATTTTTGCGCCGATTCCCAATGAGTTCGATGAGATTTCGCTTTCGAATTTCGTAAATATCCATGTCTCCAAGGATCGCACTCTTTAGCTCAGTGCTAAATGTGCTCATAGCTAAATTTTTCTTGCCTGCGAATTAGCTTCAAGCTAAATTCCCCTGCGTGCATTGGGGAGAACATCTTATGAACGACCACTGGCGAAAGTGGTTTGCAAAGACCGCTGTTGATGAGCGTGAGCGCGTGGCGCTTGCTGCTGGAACCACGGTAGGGCACTTACGGCAACTGGCCGGTGGCCACCGCAGAGCGTCGGCGGAGCTAGCCGAACGCCTGGAGGCAGCGTCTGACGGTGAGCTTGCCATTGCTTTTGTGCGGCCAGATCTTCTTCAGTTCGCTAGGCGCGTGCTGAGTCAGACCACCATTCAATCCAGTGCAGCTAATTGCCTGACCTTGAAGCAAACGATATCCGATGCGTCGAGTGCTCGGCAGCCGGACACACCCTCTGTGAATCTATCCAGTACCTCGCAGGCCTCTGGATGATCACGCAGACCATCGAACACAAACGTCATAGCAATCTGACCTGCTTAGGCGCTGCTCCGCGATACCAAAACCCTTACGTGCGCCGCTCTTTTCAGTGGTTCGCTAATTGTTTGGACGCTGTGGCTTATCCAGCGCGTCATATGAAAAGTGAGTTGAGTGTTAACGGATTTTTGATGCGGATCACCGTCACAACTCGATCATCGAATAGGGATCGCAGAGTAAGTAACGTAGGACCGGTCTTACATACCAATCGCCCGAAATTACCTCAACGATTCTTGAACGGTACCTTTCACAGCGCTGAAACTTCTCCTACTACTGAAAAAAACGGGCGGTGCAATGCTGTCTTCCCAGGGCTTTTGCTAAGCGGCTGAAGGTTTTCGACCGCGCACAAAAAAGCCCAGCAATTGCTGAGCTTATTAGTCGCTACCTGTTACCAGCAGGAGGCGGGGATTCACTTTGCCATGAGAAAGTCAAAATGGACGTCGAAATTAACATCGGTAATCGCTGCACGCAATACCCCTCTAGTTCAGAGGAAGCTGTATGAAGACCAATTCCACCCTGCGCCTTGGGCGCATCAAGTATCGCAAACTGGCAGAGCAGGCAAAGCTGGTTGGTTGTTGTCTGGCCGTATCGAGCTATTGGAATATGGGTTGCTGGGGGTTATTCAGCCCCTTTGTTCAGACGGTGCATGCTGACGCCACTACTGATCACCCCGATCTTTCCGAACAAATTGTGATTCAGCTGTCTGCGACAGTAGAGGCCGGGGCGCTCAGGGCTGTCACTCGACCGGAAATTGACTGGGGCGCTCTGGAAGATCACGAGATTTTTGACTTCATAGTGGCCCACGAAATTGGGCACCGAGTCGATAACTACGGCGTTTTCGACCTTCACCGTATCAAGGATGTTGAGGCGCTGGAAAAGTGTCGGTCGACGATCAGGGCGGTCAATGAGGTCTTGGCTGATCGTTATGCATGGTCGCAGGTCAGGCCTGGCGAGCCTGTGCCTCTTAGCGAAAATGGCAAGCTCCTCCAGGAACAGGTCGCTGAGGCGATGGTTCTTCTGGATCAGCATGTGCCTCGGCCGCAACGCGTGTATCGATCTTTGCCTGGCGGCCAGTATGCCTGGGTGCCCGAGGCCATGCTTTTCACCGACCAGCTTACGGCGTACGTGGGGCCCCGTACCTCTCCAACTCTAATTGAGCGAGCCCGTCACAGTCGGCGCGTCTATCGCCGAGATACACGTGGCAGGGCTTACCCATGAGTCTCCTCTTTGACTTCCGTCCCTTGGTGATCAATCCGCAGCTTGCCGAGCGCATTGGCCTCAACGAGGCAATCGTTCTGCAGCAGCTCAAGTACTGGCTGAGCGAGACAGATGCAGGCGTTGAGCACGAGGGTCGTCGCTGGGTCTACAACACCCTTGAGCAGTGGCAAAAGCAGTTCCCGTTTTGGTCGGTGGACACCGTCAAACGGGCGTTAAAGTCGCTTCAGGCACAAGGAATCATCCTGGCTGAGCAGTTGGCCAAGTCGAAGCACGACCGGACGAATCACTACGCAATCAACTACCAGAGCAATGCCCTGTTCGAAGAGTGCAAATTGCACTGTTCTGAACAGGGCAATTTGCACTCATCCACGGGGGCAGGTTGCCCTGTTCTTCATACAGAGATTACTACAAAGACTACTCATGAGATTAACAAGGGCGCGGGCAAGCCTGCCCGTGCTCGGTCGAAACAGAAATCCGCAACGTTCGACCCGTTCACCGCCAAGCCGCCGAACGTCACCGCACAGGTCTGGGCCGACTGGTGCCAACACCGCAAGGAAATCCACAAGCCTCTCACAGCCAAGTCTTGCGAGCAGCAGGCCAAAGCGCTGGCCGGCCACAGCGACCCGGACAGGGTGTTGGCCACTTCAATTTCCAACGGTTGGACCGGAATCTTCCCTGAGAAGGTTTTGCCGGGTGCTGGCGCTCGCCCGGCAATCCTGGGGCAGCCATCCGCCGTCCTCCACGTTCCGACCCACACCCAGGACATGTACCCCGATGACCGTATTTAAATTCGCCCCAGCCCCACGGCTGACAGAGACACGGACGGTCGAGTGCAAGGAACCTGGTCACGGCCAGTTTGAAATCAGCGTGGTCGAGCAGTTCGAGGGCGGTGCCTTGTCGACCAGTTGCCCGGCCTGCCGCTGGACGGCGCTCAATACCCAGACCAGCGATCTGCTGCGCACCGTTGCCCGTGAGGCTGAGCAGGCCGACAAGCTGAACGCGGCGCTGTTTGCCACTGGTATCACACCTCGGTTTCGCGCCTGCACGTTTGAGTCTTTCCAGGTGGGCGACAACCCCGACAAGCAGCGCGCCTTGAACATCTGCCGCCAGTACGCCGAGGGCTTTGCTGATCACTACCGCGACGGTCGGGCCCTGATGCTGTTGGGCGAGATCGGCAACGGCAAAACACACCTGGCCTGCGCGATCCTGCAGCACATCGTCCGCGTTGAGGGCGCCAGCGGTTTGATCGTGACTGCCGAGGCGATCATGCAGGCGGTGACCGACAGCTTCCGGAGCAACGCCGGCCCGTCGAAATCCGAGCTGCTGACCGAACTGGCGGCGGTGGACCTGTTGGTCATCGATGAGGTGGGCATGCACACACCGCGGCCCGGCCGCGACTTCATGCCCAGCCTGTTGCACGAGGTGATCGACCGCCGTTATCAACTGGTGCTGCCAACTATCCTGATCAGCAATCAGGGCCGGGAGCGGTTGCCCGACTTCATCGGCCCGCGCGCACTGGACCGGTTGCGCGAGAAGGGCGGCCTGCTGGCGCCGTTCACGTGGAGTTCGGCGCGGGTCGGGGGTGAGGCATGAATCACGATGACTACCTGGACGAGCCTGCACCGTCGTGCCTGCACAGCCATGACGCCGAGTACGCCTTGATCGGCTGCATGATCCACCAGCCTGATCTGATCGATGACACCGGGTCTCGCCTGGAGGTCAGCGACTTTCATCATCCGGCGTGCGGTGAGCTGTACGAGGTGTTGCGGGCGATGCGCGCCAAGGGCTTGGAAATCGACGTCGTGACGCTCTCGGATGTCCGCGCCCGGTTGGCGGATGGTCAAAGTACCCTGGCCGTGGCGGCGCAGCTCGTGCAGAGCACGCCCAGTGCGGCCAACTTCGCCGCCTATGCGCGGATCGTGAAACAGCGTTCGGTGGCCCGCAAAGTCATCGCCGCTGCCCACGTGATGAGTCAGGCCCTGGAGGATGGCGCGCCACTGGAGCAGGTGCTGGCGCAAGGTCAGCAAGCCTGGGTGGCGCTGGAGGCTGAAGGCCTGGACGTCAGCCGCCGGTACCGGCTGGTGCGTGACATCCTGCCCGAGGCCATCGACGGGATCGACAAGCGCTTCAACCGTGAGGTGGCGCTGGGCTTTGACACCGGCCTGCGCGATCTGGATGGCTTCATTCCGGGTATTTGCCCTGGGCACATGGTGGTGATTGCGGGCGAGCCGGGTAGCGGCAAAACCACCCTCGGCCTGAACATCGCCGAGCGGGTCGCGCTGCACAGCAAGGCCACGGCGCTGGTGTTCAGCATCGAAATGACCGACGTGGAGCTGGTCAACCGTTCGCTGGCCTCAGTGGGTGGTGTGCAGCTTCAGCACATTAGCGAAGGCCATTCGATGACCGACGGCGACTGGCCGGGTTTGGCCACTGCGGTGAGCAGACTGGACGGCGCGCCGCTGGTGATCTGCGACGACGCCTCGCTGACCCTGCGCGACATTCGGCAGATTGCCCGCACCGTCAAGCGCGAGCATGGCCTGGGCTTGATCGCCGTGGATTACGTCGGCCTGATCAAAGGCGAGGGCAGAGCTACGCCACGGCATGAGCAGGTCGCCGAAATCAGCAAGGGTATCAAGCGGCTGGCCAAGGAGCTGGGCGTGCCGATCCTGGTGCTGGCCCAGCTCAATCGCGGGCCGAAACAGCGCGCCAACAAGCGCCCGACCAAGAGCGACCTGCGTGAATCCGGCCAGCTTGAAGCCGATGCCGACGTGGTAGTGCTGGTGCATCGCGATGGTGAATCGGAGGCTGGCCAGGCAGGAGTGACCGAGCTGATCGTGGACAAGAACCGTCATGGCAAGACCGGTTTCTGCCGGGTCCAGCATCAGGGTGCTTACCACCGGTTTGTCGACCTGATCGGCTACATGCCCTCTGACGAAGAGGTCGAGATGGGGCGCCCGTTCGCCGGTCGTCAGTACGGCAAGGGGAGGGCTGCTGCATGAATGACCTGGTCAAAACCCTCACCGTGCTGATGAGCGATGCCGAGATCCGCCGACACGCCGAACGCCTGCATGTTCGTGCGTTGCGGGACGCTCGCCATCCCGCCTTGCATTTCCGCTATTCCACCAGCGACCGCCGCAAAGGCTCATGGCATGTGGTGATTCGCGGCAAGTGGGGCAAAGCCGGCAACTACCCGGATATCGGCGCGAAGCTGATGCAGTCCACGCTACCGGCGATCATTGCCCGACGCAGTGCAGATCCTGCTGCCGCCTCGACCACCACCAGTTGGACCACGGTGGGCGACCTGCTGACCTGGCACATCGACCGCATGAGTCGCGACCGTGGCCTGTCGGAGCGCCGCAAGGCCAGTGCATTGTCCGCGCTGCGTTGCCATCTGGTACCCAAGCTGCAGCACCTGGAGCTGGGCGAACTGAACCGAGCCACCCTGGACCGGTTGCTGATGTGGCCGATGCAGGAGCAGTTCGAGCTGTCGTTCGTGCGCTCGGTGTACGGTGTGCTTGCGGTGGCCTTCCGGCAGGCCATGCGGCTGGCCCTGCTCGATACCAATCCCATGGCAGACCTCAAATACACCGACTTCGTACGCACCCGGATCAGGCCGAAACCTGCACGGCTGCGTGGGGATGATGTGGCGGGCATTCTGGCAGACCTGACCCAACGGTTCGACGCGGCGCCTCTGGAGTGCACGTTGGCCCTGATGATGCTCTGTCACGGTACCCGCCTGGGCGAGACGCGGCAGGCGCGCTGGAAAAACGTCAACCTCAGCACCCGGCAGTGGTTCATTCCGGCGCCGGATACCAAGACCAAGACCGAACACACCCTGCCACTGACCGCCCAAGCCTGCGCGCTGATCGAGCGGTACCGGGCTCAGCAGCAGACCGCCGGGTACACCGGCCCATTCATGTTCCCGGGCCGGTCCGCTGGTGCCCTCAGTGCCAGCAAGGCCAGCAAGCTGTTTGCCGGGCTTTCCAAGGGCGAATGGTCCAGCCACGACCTGCGCAAAGTCGCCCGCACCGCTTGGGCCGACCTGGGCGTGGATTACATGGTCGGCGAGATGCTGCTCAACCACGCCATGAAGGATCTGGACGCGACCTACATCCACACCACGGCAGAAGTCCTCAAACGCCAAGCCCTGGAGGCCTGGCACAACCACCTCGACGCACACGGATTTGCCTCACTGCACAGCGCGACATATGCGAGACAGAAAATGACTACTGATAGCGTGCACGCCATGAAAGACGTGGCTTCCAGCGAAATCCGGCGTCCATCCCAAGGGAGGATGTTTAACAGCAAATCCGCGCCGGGAGAGGCCCATGAATAACGTCACCCAATACCGTGACCCTATGCCCCGGAGAACTGCATGAACACACGCAAACCTGGTCGCCTGCCGCTGGGCGACACCGAGTACATGCTTGAGCAGTGGGGCCACTGGCGCATGGACGGCATGGGCGTGCCGAACTACGTCTCGCCGGCCTGGGCTGTCATGCGTGACGTGATGCCTTGCACCACGAAGTCCTACTGCATCACGGATGAGCTGGCCATGGCCGTCGATGCCGTGATGGGCAAGCTGTGCCGTCGAGATCCCCAGATGGGTGATTTCGTCTGGCTGTACTACGCCGCAAAGTGGCCAGCCAAGCGGATCGGGACCAAGCACGGCATGAGCGAGGCCAGTGCCAGGCAGTTGATCAAGACCGGGGTAGGGTGGGTCGACTGTGCTCTGGAGCGATTTAGGGAGGCTGCATAAAAATAGTTGTACGCGCGGAATAAGGCTGTTTTTATAGCACGGTGTTCAGCTGTGTCAGCGCGACACCACAAATTCAGAGCCCGCTATTGAGTCGGGCTTTTTTGTATTACGGCCTTGCATTATTCTCCCAGCTGTAAGCAACGAATCCAGCAAAGGAAAGACCATGCTGAGACACCTACACTACGTGAAAGAACTTCTGATGATCCTTAGGGACCGCAACCCGCAAGGCATTGGTTTAGAAGAGTCTTTCATCGAATCTGTTTTCTTATCCTCTAAGGAAAGTGGGGATCCAGCCGTGGCAGATCATCTTCGAGATAGCTGCAGCTACCATTTACATCTAATGCAGACAGCCGGTCTCGTGTGTGTCAGAGCTTCGGGCGAAGGCTGGAGTGATCCGCAGAGTCGAGTGTTCAATCTAACGTGGGCTGGGCATGACTATCTTGGCGACACATGAAAACGCCGAGATTGAGCCCGGCGACTATGCTGGGCTTCTCGTTATTGGATGATGAAGGGGTCTTTTTTCAGCGCGAAGCGTAACAAAAAATCTGGTCCATCCGGTGCTTTATAGGTTTCTCAGGGTCTTAAAGTGTGGGGGATTGATGTCCATGCAGCCTCGATGATGACAGCCATCACAACCAACGTTGTCGCGCCCAGTATGAACAAACTAAACCTGTAAAAAACTTTAGACTTGGGCTCTTGCTTGAAGCTAAAGCACAGCCATGTGATCGCCAAAGCAGTAAGCGCACATGATGAGACAAGCCCCATAAGGTTGATGAGTGCTCGAGCATCTCTGCTGAAACCGAAGCTATCCAAAGGGGCCTGAAACCATTGCAACCCCAGAGCAAAGGCAACACAAAGTCCTAAGTTTTTTATGCCGTCGAATAGTGTTTTGATGTCTGCCAATGCGTGTTCGTGCTTTTCAGTCATGTGGCCCATCCCAATCTGAATAGTGAAGGGTTATGGTAGCCAATTGACATTGCTAAGTCATTTGAAATTTTATGTGACTAGACACTGAACTGGTAAACCAAATAGTTGGCTTAAAGCTTTTCTCGTCAGCTCATTTATTGTGGTGGAACATTTCTCCGCAAGCGCATGTGGCTCTTGGGTACAACATCTATTCCTAAGCCTGGCAACACCGGCAGGCTATCTTCATTACAGCTCCCAAAAGAGGAGCTCGCGGATATTCATATGCCTGAAAAACCCTACACTTGGGCGCTTTTGCTCGCTTGGCTGCACGACCACGCCCCAGTGGTCTATGCCGCCCTGGTCACGCTCATCATGGCCTTCCTCGGCGTAATGCGTCGCGGCGGCACGATCTGCCAAGCGTTGCTTGAGGCACCTATGTGCATGCTGATGACCCTGGGCCTGATCCCGATCCTTGAGCACTTCGAATTACCGCACAACCTGGCCCTCGCGGCAGGCGTATGGATTGGATATTTCGGTGTACGCAAGGTCGCCGGTTGGGTGGAACGCATCGCCCAAGCCAGATTGCCGGGCGATCCCAATCCTTAACCCAGCAGAGGCCAGCCATGATCAGGATCGATGCGCATCCCGATATCGAAAGCCTGTCGCGGGCAATGCGGTTGCTGGATCAAAAGCAACTGCCGTTCGCCTTGGCACTCACGGCGACCAAGTTAGCCAAGCGGGTCAAGGCCGGTGCGCTGGATGTCATGCGCCAGCGGCTGGATCGTCCAACCGCCACGACGCTCAATAGCCTGTATGTGAAGGCCGCCAAGAAAACCAATCCCGAAGCCAGAGCCTTCTTCAAGGATGCCTGGACCTCGGGTGTACCGGCCGACACGTATTTGCAGCAGGCCGTCAAAGGCGGGCGCCGACCGCACAAGCGGTTTGAAAAGGCCCTGATCGCCAAGGGCCTGATGAAGAGCAGCCAGTACGCGATCCCGTCTCCCGGTGCGACCAACCAGTACGGCAACGTGTCACGTGGGGTGATGATGAAAATCCTCTCGGCCCTGGGCGCTGCGGAAACATCCAGCGGCTTTCAGGCCAACGCCACGGGCAGCAAGCGGAGCAAGCGCAAAGGCAATGCCCAGCGCTACTTTGCCGGTGAGGCCGACGGCACCGAGGGCATCTGGGAGCGCAAGAAGACCGCCTTCGGTGATGCGATCAAACCGATTTTCCTTTTCAGCGACAGCGAGCCGAAGTACCGGACTCTGATGCCGCTCTTCAAGATCGCCGACAACATCGTGCAGGCCAACTACATGACCGAGTTCACCAGTGCCATGGAACATGCACTGGCAACGGCCCGATAGGGGCGCTGAGGCCCCCCATTGGGTCCTTCCCGGCCCCCCGGCGGCTTGCGGGTAATTCGGGCCCCGCCTTTCAACTATGTATGACCTTTTTTCAGAGGTTGGTTGTTGTTTAGTCATGGCCAAAAAAGAAGCAATTAAACAGCGCGGCTGGCTGAACAAATCCGAGATGGCTGCGAGCCTGGGCATTTCGCCTCAAGCCTTTGACAAATGGGGCGTTGCGCCGGTCGAGCGCATCGGTCGCGAGGCGTTCTATACCGTTCAACATGTTGTTGAAAACCGCATTGAGCATGCCCAGCGGAAACAACAACCAACGGGTGCCGAAATCGATGGTGTCGATCCGTTGATGGAATACAAGCTGCTCGAAGAACGGCGCGGCCTCACTGCCGCCCAACGGGTCGCCCAAGAGAAGAAGAACCTGGTGCTCGACAAGCAGTTAGTTCCGGTGCCGTTTGCCACCTTCGCTCTGGTCAAAATCGCCGCACAGATCGGCTCGAAACTGGACACCGTCGGCAAGACGGTTGCGCGGCGTCATCCCGAGGTCGATGTGCGGGTCATCGAGTCGGTGGAGCGAGAGATTGCCCTGACTCGCAACATCGCCGCCAGTTTTGGTGAGCAGCTTCCGGAATTATTAGATGAGTATGTTGAGTCCCTGGCTGAATGATCTGCGCAAAGCGATCAAGCTAGGACTCCAGGCCCTCTACAAAGAACCGCCGAAAACAGCCGTCGAGTGGGCGGACGACAATTTCTACATGTCGGCCGAGTCCTCCTACAACGAGGGTAAGTGGACGACCGACCCGTTTCAGGTCGCGATCCTGAACAGCATGGGTAACGACCTGATCAACGTGGTCAACTTCATCAAGTCGGCGCGGATCGGGTACACCAAGCTGCTGATGGCCAACATCGGTTACAAGATTCAGCACAAGCGCCGCAACGTGATGATGTGGAGCCCGACCGACCCGGATGCCGAGGACATCAGCAAAAGCCACGTCAACGGCCTGATCCGCGATGTACCGGTGCTGACCAAGCTGGCCCCGTGGTTCGGCAAGAAACACAGCGACAACACCCTCGACCAGAAGATTTTCACCAACCGCCGTACCCTCTGGATTCGCGGCGGCAAGGCCTCGCGCAACTACCGGGAGAAGTCGGCAGATGAGGTGATCTACGACGAGCTGTCGAACTTTGACGAGAGTGTCGAAGGCGAGGGCGCGCCCATTACCCTGGGTGACAAGCGCCTCAACGGTGCCACCTACCCCAAGTCGATTCGCGGCTCGACGCCCAAGCGCGCCGACTCTTGCCAGATCACCAAGGCCGTGAAGGAGTCGCCTTACCTGTTGCGGTTCTACATCGATTGCCCGCACTGCCGACGTGAACAGACGCTCAAGTGGGGCGGCAAGGATTGCGAGTTTGGTTTGAAGTGGGAGAAAAACGCGCTGGGCGAGGCCGAGCGTGCCTGGTACGTGTGCGAGCACACTGCGTGCGTGATCTGGCACAACGAAATGGTTGTGGCCTCGAAAACCGGACGCTGGATCTGTGACCACACCGGCATCTGGACGCGCGACGGCATGGACTGGTTTGGTCCGGACGGCGACATCATCCGCACGCCGCGCTCGGTCAGCTTCAGCGTGTGGGCGATTTACAGTACCTGGAGCACTTGGCTCAGCCTCGCCGAAGAGTGGCTGAAGATCAAAGGTGATGTCTCCAAGCTGATCACCTTTATCAACACCACCCGGGGCGAAACCTGGGACGACGATCAAGGCGAAAAGCTCGATCACGAAGTGCTCTATGGTCGCCGCGAAGTCTTTGCCCAGGTTCCGTTGCTCGGCCTGGTGCTGGTCGGCGGCATCGACACCCAGGATGACCGTTTCGAAGGTCGGGTCTGGGCCTTTGGCCCCGGTGAAGAGGCCTGGCTGGTCCATCGCTTCATTCTGATGGGCGACCCGGCCAGTGAAGAGCTGCGCCGCAAGGTGGGGCTTGAGCTGCACCGGCAGTTCACCCGTGCAGACGGCACGATCATGAAGGTCGAGCGCTGGGCGTGGGATGCCGGTGGTCACTATGCCGATGAGGTCTACGCCGAGAGCCGCAAGCATGGCGTGCATTGGGTAGTGCCCGTGCGTGGCGCAACCCTTTACGGCAAGCCCATCGCGAACTTTCCGCGCACCAAGAACAAGGTGCACAAGGTGTTTCTGACCGAGGTCGGTACCGACAACGCCAAAGAGCTGCTGTACAGCCGCATGGGCCTGCCCGTCGACACCGCAGCCTCGCAGGCCGGTGTTTCCCAGCCGGGTGTGGTGCACCTGCCGGCCAATGACGCGATCTGCGATGAGTCAGAGGTCAAGCAACTGACCTCGGAAAAGAAAAAAGCCGCCATCTCCAAAGGCAAGCGCGTGATGCGCTGGGACAACGGCGGGCGCCGTAATGAGGCGCTCGACTGCTTTGTGTATGCGCTCGCGGCGCTGCGCATTTGTCAGCAACGCTTCGGCCTGGATCTGGACCTGCTGGTCACCGCCAGCGGTGGTGGCGCCGACACGTCGGACGCCACCGAGCGTCCGCGCAAGAAATCCTCTCACTGGTGACAAAACCGATGGCCTACACGATTGAGCAATACAGCGCCCTGCAGGCGGCCATCGCCGAAGGGGCGTTGTCGGTGCGCTATGCCGACAAAAGCGTCACCTACCGGTCGCTCGACGAGATGATGCGCATCCTCAAGCTGATGGCCACTGAGCTGGGCATCAATGCCGGTCATGCCGGTGGCCGGCGCCTGACGGCCTTCTCCAAAGGGTACTGACATGAGTGTGTTCAACCGTCTGTTCCCGGGGCTTGCGGCAAAGCGCGCTGAAAGCCGCCTGAAGAAATTGCGCACCGACATGGCGTTCGACCTCATCAAGCGCCGTTTCGAAGGCGCTGCCGGTGGCCGGCGCAATGAAGGGTGGCGCAGTTCGGGCGTCGATGCCAACGCCGAGAATGCGCCAGCGCTGGCCGTGCTGCGCAACCGTGCCCGGGACCTGCGCCGCAACAATCCCTACGCCGAGCGCGCCGTGACCGGCATCGCCGACAACGTGGTCGGCGCGGGAATCGTGCCCCGGCCCATGGGCACAGACCGTGACAACAAGCGTCTGGTCGAACTGTGGCAGGCATGGGCCGAAACCACACTCTGTGATGCCGATGGCCTGGAGAATTTCTACGGCCTGCAGCACAAGATCATGGAGTGCGTTGCCGAGTCGGGCGAATGCCTGCTTCGGCGTCGGCGCCGCTTCAGCAGTGACGGCTTGCCGGTCCCGCTCCAGTTGCAAATCATGGAGCCTGACTTTCTCGACGAAGCAAAGAGCGGGATCGTTGGCAAAAACCGAATCATTCAGGGGATCGAGTTCGATGCCCTGGGACACCGGGTCGCCTTCTGGTTGTTCGATGAACACCCCGGGTCGAACCGCAGCTGGGGTTCGATGCAGTCCAGGCGCGTACCGGCCGAAGACGTGATCCACATCTTCCTGCCCAAACGCCCGGGGCAGGCGCGTGGCTACACCTGGTTCGCGCCGGTCATGCAGCGTATGCGCAGCTTCGACGAGATGGAAGACGCGGTGATGGAGCAGGCCAAGATCGCCTCCTGCTTCGCCGCCTTCATCACCAAGGACGAACAGGTCTCGAATCCCGCGCACAAGGCGCCGCCGCTGCTGGACCGGGTAGAGCCGGGGATCATCCAGGAACTGGGCTTTGGTGAGAATGTGAGCTTCGGCACGCCGCCGACTTTCAATGGTTACACCACCTATGCCTGGCAGCAACTGCACGCCATGGCGGTGGGGCTGGGCATTCCCTATGAATTGCTAACCGCCGACCTGAAGGGCGTGAACTTCTCCAGCGGGCGGCTTGGCTGGCTGCACTTTGCCCGGCGCGTCGACGTCTGGCAGTGGCGCATGGTTATCCCCCAGCTCTGTGATCCGGTCTGGCGCTGGTTCATGGAGGCCCAGCTGCTGCTGCCGGGCGGTGCGCAGGCTGAGGTCAAGGCCCAGTGGGTGCCGCCACGGCGCGACATGGTCGACCCGAAAACCGAGACCGACAACGTCAAGGAGCGGGTCCGCAACGGCCTGACTACCTGGCCCGATGCGCTGCGCGAGCTGGGCGTCACCGACCCCAAACAGCATGCCCAGGACATGGCCGATTCCAACGCGCTGATCGACAGCCTTGGCCTGGTGCTCGACTGCGATCCGCGCCGGGTCGCGGCCGCCGGCTCGCCCAGTCAGCCCCTTACAGAAGAGAAACCAGACGATGCCAGCTCCCCATCAGGAGACGACAAACAAGACCTTTGAAACACCCATGCTCAACCTGCGCGCTGCCGTGCGCGAGGGCTCTGTCGACGTCGAGGCGCGTACGGTCGAGCTGATCTGGACCACCGGCGCCAAAGGCCGTCGCTATTCCTGGGATGTCGGCAGTTACATGGAAGAGCTGGAAATCAGCGACGCCGCCGTTCGTCTTGATCGCCTCAACAACGGCGCGCCGTTTCTTAATGCCCACAGCAGCTATGACCTGGGCGACGTGATTGGCGTGGTCGAGAAGGCCTGGATTGACGGCGCCGAGGGGCGGGCGCTGGTGCGTTTCAGTAAGCGCGATGACGTGGAGGCGATCTTTCGTGACGTGCAGGACGGCATCTTGCGCAACATCAGCGTGGGCTACGCCGTTCACCGTTACCAGGTCGTCGAGGCTGAAGACGACAAGCTGCCGACCTACCGCGCTATCGACTGGGAGCCTCAGGAACTGTCGTTGGTGCCCATCGGCTTCGACGACGGCGCCAAGATCCGCAGTGCCAAGACTCCGGCCGAGTACAGCGGCCCCCGATTCACCACTGTTTTCGAAACACGGCAGGCACCCGCGCCTGCCGAACCACTGGCCGCCGTGCCTGTGACCCAAGAGGAAGATGCAATGACCGAAGAAGAAAAGCGTGCGGCCGAAGAAGCGATTCGTCGTGAATCCGCTGAGGCCGAGCGCATGCGCAGCCTGAGCATCCGCAGCATGGCCCGCAAAGTGAACTTGGGGGATGACGCCTTTATCGACGACCTGATCGAGCGCGGCGTGTCGGTGGCCGACGCCAGCGCTTCGATCATCGATAAGCTGGCCGAGCGTCAGGTCCAAACCCAACCTGCCAGCCGCAACAGTCAGCAAACTGTAGTGACCGGCGGGCAGGATCTCGCCGTGCTGACCGCCAAACGTTCGGCCATGGAAAACGCCTTGCTGGCCCGCTGCAACCCGGCCATCCAGCTGGAAGAGGCCGGTCGTGAGTTTCGCGGCATGCGCTTGGTGGACATGGCCCGTGAGTGCGTCGAAATGGCCGGCGGCAATGCCCGGGGCCTGACCCCGCAAGAGCTGGCCAAGGCCGCACTGGGCTGCGACCGCTCTGCGGTGCGCGCCGCTGGCATGCACAGCTCCAGTGATTTCCCGTTGCTGCTGGGCTCCACCGTAACCCGCACGCTGCGCGATGCCTACGCCACGGCGCCGCAGAGCTGGCGGCCGCTGGGGCGGCAAACCACTGTGCCGGATTTCCGCGCGGTCACCCGTGCGGCGTTGGGCGATATCTCTGCCCTGGAGCGGGTGCCTGAGCACGGCGAGTACAGCTACGGTTCGCTGTCTGAGGATGGCGCGCCGCTCAAGGTCGTGAAGTACGGCAAGATCATCGCCATCACCTGGGAGTCGATCATCAACGATGACCTGGGCGCCTTGACCCGCATACCCGCTTCGCTGGGCGCAGCAGCGGCCCGCACCGAGTCGAATGTGGTGTGGTCGCTGTTGCTGGGTAACCCGAACTTCACCGACGGCACGCCGATTTTCCATGCCGACCACGGCAACCTGGCCGCTGGGGCTGGCGCGATCAACATCGCCAGTCTGGCGGCGGCCCGCGCGGCGATGCGCAAACAGAAAACCAAAGCCGATGAGTTCCTCAACCTGGCCCCTGAGTACCTGGTGGTGGGACCGGACAAGGAACTGGAGGCTTACCAGTTCACCAGCTCCAACTACGTGCCGGCCAAAAATGCCGACATCAACGACGTGCGCAATGCCGCACTGACGGTCATCGTTGACGCCCGTATTACCGGTAACCAGTGGTACCTCTATGCCTCGCCGAACACCGTCGACACCTTTGAATACGCTTACCTCGAAGGCGAGCAGGGGGTGTTTACCGAGACCCGCGAAGGCTTCGAAGTCGACGGTATGGAGATCAAGGCGCGACTAGTGTTTGGCGCGGCCTGGATCGACTACCGGGGCGCTTACAAGAACCCCGGCGCGTAACTGCCCGCGATTCAGCACCACCCCTCAAAGGCGCCGCACGGCGCCTTTATTGTTTCTCCAGTCTCTGAAGGAGACCCGCATGCAAACATTTATTCAGAACGGCGATTGCCTCACCGTCCCGGCGCCGGCCGGCGGCACGCGCTCGGGCGAGCTGTACAAGGTCGGCGCGATCATCGGTGTGGCCGCGACAACAGAACCGGCAGGCGCACTGGTCGTGCTCAAGCTGGGGGGCGTTTTCAAACTGCCGAAGCTGGCGGCCGAAAGCTGGGCCATGGGTGACCGGCTTTACATGGATGTTGCCACCCGCCTGCTGACCAATACCCCGCTGGCCAGCCTGGTGCTGGTGGGCATGGCCACCGAACCCGCGCCCAATCAGGCAGGCGCCGGAGTCTGCCGCCTGAATGGCATCGCCGCGCCGGCCGAGATCGAGGCACAACTGGAGGGGAAGTAAGTGGGCTGGGCCAGCATGGCGCAGCGCATGCTGGGCGTCGCCGTAAAAACCTTCAGCGAGGGAGCTGACGCTGTGTATTGGCTGACCGATGGCCGCGAACCCGGCACGGCCTTGCCCAAGGCGGTGTTCGACACCGCGCACATCAGCGTCGACCCCGAAACGGGTGCCCCGGTGTCCAGCACCAATCCCGTGCTGGGCGTGTGCCTGGCTGATCTGCCCAGCGAACCCACCACCGCTGTCCGGGTGCGCGCCCGTGGCCAGCTGTACCGCATTCACGACGTCCAGCCTGACGGCATCGCCGGGGTGACGATCATTCTTAAAAAGGCCTGACCATGACCCATCCCCGGGAAATCATTCGCAAGCAGGTGGTGGCGCAGTTGGTGGGGCAAACATCCGTTGGCGCCAATGTGTTCGCCAGCCGGGTCGCGCCGCTGATTACCAACGGCTGGCAGAACGAACTGCCGGCCATCATCGTTTACACCCTGGACGAGCAGGGCGAGTTGTTGCACACCGCGCCCCGTGAGTACCTGCGCACCGTGCAACTGGTGGTCGAGATTCATGCCAGTGCCGTCGATGCACTGGATGACACGCTCGACAGCCTGGCGCGGCAGGTCGAAAACCTGCTGCTGGTCGACGACACCCTGGGCGGTACGGTTAATGACCTGCGCTACGCCTCGACCAAGATGATTCTGCGCGACGACGGCGACGAGCTGCTCGGCGGTTGCCGAATCATCTTCAACGCCGAGTACCTGGACCGTCACCCCGACGACCGCTTCAACGCCTCGCTCCCGGACTTCAACACCCTGGCCACCGACTACAGCCTGAACAACCAGCAGGCTGATGCCGCCGACCGTGCCACCACCCTGATCAAGGACCTTAACCCATGACCACCCGCGTGCGTGTGAAACCGGCCGAAGGCCGCCTGGTGCGAGACCCCGACACTTACCAAGCGCTGCCCGCAGACGGCGCGCCGGTCGAAATGAACAGCTACTGGCAACGCAAATTACTGGCCGGTGATGTCGTCATCGACTCGCCCGAAAGCCAGCCAGTAAAAGCCAAGGGAGAGAAACCATGAGCATCGGATTCGACACCGTGCCGGGGGCAGGCACCCTGCGCAAGCCCGGTGTCTACAGCGAAATCGATAACAGCAAGGCGGTCAGTGGCCCCCAGGCTGTCAATTACCGGCGCCTGCTGATCGGCCAGAAACTGGAAAGCGGCACGGCAGCGGCCAACACCCTGATCCGCATCACCAGCCCGGCCCAAGCCGATACTGAGTTCGGCGCCGGTTCCATGCTGGCCGGTATGGTCCGGGCCGCCATGGCCATCGACACCTATACCGAGCTGCAGGTGCTGCCGCTGATCGACAACCCGGCCGGTGCTGCGGCGAGCGGCACACTGACCTTTGAGGGCCCGGCCACGGCTTCCGGGACCATCGAACTGATGATCGCCGGTCGCCGGGTGGCGGTCGGGGTGCTCAGCGGTGACAGCTCGACCGCGATGGCCAAGGCCGCCGTTGTCGCCATCAACGCAGCCGCTGATATGCCGGTCGTGGCGTCGACGGACGACGGGGCACGCGCCACGGGCACGGTCACCTTGACCAGCCACCACAAGGGTGACAGCGGCAACAGTCTCGACGTGCGTGTGAACTACTACACCGGCCAGGTGCTACCCGTTGGCGTGGACGTCACCGTCACTGCGTTCAGCGGCGGTACCGGCAACCCGGATCTGGGTGTCGCCTTGGCCGCGCTGGGAGATGAGTGGTTTCAGACCTGGGCCGTGCCCTATGCCGATGCCGCCACGCTGAGCACGATCAAGACCGAACTCAACAGCCGGTTCGCCTGGAATCGCGAGATCGAGGCCCATGCCTTCGTGGCCGCGCGCGGCACCTCCGGGTCGCTGGGCGCCTTGGGCGACAGCCATAACAGCGCGCACCTGGTCATCGTCATGGCCAACGACGAACCCATGCCGGCCTACGAAAAGGCCGCCGAAACCATGGCCATTGCCGCGATGTATGCGGCCATTGACCCGGCGCGGCCGATCCAGAACCTGCCCTATGCGTGGTGTCTGGCCCCGGCAGCGGCCAATCGCCTGACCCATCAGGAACGTAACCTGCTGCTGTTTGACGGCATTGCGACCACCAAGGTTAACAACGACGGCACGATGCTCGTCGAGCGGCTGATCACCACCTACAAGACCAACACCGCAGGCGCACCCGACATCAGTTACCTGGACAGCGAAACGCTGTTCACCCTGATGTACATCCGTCACGACTGGCGCGACTACATCCTGCGCAAGTACCCGCGCCACAAGCTGGCGGCGGATGGCACCCGCTACGGCATCGGCCAGGCCGTGGTCACCCCGGTGGTGATGAAGGCCGAGGCCATCGCCAAGTTTCGTGAATGGGAAACCCTGGGGCTGGTCGAGAACATGGCCGATTTCAAGGCCAACCTGATCGCCGAGCGCAACCCCAGCGACCCCAATCGCGTGGACATGGTGCTGCCGCCCGACCTGGTCAACCAGCTGCGCATCGTCGCCAACAAAATTCAGTTCCGCCTGTAACGGCGCATCAGAGGCAACAGAACATGGGCAAGAACCGCATTGGCGGCATGATCAGCTTGAAGGTCAACGGCGACATCTACTTCGCCAAGGGCAACTTCACCTACAACCTCGGCAAGCCCAAACGCGAAGGCGTGGTGGGTGCCGACGTGGTCCACGGCTACAAGGAAACGCCGCAGATCCCGTTCATCGAGGGCGAGATCACCGACCGCAACGAGCTGAGCCTCGAAGAACTGGTGACGCTCGATAACGCCACCATCACCCTGGAGCTGGCCAACAACAAGGTCATCACCCTGAGTGAAGCCTGGTACGCGGGCGAGGGCACCGGCAACACCGAGGAAGGCAACATCGCTTGCCGGTTTGAAGGCATGT
Organism: Pseudomonas sp. LJDD11; assembly: GCF_024584215.1. NCBI lineage: Bacteria > Pseudomonadati > Pseudomonadota > Gammaproteobacteria > Pseudomonadales > Pseudomonadaceae > Pseudomonas > Pseudomonas sp. LJDD11. The sequence goes on from NZ_JANJFL010000004.1 coordinate 248,357, forward strand.
CGTGTGAGGAAGTCGCGTAATGGCCAAGCAGAAAACCATCACCCTGTCCGAGTCTGTCACGTTCGGCAAAGACACCTGCAGCGAGCTGACCGTGGTGCGCAAACTGAAGTACCTGCGCGGCCACGCGCTGCGCATCACCTCCGATGGCAAGGGCAGCGGCGGGGTGGAGATGGACTTTGCCACGCTGATTGACCTGGCGGCCAAGATGGTCGGCCAGCCGCCCGCGCTGCTTGAGGAGCTGTGTGAAGACGATCAGGAAGTGCTGATTCAGGAAGCCCGGGATTTTTTGCTGCAGCACCTCGGGGGTGGCCGTCCGGAGTGACGGTGGTCGTCAAGGTCATGGGCGTGCAGCCCTCGGAAGTGATGGACATGGATTTCGAGGAACTGAACTGGTGGCTTGAGCGCACCGAGGAATGGGTTGAATGGCAAACAAAGGATACCCCCTGAATGTCGTCATCAAGGCGGTTGACCGGGTCTCCGCGCCGCTGCGCGGCATCTTCGGCAAAGTGCGTAACGCCAGTGCGGCGGTGCGCGGCGCACTGGATCGCGCGGGCGTGCCGTTGCTGGGCGCGCAAATGCGCAAGGTCGGTGCGGCCGCCGAGGGACTGGGTAAAAGCATGGCCCGCCTTGGCATCGGTGCGGCGGGCATCACGGCGCTGACCGGGGCTGCCGGGGCGCTGGTGTCGTCGTTTGCCGCTGCCGGTGACCTGACGGCCAAGACCGCTGACCGGGTGGGCGTTGGCGTTGAGCAGTTTCAGGCCTGGCGCTTCGCGGCGGATCGGGCCGGGGTGGGCAATGAAGAGTTCTCCAAGGCGCTGCTCAAGCTCAATACCAACATCGGCACGGCCTTGGTCGGTAAAGGCCCGGCGCTCGAAGTGCTGGACGGATTCGGCATCAGGCTGCGCGATGCCTCGGGCGCTGCACGCACCACCGAGCAGATCCTGCCGGAGCTGGCCGACAAGCTGCAGCGTATCCAGTCGCCGTCGCTGCGGGCGGCCGCAGCGGCCAAGCTGTTCGGCGCCCAGGTTGGTTCGCAGATGGTCACCTTGCTGGCCGGCGGATCGCAGGGTCTGGAGGAAATGACCGACCGGGCCAAGGAACTGGGCCTGGTGATTGGCGAAGATGCCGCCCGGGGCGGTGAGTCATTCATCGACGCCATGACCGACCTGCAGTACAGCCTGAGCGGCGTGAAGAACGTCTTGGCGACCGCACTGATGCCCAAACTTACCGAGCTGGGCAACAAGCTGACGGACGTGATCATCAAGTACCGGCCGCAGATAGAAGCCTTCGCCATGGCCTTTGCCGAAAACCTGCCCGGCAACATCGAAAAGGTCACCGGCTTTCTGGGCGACCTGTATGACGGCGTGAAACCGGTGATTGCCATTTTCTCATCGCTGTCCGACACCTTCGGCGCGGCCAACCTGATCTTTACCGCCGTGGGCCTGTACATCGGCGGCGGGTTGCTAATGGGCGTGCTGAATCTGGCGGTGGCCCTCAAGGGGCTGGGGATCACCCTGCTCAGTACACCGGTCGGCTGGTTCCTTGGCGCCGTCGTGGCGATTGGCGCGGCGGCCTACGTCATTTACAAGAACTGGGATGGCATCGTGAACTACTTCAGCGAGAAGTGGGCGAGCGTCAAAGCGGCGTTTTCCGACGGTATCGTCAACGGGATATACAACCTGTGGCTTGAGTACAACCCGGTGACCCTGATGATGGAAGGCTTCAGCGGCCTGATCAAATACCTCACCGGCTGGGATCTCGCGGCGATCCTGGACGCGAAAATCGCCGACGCCGTGGCCGCGATCAAAAACGGCTTGCCTGACTGGGTCAAAGACCTGCTGGGCATCGACGGCGCCTCGGTCAGCAGCCCGCCCGAACAGGGCACGCCGGCCACCGAGGTCGCCGCCGAAGCCTCGGCTCCCGGTGTTGCACCCACACCGGGACGCCCCATGACCGACCTTGGCCAGCGCGCAGCACGCCTGGGACCAGCAGCCCAGCCCCAAGCGCAGCCGCCCCAGGAGGTGCGGGTCAAAGTCGACATGAACAATGTCCCGCCGGGCACCAAGGTAAAAGCCGAGGGCAGCCCGGGGGCGAAGTTCGACACCGACATTGGCTATTCAATGCAGGCTCACTGACAGCCTGTTAAGCAGGTTAACCGGAGCTTTCCATGGCTTGGCGAGACAACTACCGCGCCGCGACCTTTCGCGGCGTGGGCTTTTTCGTGTCCACGGCAGACAGCACGCACGGCCGCCGTCAGGCTGTCCATGAGACGGCCCAGCGCGACGTGCCCTACACCGAGGACCTGGGCCGCAAGGCGCGCGAGTTCAGCATCACCGGCTATCTGTTGGGCAAAGACTACGACGTCGAGCGCGAAGCGATGATAGCGGCCTGCGAGCAGGCGGGGGCCGGGGTGCTGGTTCACCCATACCGGGGCGAACTGACCGTGGTTTGCCGAGGGCTGACGGTCAGCGAAAGCACTGAAGAGGGCGGCAAATGCACTCTGTCGATCACGTTTCTTGAAGCGGGCGAGGTGTCCTACCCGTCGGCCAAGGTCGACAGCGTCAACGCGATCAGCAAAAAGGGCGGCGAGGTCAGCGATGCCGCCCGGCACAACTTTGTTTCGGTCTTTACCACCAAGGGCTATCCGGCCTTCGTGGCCGAGGCCGCCGTAGCCACGCTTCAAGGGTTCAGCGCGTACTTGAGTGCCGGGCAGGCGATTGGTGCCAGCCACACTGGCGCGGCGTCGGACTTTTACGCCCAGGTCAAACAGATCGGTAGCCAGGCGTTTGGCTTTGTTCAGCAGCCACTGGAATTGGCCAGCCAGGTCGTTGGCGCCGTCGACGGTATTCGTTCCGCCTTCGGTGGCCGCGCGTTCAAGGTGCTGATCGACCTCTACGACCGATACAACGACAAGGCGTCCAGTCCTGGCCGCACGGCCACGCCCAGTCGGCAACAGATGGCCAGCAACACCCAGGCGCTCAATGCGCTGATTCGCCATGCCTGCATAGCCCAGGCAGCCACCGCAGCAGTGGTGACCCAGGCCTCAGTGACGATTGGTGGCACCGACACCCGCTCGACGCCGACGGTGTACGACAGCTACGAGGCCGCGTTGACGGTGCGAACCGAACTGGCGGATCGGCTGGATGAAGAAAGCGAAGCCACGGCTGACGACCAGGTGTATGTCGCGTTGACTGGTTTGCGCACCGCCGTGGTTCAGGCCGTGCCCAGCGCCGAACAGGATCTGCCCAGGCTAAGCCGGTATTGCCCTCGGCAGACCCTGCCGTCGTTGCTGGTCGCCTATCAGCTCTACGGCGATGCCGCGCGCGAGCAGGACATCGTCATGCGCAACGCTCCGCGCCGGCCGGGCTTTCTAACCGGCGGTAAACAACTTGAGGTGCTGGCTGATGGATGACTTGGAACTGCTGGTCAACGGCATGAATTACTCAGGCTGGACCTCGGTCGGCGTCACCCGCGCGGTGGATGCGGCCTCCAGCGCCTTCACGGTTGACTTGACCGAACGCTGGGAAGGCCAGGCGGGCAGGGCCGCCCAGCTTGAACCCTGGCCGATTCTGCCGGGGGATCGTTGTGAAGTGCGGCTGGGTGGCATCCCCATGGTCATCGGCTATGTCGACATTTTCAAACCGTCGTTCAGCGCGACCGAGCACAGCATCAATATCCAGGGCCGCGACCGGACTTCCGACCTGATTGATTGCAGTGCCGTGCATCAGCCGGATGAATGGAAAAACATCACGCTGCTGCGCTTTGCCCAGATCCTGGCGCAGCCTTTTGGTGTGCGTGTTTCAGCCGACGTGGCGGTCGGCGAACCCTTTTCAGTGTGCAAGCTGCAGCAAGGCGAAACCGCGTTTGAGGCCATCGAGCGCTATGCCCGCCAGCGCCGGGTATTGTTGATGCCCGACGGTGCCGGTGGCCTGTTGATTACCCGTGCCGGGAACAAGCGAGCCTCTGTCGGGCTGGTGCAGGGTGAAAACATCCTGAGTGCCTCGGGCAGCATCGATCATAGCCAGCGTTATCACAGCTACCTGCTCAAGGGGCAAGCGGCCTACAACCCTGAGAGTGAAGGTCAGACCGAGGCGCACGTGTCAGGTACGGCCGGTGACAGCGGCATAGGGCGGTATCGGCCGTTGCTGATCGTGGCCGAGTCGGGCAGCACCGGCGCCAGTGCCCAGGCGCGTGCGGTGTGGGAGGCCAATAGCCGGATTGGCAAGTCCGCCACGGCAACCATCACCGTTCAGGGCTGGCGCCAGAGGCCCGGTGGCCCCTTGTGGGAGCCGGGCATGCTGGTGCAGGTGAAGTCGCCCTGGCTGCGCATGGACGGCCAGATGATTATCCGCCAGGCCACCTATGAGCGAGGCGAGGGCGGTACCACGACCCGGTTGGACATCGTCAGCCCGCAGGCTTATTCGCCGGAGCCTCCTGATTCCAAAAAGTCGGTCAAGGCCAAGAAAGGCGGCCGCAACATCTGGGCCGAGGCCATTGGTGAGGAGGATAAAACGAATGGGTAACCCACTGCGTGACATCAGCGCGCGCGTGATGATGATGTTTGGCCGCGGTGTTGTGCGCGCCGTGAATGACGCCACTGGCCGCCAGCAAGTCCAGGTCGAGCTGCTCAAAGACGAACTGCGCGACGGCGTCGAGCATATGCAGAACTACGGATTTACCAGTCACCCGCTGGGCGGTGATGCGGCGGTGGCCTTTCTCGGTGGCAACCGCGAACAGGGCATCGTCCTGGTCGTCGACGACCGCCGCTACCGGCTGTCACTCCAGCCGGGTGAGGTGGCCATCTATGACGACCTGGGCAACAAGGTCGAGCTGCTGCGCGACATGCTCAAGGTCACCGCCGTGGCCAAGGTGCAGATCCAGGCACCCGATGTGCAGATCATCGGCAACCTGGACGTGCAGGGCAATGTCAGCACCACCGGCACCCTCACCAACAATGGCAAGTCCGTCGGCAGTACACACACGCACACCGGTGGCGGATGGGGAGTGCCCGTCTGATGGCTGATGCTGCAATGGTAATGACCGCGTTCGGCGGCGACCTGGTGCTGTCCGGCTATGACCTTGAACGTGATGACGGCCTGGAAACCGCCGTGATCATCAGCCTGTTCACCGACCGACGCGCCACGGCCGAGCAGATCCCGCCGGAGTATCCGCAGGATGACCTGCGCGGTTACTGGGGCGACATCGCCCAGGCCTCGCCCAATGACCAGACCGGGTCGCTGCTGTGGCTGCTGGCCCGCGAAAAAGAACAGCCGCAAACCCTGAGCCGCGCCCAGCAGTACTGCCGCGAGGCGCTGAACTGGATGATCGAGGACCGGGTGGCCACCGGCATAGAGGTGTCGGCGTCGTTTCACTCCAGGGGCGTGATGCTGCTGTTGATCGACATCTACCGTCCCACGGGCGCCGCTGTGCGCTATCGGTACAACTATGAATGGTCGGCCCAGGCCGGCAAGAGGATGACCTGATGCCCTTTGTTCGACCTACGTTGCCGGAGCTGATTGAGCGGGTCATCACCGACATCAGCGGCCGGGTGACCGGCATTGAAAGTGCGGTGCTGCGCCGCTCCCTGCTGGGCATACTGGCGCGGGCCGAGGCCGGTGCCGTGCACATGCTCTATGGCTTTCTCGACTGGGCTGCCAAGCAAGCGATCATCGACACCGCCGAAAAGGAATACCTGGAGCGCTGGGCGGCCATCTGGAAGGTCTTTCGCAAGACGGCGGATTTCTCCAGCGGCGCCGTGCTGCTGACCGGATCAAGCGGCGCCCTGGTACCGGCCGGCACCGTCCTGCAGCGACAGGACGGCGTCCAGTATCGAGCCCTGGGTGATGGCAGCTTTATCGGTGCAACCCTGGAGGTCCCGGTGATCGCCGTAGAGCCAGGTGTCGAAGGCAACCTACCGCTCGACCGGCCGCTGTTTCTCTTGTCGCCCATTGCGGGCGTCCAGTCCACGGCGGTGGTGTCGCGCTCTATCGTCGGCGGCCTCGATGCCGAAACCGACGAGCAACTGCTGAGCCGCTTGCTGAAGCGGATCAGGCAACCGCCCCACGGCGGCGCAGCGGCCGACTATGAACTCTGGGCGCTGGCCGTGCCCGGCGTCACCCGGGCCTGGGTGTATCCCAGGCAGATGGGGCTGGGCACGGTGACGACGCTGTTCGTCTGTGACGATGAACCCGACATCGTCCCGACCCCGGAAAAGGTGGCCGAGGTGCAGGCCCATATCGATGCCCATCGTCCGGTCACGGCCGAGGCCTTTGTCGCAGGCCCGATTGCCGACGCCCTGGACATGACCGTCAAACTCACCCCCAACACCGCCGCTGTGCAGGCCGCCGTCCGGGCCGAGGTGGCCGATCTGATCATGCGCGACGCCAGACCCGGCGCGCCGATCCTGATCAGCCGCCTGCGCGAAGCCGTGTCGCTGGCCGCTGGCGAGTCGAACAACGCCATTACCTCGCCGGCCGAGGACGTCATGCATGCCACCGGACACATGGCGATCCCCGGCACCCTGACTTTCTCCAGCTTTTAGGAGGTGCCATGCCCACCGTGGCGGACTACCGCGAACAACTGAACATGCTGCTACCACCGGGCCAGGCCTTCCCAAGGGATGCTGGCACCACGCTGGACAACTTGCTGTATGGCATGGCCATCGAGCTGGCCCGCGTGGATGCGCGCGGCGAGGTGCTGCCGCTTGAAGCCAACCCGGCCAGCAGCAACGAACTGCTTAGCGACTGGGAGCGGGTGGCGGGCCTGCCCGACAAATGCTCCGGGGCGCTTGAAGAAACCCTGCAGGGCCGCAAAAACGCGCTGCTGGCCAAGTTGTCCAGCACCGGCGGCCAGTCACGGGCGTACTTCATCGAGCTGGCCCGGGTACTGGGCTATGACGTCACCATCGAAGAGTTCCGGCCATTCCGCGCAGGGCACTCACCCGCTGGCGGCGTGCTGACCAATGGCCCGTGGATGTTCACCTGGCGCCTTCATGCACCCCGCACATCGATCATTTCATTTCGCGCAGGCATCTCCGGTGCCGGTGAGCGCCTGCGTACCTGGGGCAATGACACCCTCGAATGCAAGATCAACCAACTGAAACCGGCACACACCTTTGCCCTGTTCGCCTATGGAGACTGATACATGCACAGAATTGACGGCCCTGGCGCCACGGTCGACCACACCTTCACCGAAGGAGACCCGGTCGGCGGCGTACAAGCCACCGTGGTCAGCGCGGCCTGGCTGAATGATGTTCAGGAAGAGTTGATGAGCGTCCTGGCCGGCGCCGGGATCGAGCCGGTTAAAGGCGTCAGGGACCAGGTGTTGAAGTCCGTAAGGACAATCAGCCTGACCCCGACCGTAAAGCGCTTCACCAGCTCCGGCTCGTTTACGGTGCCTGAAGGGGTCACGACGCTCTATATCTCCGGTTGTGGGGGCGGTGGCGGCGGGGCTGGCGGTACCGGCAATCATATCCAGGGCGCGGCCGCGCCATCCGGCGGCGGTGGCGGCGCGGGCAAAGCCGAGATTGGCTTGCCGCTTAACGTCGTACCAGGGCAGGTGCTGAGTATTCGGATAGGGACCGGTGGCCTGGGTGGTGAACGCGGCATTCCGGGCGGCACCGAGCCGGGAGACGGTACGGATGGCGGCGATACCCTGGTCGGATCGATTCTCACACTGGCAGGAGGCAAGGGCGGAACCCGTGGCATGACCGCTCCGAACGGTGCCTATTCTGGTGGCAAAGGAGGCGTTGGCTTTCCTCACGGCGGCAGCGGCACCGACGGAACCCCAGCGATTGATAGAGCCAGCCACACCGGTCTCAGCGGCGCAGGCGCGTCCGGGCCATTTGGCGGTGGCGGCCTTGGACAACGCAGCGGCATTCCCCAAGGCCAAATGTCCAATGGGCTTGAGGGGCTCTCGGCTTCAGGATTTGGTGCGGGCGGTGGAGGTGGAGGCTCTGCCTACATCAACATCAGTCCAGGTGGCAGGGGCGGCAATGGCGCGCCCGGATTCTTACTGATCAGGTGGTAACTCATGGCAAAGCGTGTGCTGTATTCCTCGCAAACCTTCCGTGTGCTTGAGTGGCAAGACACGGACAAAATGAACTACGGCGCTCCCGGCTGGGGCATGGATGTAGCCGTGATATCGGAAAGCGACTGGCTGCGGCAAAGCACGTTGCTGTGGTACTGCGATGGAGCATTGACCGACATCGAGCCCGTCATCCCGCCACCCATCATCACCCCGGAAGAGATCCTGTTTCGTAACGATATGACCCGCAGACGCCTGATGAGCGAGGCGCATACGTCCATTACGCCACTGCAGTACGCGGTCGATCTGGAGATGGAAACCGACCACGAAGCGGCCCAGCTGCTGCGCTGGAAACGTTACGTCGTTGAGGTCAACCGACTCGACCTGACGCTGCCAGACCCTGACTGGCCAACCCCACCCGAAGAACCTGAAGCCCGCCCCGAGCGGGCTTTTTATTGAGCGCAAAAAATGAACATGACAGTCCCTCGCGGCGTCCGTAACTGCAACCCGGGCAACATCGACTACACCCCGCGTAACCCTTGGATCGGCCAGCTTGGCCTGGAGCTGGGCGTGCTCCACCCGCGCTTCGCCCGCTTCGACAGCGCCGAAAATGGCATTCGTGCCCTGGGCAAACTGCTGCTCAACTATCGCGGCAAAGACGGCCTGCCCGGCATCGGCGGGCCAAACATCGACACAGTGCGCGAAACCATCAGTCGCTGGGCGCCCGGCAACGAGAACGACACTGAGGCGTACATCAGGGCCGTGGCCGGCAAACTGGGTGTCAGAGATAACGACATCATCGACGTCCGCCAACCGCGTGTGCTGCGCATCATGGTCGGCTCGATCATCGCCCACGAATGCGCGAACTATCGGTATCCGGATGAGGTGTTCGACGAAGGTATCCGGCGGGCGCTGGCATGATCGGCGCCTCTATCGCTGGCCGGCCCAGGGTTGCGGCGTTACTGATCGGCCTGGGCAGCGGCTTTGCCGTCGCCTGGGTGTGGCAGGCCAATACCTACCGAGCACAGCTTGCCAGCCAGGCCACTGTCTTTCAGGCCGACCTGACCACCATCGCTAATGCCAGCGCCGCCCAAGCCCGCAAGGCATTGCAGGCGCAACAGCGCATGCAACAGGCGCTGACCGACCTCGACCTCAAACACACTCAGGAAAAGGAACAGGCCAATGCTGAAAATGAAGCTCTGCGCCGCGCTGTGGCTGACGGTACTCGTCGGTTGCGCATCGCCGGGACGTGTTCTGCCAGTACCGGGCACATGCCCAATACCAGCGGCACCACCAGCGTGGGCCATGCAGGCACCGTCGAACTCGCTCCAGTTGCTGGACGAGCTGTTTTTGATATCAGAGCCGGAATTATTGCCGATCAAGCAGCCTTGAAGGCGCTGCAGCAGTACGTCAGGGACGTTTGTAGCCCTGACACGTAGCTACAAAAAAGGAGCGACCAGCCTGGGTGCGTCAACATCCATGCTGGCCACCACACCCGCAGACCATTCCTGCAAGTCCAGCCGAGGCTCCTGCTCCGTGCACAAAGCGAAGCGAGCCTAGCATCTGTCTATTCATACAGTAAAGGCTTGCACATGACCAATCCCATCGTTCCATGGATGGGCGGCAAACGCCGCCTGGCCAAACACCTGCTGCCCCTTTTCCCAAAGCACGACTGCTACGTCGAAGTCTTCGCGGGCGGTGCTGCACTTTTTTTCAAACGTCCTGAGCCCGCAAAGGTCGAGGTTCTCAACGACCTGAACGGGGAGTTGGTGAACCTCTATCGAGTGGTGCAGAACCACCTTGAGGAATTTATCCGGCAATTCAAGTGGGCACTGTCGTCTCGCCAGATCTTCGAGTGGCAGAAAATGACCCGCCCCGAGACACTGACCGATATCCAGCGCGCTGCGCGGTTTTTCTACCTGCAGCAGCATGCGTTTGGCGGCAAGGTCAGTGGCCAGACCTTCGGAACCGCGACCACGGCGCCGGCCGTCAACCTGCTGAGGATCGAAGAAAACCTGTCGGCCGCCTGGCAGCGGCTGTCAGGGACCTATTTAGAAAACCTGCCGTGGCTGGAGTGTGCTGAACGGTATGACCGGCCGCATACGTTTCACTACATGGACCCTCCGTACTGGAAGACCGCAGGGTATGGGATAGGGTTTGGGTTTGAGCAGTATGAGGCGATGGCGGATTTCATGCGGCGGTGTAAGGGGCGGGTTATGGTGAGTATCAATGATCATCCGGATGTTCGGCGGGTTTTTGAGGGGTTTCACTTTGAGACGTTGGATATCCGTTACACGACGGGCAAGCAGCGTAACGGCCAAATTGGCGTGAGCGGCGAACTGGTGATCATGACCTGAGAGCCAGTCGCCATGGGTGGGCTTTTGTCTCTGAGCCGCAGAATAAACACGGGACGGATAAAGATTTGGCGAAATCGTGCGGGTTCGCGCCGCGCGATTTGCAAAGCGCGAGATTACTGAACGCCATTAATTTGGCTCACTTCTCCGTCTGCCCCTCTGGCATCTCCATAAAAATTCCACGTGGTACAGTCGTCCATTTCAGTCGGAGGCTCATGCGCGCTTTATTTGAGATGCTCGTACAACCAGAGCTAGTGACAAAAAATATTGTTACTGGTATAAGGTCGGAAAACTTCTGTAATGTGTTTTTTAAATGCTAGGTTTTCTTCTGAGGGAATAGAATTGAAAGTAGAATCTGTGCAGGTTGTCGGGCTGTTTGGTAAGAACGAAACGTTGATATATGAGTTTAATTCTGATTTAAATATTATCACGGGCCGGAATGGTTCTGGTAAAACCACTATCATGAAGCTTATGTGGTTTATAATCAGTGGGAATATATTGCTCGCACTCAAGGAGATAAATTTTAAGTCTTGTAAGGTGGTCACTGATATTTACGAGTGTACAGTTTACAGGACCGGGCCTGCTCACTGTAGAGTTACTTTGGACGTAGGGGGACGTGAATATACGTTTGAGGATGAGGAGGGAGCAGGGGATGAACCGTTTTTAGCATATGCTGAGGATCAAGCTAATTCAATTCTTCGGGATATGGGCGGTTCAATATTCTTTCCTACTTTTCGAAGGATTGAAGGTGGATTCTCAATGGCGGCAGGCGCTGCGAGCAGGACTAGGTCTGGCAATAGGGTTGATGCGGAAATAGATGACAGCCTTTCTTCATTGTCTCGTAAACTTAGCCAGAAACAGCATCTTTTTATTACTGCGATCTCCACGCATGATGTGACCAGCCTGTTGTTGAAACGATATGCATCATTTTCTGAAGATGTTAACTCTTTTCAGGCGGAGGTTTCTCGACATGTAATTGATAAGATTAGGCAGTATGAGAGAACTCAGAGTGACCGATCTGATGCAGATGCGCTGCTATCGGAGACTCGCGCTGAAATCGAAAAAATCGAAGGGTTTAGGTCGGATACGATGAAACCGCTCGACGCTATCAAAGCTTTGGTTGAGAAACTTTTTCAGCATTCAGGGATCATGTTTGAAAAAAGGTTGAGTTTTGGTGATGCCGCAGCGGCAGTTGCAAGCGATGCACTCTCAGCTGGCGAAAAGCAATTGCTGAGTTTTATCTGCTACAATGCTTTTCATAAAGATAGTGTGATCTTTATTGATGAGCCTGAATTAAGCCTTCATGTTGACTGGCAGCGTCAAATCTATCCTATTTTGCATTCTCAAAACTCTGGGAATCAGTTTGTGTTCGCTACACACTCTCCTTTTATCTATGGAAAGTATCCTGACAAAGAAGTTTTGATTGGGGCAGATAAAGGAGAGTGATATGTCGGATAAAGTATTACTGACCACGGATGAGCTTTATCAGCTTCTTAAACGCTCAGCATTACCGACGGTTTTGGTTGAAGGTAAGGATGACATAATATTCTATCGCCGGGTAGAGGAGGATCTTCAAGATTTCGGCGTAGATATGTTGTCCGCCGGCAATAAGGGTGCGGTATTGGAGTTGTATCGTAAGATATCCGAGTCCCCGATATCTGCACCGGTGGTATTCGTGGTAGATAAGGATCTTTGGGTTCATGAACACTATGGGTTAGATCCAAAGAATGAGGGTGTAATCACAACAATTGGTTATTCGGTTGAGAATGACCTATATGTGGATGGTGATTTGGAAAGTTTGCTGAACTTAGAGGAAAAGCAAAGTTTTCTGGCAGAGCTTGAGCAGTTTACGCATTGGTACGCCCTAGCGGTGGATCGGGCGATGCGAGGAGATCATTCGACTTTCCGTACTCATCCTGGAAAAATCTTGGATGATGTTAGTTATTTTGGTGCTGAAACTGCTCTCCGCAGTGGAGAGTCTTATCCAGATAATTTTTTGGCCGAAATCAGAGCTAACTATTCAAGGGTTCTTCGAGGAAAATCTCTGTTCGCTTTGCTGGGCAGAAAACTTTCTTCAAAGCGTCGAGAGATTAAGTTTGGTGGTAGGCAACTAATGGAATTTGGTGCTTCGAGGCGAGGTGAAAACTACACGAGGCTGGCTAGTAAAATTAGAACGAGCTTAGTGGCCGTGATTGAAAGTAAGTCCAATAAAAGTGGCGCGTAGATTTGATTGTTCGAAGAGTAGGACGAAAGCCCCAATTGATACGTGGGGCATAATGGGCGAGTAGACTAAGAGAGAGGGGCGGTAGGGGGATTCTCAAGGCCGGCTTCTTATACTAATTGAATCACAAGTGATGCTTCGGCCAGGGTGAACATGGAGTTTTAACGCGCGTGATGCGCCTGCACTTCGCGTACCGCGTTGCGTTATCACCGTCTTTGAATTGGCTCAATAATCCCTGGACCTTGATTCTTCACGTTGCCGACTTCGCGTCCCACACAGTACCATTCGAAATCATCAACCGGCCGGTTATGCGTGGTAAGCTCCAAGACCCGCTTGGCTGGCAAGCCCAGCTCCAGCCACTTGCGCGCGTCCCCCGGCGACAGAACCACCGGCCGCCTGTCATGAATGTCGACCATCCCAGCATCACTGGCATCGGTGACAATCACAAATCCATCCCCCTCATGCGGCTCGATGCCGGTATGCACCTGTGCCAGCGCCGCGAAAAACATCGGCTCTCTACTCTTGAGCCTGATGTAGTAAGGCTGCTTCTTCTTCGGATTGTTCTCGTCCTTAACCCATTCAAACCACCCATTGGCCGGAGCCACGGCGCGGCCGGATGGCCAGAGCTGCTTGAAGAACTTGCCTGTCGCGACCGTCTCGACGCGGGCATTGATCGGATCTGGGCGCTTGCCCTTGGCCCAATGCGGGCTCCAGCCCCAGCGCACCTTGTCTACCCGTAACCCGCCTTCGGCTGGCCTGATCAGCTCAACCCGTGTGGTGGGCGCCACGTTGTAGCGGTTGATCGGCTCGTGGTCGTAGCCATTGATGATCACCAGGTCCAGCTCAAGCTGGCGCAGGTAGGTGTCCATGTCTTCATAGATCGAGTAGCGGCCACACATGATGTCCTCCTGTCGAATTTTCCCACATGGCACATTGACCATGGGTGATGCAGATAGTTAACTGTATATCCATACAGTTTATCTGTTCCATCCACATAACATGTCAAGAAGGCCGTCTCATGAGCATCAGATTTCTCGGGCGCATCGAATTGGGCAGCGTACCGCTGCCGCTGTATTCATCACGCGTTCCGGCCGGCTTTCCGTCTCCTGCTGCTGACCATATCGAGAAGCACATCAGTCTCGATGACTTGTTCAATATCCGCGCACCTCACGTGTACCTGGCCCAAGTAAATGGTGACAGCATGCAGGGCGCCGGGATCTATTCGGGCGACCTGCTGATCGTTAATTGCGGCCTTGAAGCGACGCACGGCGATATCGTGGTCGCCTCGCTGAACTGTGACGACGTTTGCAAGCGGCTGCACAGGCGTGATGGTGTGCTCATGCTCCAGGCAGAGAACTCAAGGTATCCGGCGCGCTACATCATGGAAGGTGACGACCTGCGTATTCATGGCGTTGTGAAGTACAGCATCCGCGATCATGACAAAGCCTGACCCTGTCTTCGCGCTGATCGACTGTAATTGCTTTTATGCCAGCTGTGAGCGTGCGTTTCGGCCTGACCTGGCCAAAACCCCGGTGGTGGTGCTGTCGAACAACGACGGCTGTGTGATCGCCCGCAGCTACGATGCCAAACCCTTTGTGAAGATGGGCGAGCCGTACTTCCAGATCAAGGACAAACTCCGCCGTCACGGTATCGCGGCGTTCAGCAGCAACTATGCGCTGTACGGGGACATGAGCGAACGGGTGATGACCATCATCGAATCGTGCGTGCCTGCCTTGGAGGTCTACAGCATCGACGAGGCATTTGCTGATCTGACGGGCGTACCCAACCTGGTGCAGTTTGGTCGTGAGTTGCGTAGCCGTATTTTGCAGGGCACCCGCATTCCGGTCGGGGTGGGGATCGGCCCCACCAAGACGCTGGCCAAGCTTGCCAACCACACCGCCAAGCGTTTGATCGAGCACACGGGTGGCGTGGTCAACCTTTGTGGACTGCATGAACGTAACTGGACGCTGCGCAATACCAAGGTCGGTGAGGTTTGGGGCGTGGGCAAGCGCATGGCCGCTCATTTCGAAGGGATGGGCATCATTACTGCCATGGATTTTGCCAAGGCTGACCCGGCCACACTCCGGGCCAGATTCAGCGTGGTGATCGAGAAAACAGCGCGAGAGCTGGCGGGCACGCCGTGCCTTGAGTTGAGCGAGGAAGAGCCGCCGAAGCAGGAGATCTGCAGCAGCCGGATGTTCGGAAAGCGCCTGACGGAGATTGAGCCGATCAAGGAGGCGGTAGCGAGTTATGTGCAGCGCGCCGCTGAAAAACTCCGTGGCCAAGGCTCTGTGTGCAAGCGTATGCGGGTCAGCATCCGCACAGGCATGTTCAATCCCGAAGAGGCGAAGTATGCCCAGGGTGCCTTGGTCGAGTTGCCGTACCCGACCAACGACACGTTGTTGCTGACCCGCGCCGGTACCGAAGCGGTCAATCGAATCTTCCGGTCGGGTTTCAGGTACAGCAAGGCTGAGGTTCTGTTGCTGGATCTGCGCCAGCCTGGGGAGTTCACAGGCGATCTGTTTGCGCCCAGGCAGTCGCAGAGCACTGACCGGATCATGTCGGTTATGGATGAGATCAACGGTAGGTGGGGAAGGGGAACCGTTCGATCAGCTGCCGTGCCGGCGGCTCCCGATTGGGCCATGCGACGGGATCTGATGAGTCAGAGCTACACAACCAGGATTGATCAGCTTTGGACGGTGAAATGCAATTGAGCTGTTACAGGGGTTTGGTTTGGCAGAACGCCGGGGGCGGGGTTTGATACCAATCCTGATACCAAAGCATGATTTTTGCTGATTTCTCATGGTGACTTGAGCCGTTCTTGGGCCAGCAATAACGGGGCTTTTGGTCGTCTGCGGTGAGCAAAGGAAAGCGATCTCTACCGCATGGTGATGTTTGCTGTAGAGATCAAGTGCTGGTCCTGTAAGGGTTTCAAGCGAGTATTTCTGTGTCACTGCCGGTCTTGGGCCAAATTTGGGCCAATCACACTCGAACCGCCAGCTTATCCAGCTCCCTCCAGTCAGAGGTTGAGCTGATCCATTTTGCGTAAGTGGAAAGCAGCATGTCGACGCTATGGCCCAATTGGCTGGCAATGAATGCAGGATTCATCCCAGACATCAGGCACATGGTTGCGTAGGTATGGCGCGTGTCGTATTGGCGACGTTCGCGGATGCCAAGAGCTTGGAGCACAGGTTTTAGGTGGCGGATTGTAACACTTGGTTCCTGAATCCACATCCCGCCCTTGCTGGGCGAGAACACGTAAGAGCGCTCAGGGTAACCACCTCTCGATGACATTTTGCACAGCGCTACCCATTGTTTTGCTTGGGGCCGGTCGCAAAATCGAAGCTGTGCGCAACCTGATTCAAGGATGTGTCATGGGTCTGACATGAAGTTCGATGCCGAGGGCGCGCATCACTTTCATGATGGTGTCAAAGCGTGGTTTGGCTCCAGGAGCGAGGGCCTTGTAAAGACTGGCCCTGCCAAGCCCGGAATCTTTGGCAATTTGCGCCATGCCTCGGGCTTTGGCCACATGGGAAACGGCTCTGATGAGTTCGTCGGTGTCGCCATCGGCCAACACCTGGGTCAGGTACTCGGTGATTGCCTCATCACTGTCGAGCAGTGCCGCCATATCGAACGGCAACAGGGTATCGGTCATGGCAGGACCTCCTTTGCCAAAGCTTTCGCCTGCTTTATGTCGGCAGACTGGGTTGATTTGCTACCTCCGATCAGTAGCACGATGAGTGTCTGGTTGCGTGTTGTGAACATGTACACGTAGCTGCGAAATACCTTCGCCTGTGCTTTTCACATCACCAGATTGCCTGCTGCGGCTCTTTCAATGCGTCGTGCAACAGCGATTCTTGCACCCAAGTCACGCAAAGATGCATGCCAGTGGGCAAACGATCTGGTTTGTCGAATTTCATAAGTCACGGCGCGAATGTATCCAACTGGAGACATTGTAAACCATTTTCCATTTGTAACTTGTATCGGAATCCTGTTTCAGCTTATTGCATTTAGCTGTGCCTCAAGCCGCTTCTGCGACGGAGATGTCTTACCAGCTAGAACTTTCCAGCCAGCGTCCCGGTTGCCGAGGTAGCCAGGCGGACAGTGCCCCGCCAATTCTGTTCGAAGCCTGGCCGGACAGGTCTCGCTCAGCGCCAAGCTAAATTTTTGGTGCTGGCAGCTTGGATAGAGGTTTTTCCTGCATCAACGTCAGTCCAGGTGGAAGGGCCTGTAATGGCCGGTCGGCACCGAGTTACCGATTCGCATGTGGGAGTTATTGAGCTTTTTATGCTGCAGCAGAAGTAGAAATGAGTGAAGGTGCGTCCTATCATCGGCACCGCCTTCATTTAGGGTAGTAAAAATGAGTAAAAAGCTTCAAAGAATTGGGTTTCTTATTACTTTTTTTTACGTATTCGCAATTTTGCTTATGACATGAAATCGACTGCCAAGCCTTTGGAATTACCAAACGGAAATTAATGCCGTGGGTGATTTTCTTGCTGGGGCATTTGCGCCCCTTGCGTTTCTATGGCTGGTAATCGGTTACTTTCAGCAAGGCGAGGAGCTTCGCCAGAGTAGAACAGCACTTGAGCTGCAAGCCGAAGAGCTTCGACACTCAGTTGAGCAGCAGCAGGCGATGGTCGAAATTGCAGGTCACCAGCTTCAGGCAGAACTGGACGGTTTCTTGTATGAAAGAGAACGAAGGAATAACGAAAAAAGACCAAGGTTTAAGTTTTTTGGTTTCGTTTCCAGTAGAAGTGAAAGTACCATAACTGTTGAGTTGGAACTGGAGAATTATGGTGGTACGGCAGAAGATATTGCGGTGTTATGTCGTGGGCAGAAAGTAGGAAGTCGGCATCTTCTATTGGCGGGTGATAAGCTGAAATCCAAGCTGGGTTTGGCTTACGAAGAGCATGTTTATGTATTGAGTGTTGAGCATCGTGGCGAGCAAGGGACGCTGATTGAGTACTTTGAACTGTCGATAATGATATCGGATTTTGGCACTAAAGCTGCAGAGGTCAAAATATCAGCCCGACGTTAGCTACAACTAATCTCACTAACCTGCTGCATTGGCAGGTGGGTGAGAATATCCTTTAGAAACGCGTATGGGGCATGATCATTCAGCCGCGCGAACGGGATCAAGCGAATGATCGCCGCAGCTTACTTTTACTGCGTAGCGAGCCGGCGAGTGGCCAGTTCATGCGTCCAATAGCCCAGACTCGAATCTGGTTTTCGGCCAAGTTGTGCTCAGTCAGATCGTCGTTTGGCTGTTAAGACTATTGAACAACGTGCCTCGAACTGACTTCAATTCTCTGCCGGTTTTGGCTGGCGATGATCAAGAGCCAGATTCGATCGCCCAGTTGGCAACTCGTTATCGATCACTTAACGCAACAACGTTGACCCACCACCCCCACAAGGCTATACAAACCGCCCGAGTACCAACTGAGCAAGCCCGCCATGCCCGCCAATGACGATTACAAACACGAGCCTGAACACGATCACCTGCTCGATCACGAGTTCGCCACGGATTCATTTGAGGAGGAGCAAGAGGGTGACGATGAATACGATCACGACCCGTTCGCCGACGAGTTCGAGGACGATGAGTAGATCCTCGCCCATCGAGCGACCGCGCTAACCAATCAAGCCAATACCTCGGGATGCGGATAAACCGCAGAGGGCTCGGCCCGCTGGCTTTCATCAATCCGCAACGCCGCACTGCGCAGTGCCTGGGCAGATGATTCAATGGCTGCGATGTGCCCTTGCACATCCAGCCCGTCGACGTGTCCGCCACGCTGATTAAGGAAGATCAGGTGCCCGCTCATGGCAATGGAAAGACTCTCCAGATGCGTTGCGGTCTGTTCAAGATCACTCTTGATGGTATCCAGAGATTCCAGCATTGCTCGGCGCCTTGGTTGTGGGTGCGATCCAATCTTCACGACTGCAAAAGTCGTCAAATCCGTTTGTGTCCATTCCTGGCTAAGTGTGGTGCGAGATCACGAAGTCGCGTCTGTGCGTGACACGTTTCTGGCGTCGGATTTTTGCTGCCAGGCCCCGTAAATAAAGGCTCACAGCTTGGAATAACGGACAGGCAAAGTAAAGCGCGGTGACGTAAAAGCAGGAGATCGTGTCGTCCTTTGGTTGATAATGATTCCCGTTTGTGATGTTATGTTGTTGCATTTAAAGCCGAGGGTATATCTTATGAAAGTGTTGTCATCGCTCAAGGAAGCCAAAGCCCGTCACCGCGACTGCCAGATCGTCAAACGCCGCGGGCGAATCTATGTGATCTGCAAGTCCAATCCGCGTTTCAAGGCACGCCAGGGCAATGCGAAAAACCGTAATAAGGGTTGATTGAGAAATAAAGACGGGCAACCGGTTTTAGATCCGCTGCCCGTCAAGTCCTCATTCGACGCTGCAGATCCAACGCTGATGATGTCGATAAGGCGCGCGAATAAAGGTGATATCCGCGATTCGTTTCAGACCTTGCTGCTGCAGAGCCAGGGTCAGTTGCACGAGGGTATCTGCTTCGATAGTCATTGCTGTCTCCTTGTCAGATGCTTCATTGCACAAGGAGTGTGACCGCAGACAAAAACGCCTTATTCAGTTTTTATCAGCAGCCAGTTGCCCAGCGGTCACGACCGGTTTTTTTGCCCCGAGTTGCAAGAAAATCGCTGGCCGTTCAATCACATCCCTTGTTCCTGCCTGCGTTCATTCAGCTGGACGACAATTTCATCAGCACCAGACCGCTGACAATCAGTACCGCCGCCAGTATGCGCAGGAAGGTCATCGGCTCGCCCAGCACGGTGATGCCAACCACGAACGCGCCTACCGCGCCGATGCCGGTCCAGATGGTGTACGCGGTGCCCAGCGGCAGGCTGCGCATCGAGATCGATAGCAACACGATACTGGCGATCATGGCCGCTGCGGTGATGAGGGTAGGGGTGAGTTTGCTGAAACCTTCTGACTGTTTCATCGTAAAGGCCCAGACAATTTCCAGAATGCCCGCCAATACGAGGTATATCCAGGCCATGCCCGGTTCTCCTGTTCAAAGAATCGGGCCGTCCCGAAATGCTGTCCCGTCGTGGGTGAGGGCGTCCTCAAGAACTTCGCTTTATAACTCAAGAGCGAGCGCTACGAAAACGCTCGTCGTCATGCAGCGATCGAAGTGACCGCTTGCAGCTTCGCTTTGAACTGAGCGCACGCCGCAGCGGTCTAGCCACTGACTACCTTTTCCATTGGTCAGGAGTATTGCCCTTGAATATCTTCGAAGCGCTGCGCGAAAGCCACGATCGTCAACGCCGTTATGCCGATGCCATGATTCAGACCCAAGGTGCCAGTGAGGAACGGGCCGAAGCTTATCGGCTGCTCAAGGATGAACTGCAGGCGCATGAAACCGCAGAGGAGCGGCATTTCTACGTGCCGCTGATGCAGCATGACAATGGCGTAGACCTGAGCCGTCATGCGATTGCCGAACATCACGAAATGGATGAACTGATGGAAGAGTTGGACGCCACCGACATGTCCAGCCCGAGCTGGCTGGTCTCGGCGAAAAAGCTCAGCCATAAAGTGCATCACCATCTTAAGGAGGAGGAACAGAAATTCTTCCAGATGGCCGGCAAACTGTTGGACGACAAACAGAAAGAAGCGTTGGCGGGTAAATACGTGAAAGAGTTTGAAGAGCAATTGGCCGAGGATTGAAACCGGCTGGCAGTGTTAGACTCGGCGTTTTTCAGGGATAAGGGCTCGTCATGAAATACGCGACTCTGATAATGGCGACCGTGCTGCTGGCCGGATGCGCCGCGCCGTCGAATTCGGCGCGCTCCGAGGGGCCGTTGAAAACGCTGGCCAGCGAGAAAACCAGCGCCGAGGTGGCCCAGTGCATCCAGGCCGCCTGGCAAGACGTCAAGCTGTTCGGCGATTCGGCGGATGTGTTTCTGGACCGCCAGGGTGACGGCAACTTTACGGTATTTACCACCCAAACCCGTTACTTTGCCGATGTCCTGCGCAAGGGCGGTGGCAGTGAGGTGCGTTTTTACGCACACAAGGGCGGCGACCAGATTGCGTTGCGGGCTGCGGCAATCGCCACCTGCCTCTGAATCTTGAGTCAGTCGCGGTAGAACACCTGCACCAAGTGATAGCCGAACTTGCTTTTCACCGGCCCGTGTACGGTGCGCAGTGGCTTCTTGAAGATGATCTGGTCAATGGCGCCGACCATCTGGCCGGGTCGCACTTCGCCCAAATCGCCGCCGCGTTTGCCAGAGGGGCAGATCGAGTGTTTGCGGGCCAATACATCGAAGGCTTCGCCCTTGGCCAACTGCAGTTTCAAGCGCTCGGCTTCTTCGGCGGTCTTGACCAGGATGTGGCGGGCTTGGGCTTTCATGAGGCGCTGCTACCTGTCGCAAAAGGCTGTCATTATGCCTGTCTACTACGCTCAGCAGTGTAGCGGCCTTACTTTTTTACCCCTGCGGTGTCGATTATGGATTTTCAGGCATTACTCAAGACGCTGGCCACTCAGGACGGTTCGGACCTTTATCTGTCTACTGGCGCGCCACCCTGCGCCAAGTTCAACGGTGTGTTGCGGCCATTGGGTACTGAAACGCTCAAGCCCGGTGAAGTGGCCAAGGTCGCTGATGCGATCATGGATGACGAGCAGAAAACCGCCTTCGAGCGTGAGTTGGAAATGAACCTGGCCGTGTCCCTGGCCGGGGTCGGGCGGTTTCGGATCAATATCTTCAAGCAGCGCAACGAAGTGTCGATCGTGGCGCGCAATATCAAGCTGGATATCCCGAAATTCGAAGACCTGCACCTGCCGCCAGTGCTGCTTGATGTGGTGATGGAAAAGCATGGGCTGGTGCTATTTGTCGGTGCCACCGGTTCAGGTAAATCGACGTCTTTGGCGGCACTGATCGATTATCGCAACCGCAATGCCAGCGGGCATATCATCACCATCGAAGACCCGGTGGAATTCATTCACCGGCACAAGAAGTCGATCATCAACCAGCGTGAGGTCGGGGTCGATACCCGCAGTTTTCATAACGCGCTGAAGAACACCCTGCGCCAGGCACCGGATGTGATCCTGATCGGCGAGATCCGCGACCGGGAAACCATGGAGCATGCGCTGGCGTTCGCTGACACCGGGCATCTGGCCATTTCGACCTTGCACGCCAACAACGCCAACCAGGCGCTGGACCGGATCATCAACTTTTTCCCTGAAGAGCGCCGTGCGCAACTGCTGCATGACTTGGGCAATAACCTCAAAGCGTTCGTTTCCCAGCGTCTGGTGCGCACCCCGGACGGCAAGCGGCGCGCGGCGGTCGAGGTGATGATGGGCTCACCGACCATCCGCGACTTGATTCAGCGTAACGAGTTGACCGAGCTGAAAAGCATCATGGAGAAGTCCGGCAACCTGGGCATGCAGACCTTCGATTCGGCATTGTTCAATCTGGTGGTGGAGGGTGCGATCAGCGAAGAAGAAGCCATCAAGCATGCTGACTCGAAGAACAATGTGCGCTTGCGTCTCAAGTTGCATGGTGAGGGCGGCGTGACTGCCGCGCCGACCGCAGCACCAGCGGCGCCGGTGGGGGTCGCCAGCCCGAGCATGACTCAGTGGGGCCTGGTGGAGGATGACGACGAACCCGGCACGACTCAGTCCTGAGCGAGCAAGGCCCTGTTTCAACCAGCGGGCGGGGCCGACACCGTGAACCACTGCACCAGCAGCACACCGACAAACATCACAACGATACCGGCCAGGCGCCCGACGTTCGCCTCCTTGACGGCTAAGCCCATCAGGCCGAAATGGTCGATCAGCAGCGAGCTGAGCATCTGCCCGGCGATCACGCAGGCAATGAAGCCGGTTGCCCCCAGGCGAGGTGTCAGCAGCAGGGCGCAGGTGATGTAGACGACCCCGGCCACACCGCCCAACCATGCCCAAAGTGGTAGCGCCGCGGCCTGGCTCAAGGCGGGCAAGGGTGGTCGCGCGGCGAGCAGCGCTGGCACGATGACCAACAGGCTGATCAATAAAGACCCGACCGTCGCCCACAGTGGATGGCCCAGTGCGCGGCCTAGTGCGGCATTGCTGCCAGCCTGAAAGGGTACTAGCGCACCTGCGGCCAACGCAGTGGTGGCCAGCAGTGCTGCGGTCAATGACAGCGAACCATTCATGCTCGTCTCCTGGTTAATCCAGCTTGTGTCGGAGCAGAATCTTGATTAATTAGTAAGATGAATGGAAATTCGAATTCAGGATAGGGTTCATTCTTGTGGTGAATAATCTGCGACGTATTGATCTGAACCTGCTGGTGACCCTGCACGCGCTGTTGATCGAGAAGCATATTTCTCGCGCCGCCGTACGCTTGCACAAGAGCCAGCCTGCGGTCAGTCATGCTCTGGCTCACTTGCGCCAGTTGTTCGATGACCCGTTGCTGGTCCGGCGCGGTGGCAAGCTGGAACTGACCTCCCGTGCTGCGGAGCTGTTTCAGCCGCTGACCGAGGCATTGGGCCAGCTCGGCACGTTGCTTGATACGCCGCAGTTCGATCCGTCCAGTACCCAGCGGGTGTTTCGCCTGGCGATGTCGGATTACGGTGCGCGGGTGGTGTTGCCTGGGCTGGTGCCGGAGTTGCGCGCTGCTGCCCCCGGCGTCGAGCTACGGATCAGTCAGTCCAGTCGTGAGGCAATGCTGGCTGATGTGATGGAGGGCCAGGTCGACATGGCGCTTGGCGTCTTCGCTGATCACGCACCCTCTGAGGTACATCGCCACACACTGTTTCGCGAGCATTTTGCCTGCCTGGCCGACGCTTCGACAGTGCCGGCATGCAGTGCGTTGAGCCTGCCTGACTGGCTGGCTCGACCTCACGTGATGCTGGCGATGCGATCAACAGCCGATAACGAGGTCGATCAGGCACTGGCTCGCGCCGGTCATCAGCGGCAGATTGCTGTGCAACTGCCGCATTGGGGCGTGGCAAGCGATTTGATTGCCGGCACCGATCTGATTCTGACCGTGGCCCGGCGCAGCCTGGACGCCGTCGCCCGCGACCCACGGTTATGCATCTTCGAGCCGCCGCTGTGCATCGAGCCCTTTGACTTCTCGTTGATCTGGCATCGACGCCGGGATGGCGATCAGGCTCACGGCTGGCTGCGACAGCTACTCATGGTTCATGCCGCCCGTTAATCGCCAGACCCGCTTATCCGGTGTGCGCGGCCGCCAGTAGCTCGCGGGTATAGGGGTGTTGTGGGGCATTGAACAGCGTTTCACTGCTGCCGTACTCCACCACGCGCCCATCTTTGAGCACCAGCACGTCGTGGGCCAGCGCGCGGACCACGCTCAGGTCGTGGCTGATGAACAGATAGGTGAGGTCATGTTTTTCTTGCAGGTCACGCAACAGGCTCACCACCTGCTTCTGGACTGTGCGATCCAGTGCCGAAGTCGGCTCGTCGAGCAGAATGAACGCTGGCTTGAGCACCAACGCGCGGGCGATGGCGATGCGTTGGCGCTGGCCACCGGAAAACTCATGAGGGTAACGATGCCGGCTGGCCGGGTCGATCCCCACTTCCTGCAAGGCCCGGATCACCTGCTGGTCGCACTGCTCAGGGTCGAGTTGGGTGTGGGCTTGAAGGCCTTCAGCAATGATCTGCGCCACTGACAGGCGCGGGCTGAGGCTGCCGTAAGGGTCTTGAAACACCACCTGCATTTGCTTGCGCCACGGCCGCATCTGTTTATGGCTCATGCCATCCAGGGCCTGGCCGCGAAAGCGGATCGTGCCGCTGGAGTCGAGCAGGCGCAAAATAGCCTGGCCGAGGGTGGACTTGCCTGAGCCGGATTCGCCCACGATGCCCAGGGTCTTGCCGCGTTCGACGCTCAGGCTGATGTCGTCCACGGCCTTGAGGTATTCCTTATGACGGCCGAACCAGCCGCCGGCCAGCGAGAACCACACGCGCAGGTTTTCGACCTCCAGCAATGGTTCGCGAGCGGGGCGGGTGACGGGTAAACCTGCCGGCTCGGCGTCCAGCAACAGGCGGCTATAAGGGTGCTGCGGCTGTTTGAACAGGCTCTGGCATTCATTGTGTTCGACAATTTGCCCGGCCTGCATCACGCACACCCGCTGGGCCACGCTGTGGACCAGGTTCAGGTCATGGCTGATCAGCAGCAGCGACATGTTCAGGCGTTGCTGCAGGTCTTTGAGCAGCAGCAGGATCTTGCGCTGGACAGTGACGTCCAGCGCGGTGGTGGGCTCATCGGCAATCAGCAGCTCCGGTTCACAGGCCAGCGCCATGGCAATCATCACCCGCTGACGCTGCCCGCCGGACAGCTCATGCGGATAGGCCTTGAGGCGTTTCTGCGGCTCGCGGATGCCGACCAGTTCCAGTAGCTCAACGATCCTCTGCTGCGCCTCGCGTCCGCTGATGCCGCGGTGCAGCAGCAGGGTTTCGCCAATCTGTTTGGCTACGGTGTGCAACGGGTTGAGAGATGTCATCGGCTCCTGGAAGATCATTGCGATGCGGTTGCCGCGCAACTGGCGCAGGGTTTTTGCGTCAGCGCCCAGCAACTGCTGACCACGGTAGCGAATGCTGCCGCTGCACTGGGTGTCGGCTTGCGGCAGCAATTGCAGGATTGAATGGGCAGTGACCGACTTGCCCGAACCGGACTCTCCAACCAGCGCCAGACACTCGCCGGGGCGTATATCCAGACTGAGGTTATACACCGCTGGCTGGCCGTTAAAGGCGATGTTCAGGTCGCGGATTTCGATCAGATTATCCGGCATATCAAGACCTCGGGTCGAAGGCATCGCGTAGCGCTTCGCCAATGAACACCAGCAAGCTGAGGATTAGCGCCAGAGCAAAGAAAGCGGTCAGCCCCAGCCAGGGTGCTTGCAGGTTGGTTTTGCTCTGGGCAATCAGTTCGCCCAGCGATGCACTGCCGGCCGGCATGCCGAAACCGAGAAAGTCCAGGGCCGTGAGGGTGGTGATGGCGCCGGTAAGAATGAACGGCAGGTAACTCAGGGTGGCGCTCATGGCGTTGGGCAGGATATGCCGCACGATCACTCGCCGGTCGCTGAGCCCCAGGGCGCGGGCGGCCTTCACATATTCCAGCTTGCGCCCACGCAAGAACTCGGCCCGCACCACATCCACCAGCGCCAGCCAGGAAAACAGCGCCATGATTCCCAGCAGCCACCAGAAGCCCGGCTCGACGAAACCGGACAGAATGATCAGCAGGTAAAGCACCGGCAAGCCTGACCAGACCTCCTGCAGACGCTGGCCTATCAGGTCGGTCCAGCCCCCGTAATAGCCTTGCAGCGCGCCGGCAGCGATGCCAATCACCGCGCTGATCAGGGTCAGCGCCAAGGCGAACAGGATCGAAATCCGGGCACCAAAGATCACCCTGGCCAATACGTCGCGCGACTGATCATCGGTGCCCAGCCAGTTCTGCGCTGACGGTGGGCTTGGGGCCGGAACGCTCAGGTCATAATTGGGTGTGTCGGCGCCGAACGGGATGGGCGGGAACAGCATCCAGCCGTCGCCCTTGGCGATTTGTTGTTGCACGTACTGGCTGCGGTAATCAGGCTGAAACGGCAACTCGCCGCCAAATGCCTGCTCGGTATAACGCTTGAATACCGGGAAATACAGCGAGCCTTTATAGCTGAGCACCAGCGGCTTGTCGTTGGCAATCAGTTCGCCGCCCAGGGTCAGCATGAACAGCCCGCAGAACAGCCACAGCGACCACCAGCCGCGACGGTTGGCGCGAAACCGCGCCAGCCGGCGTCGGGCCACAGGGGACAGGCGCTGCATCAGACAGTCCTCGCACTGAAGTCGATGCGCGGATCGACCAAGGTGTAGCAGATATCACCGGCCAGTTTGATCAGCAGGCCAAACAGGGTGAAGATGAACAGCGTGCCGAACACCACCGGATAATCGCGCGCCACCGCCGCCTCGTAGCTCATGCGGCCCAGGCCATCAAGCGAGAAAATGACTTCGATCAGCAGCGCGCCGGAAAAAAACACCGTGATCAGCGCCTGCGGGATGCCGGCCACCACCAGCAACATGGCATTGCGAAATACATGGCCATACAGCACGCGCCGTTCGCTCATGCCTTTGGCTCTGGCGGTGGTCACATACTGGCGGGTGACTTCGTTGAGAAAGGCGTTCTTGGTCAACAGGGTCAGGGCGGCAAAACCGCCGATCACCAGCGACGTGACCGGCAGCGCCAGGTGCCAGAAGTAGTCGGCGATCTTGCCGGTCAGCGATAGCTCGGCGAAGTTCTCCGAGACCAGCCCGCGCACCGGAAACCAGTGCAGCGCGGTGCCGCCGCAGAACAGCACCACCAACAGCATGGCGACCAGAAAGGCCGGTAGGGCGTAGCCGATGATGATCAGCGTGCTGCTCCAGACATCGAAGTGGCTGCCGTGCCTGACCGCCTTGCGAATCCCCAGCGGGATCGACACTAGATAGGTCAGCAGGGTCGCCCACAGTCCTAGCGACAATGACACCGGCAACTTCTGCATGATCAGTTCAGTGACTGAGGCTCCGCGAAAGAAGCTGTTGCCGAAATCCAGCCGGGCATAGTGACCCAGCATCAGCCACAGCCGCTCATGCAGCGGTTTGTCAAAGCCATACTGGCGCTCGATTTCCTCGATCAGCTTCGGGTCCAGCCCCCGGGAGGCGCGGGATTGGCCGCTGTGCACCGATTCGACCGAGGTGCTGCCCACACTGCCGCCGCCAACCCCTTGCAGGCGTGCGATGGTTTGCTCCACCGGCCCGCCCGGTGCGGCTTGGACAATGAAAAAATTGACCAGCAGGATGCACAGCAGGGTCGGGATGATCAGCAGCAGGCGACGCAGGATATAGCCCGGCATTTACTGCATCTCCTTGACCAGCGCCGAAGCACCACGTCGTGCGGCGAATTCCTCGTCGGTCAGCGCCGTAGGGCTGACTTCCCACCAGGTTTCAATGGCTTCGCTGTTACGCGCCTGGATTTTGGGAATGCCGAAGCGGTTCCACCACACTGTAGAGCTGCCGGGCGGATAGTAGTTGGGAATCCAGTAGTAGCCCCACTGCAATACCCGGTCCAGGCTGCGGGCATAAGCGCTCATGTCAGCCTGGGTGGTGGCCTTGACCAGGCCATCGATCAGGCTGTCTACCGCCGGGTTCTGCAGCACCATGTAGTTGCTGGAGCCAGCATCGCGGGCCACCTTGGAGCCAAAGCTGTTGTACAGCTCCATTCCCGGCGAGTTGCTCACGGTATAGCCGATCACAATCATGTCATAGTCGCGGGCCATGACTCGGTTCAGGTACTGCGCGGCGTCGATGCGGCGGATCTCGAAGCGGATGCCGATCTGCGCCAGGGTACGCTTGTAAGGCAGCAGCAGGCGCTCCATCCCTGATTGGGCGTTGAGAAACGTGAAACTCAGCGGCTCGCCCTGGGCATTGACCAGTTGGTCGCCCTTCGGCTCCCAGCCCGCCTGCTTGAGCAAACTCAGGGCCTGCAGTTGTTTGTCGCGGATCAGGCCGCTGCCATCGGTGCGCGGTGGCTGGAATACCTGAGTGAATACTTCATCAGGCACCTGGCCGCGCAACGGCTCAAGAATTTCCAGCTCGCGAGGCGAGGGCAGTTGAGTGGCCGCCAGGGGCGAGTTGGAAAAGTAGCTGCTCTGGCGGATGTACATGTTGCGCATCATCTGCCGATTGGTCCATTCGAAATCCCACAGCATGGCCAGTGCCTGACGCACTCGCCGGTCCTGGAACATCGGTCGATCCAGGTTGAAAACAAACCCCTGGGAGTTCTGGATCGCGTCGCTGGCCAGATGCGCCTTTTGCAGGCGACCCTCACTCAAGGCCTGGCCGTTATAGCGAATGGTGTAGCCGGTGGCGGAGTATTCACGGTTGTAATCGTAACCGCCGCCGAGCAATACCTGACGCGCCACATCGGTGTCGCCGAAATACTCGATGCGAAACGAATCGAAGTTGTACAGGCCGCGACTGACCGGCTTGTCACGTCCCCACCACTGCGGGTCGCGCTCGAACGTAATGCTGCGCCCTGCATCGACCTTGCCGATCTTGTACGGCCCACTGCCGGGCGGCACTTCAAAGCCGGCGCCGCCAGCAAAGTCGCGGGTCTTCCACCAATGTTCGGGCAGTACCGGCAGCGACGCCAGTTCCAGTGGCAGGGTACGGCTTTCGTTGTTGCTGAAATCGAAACGCACTTGGCCGGGTGACTCGACTTGCACCCCCTTGACCGCCTCAAAGCGGGTCCGGTAATCGAGCTTGCCTTTGCTCATGAACAACTCGAAGGTGTACTTCACGTCATTGGCAGTGATCGGCGTGCCGTCGGCGAAGCGGGCATCAGGGTCAATATAGAAGCGCAGCGATAGCCCGTCGGCACTGCGTTCCATTTGTCGTGCTACCAGACCATAGACGGTGAAGGGTTCATCCAGCGAGCGCACGGCCAGCGGCGCATACAGCAACTTGTCGACCTGCTCGACGCCCATGCCTTTGTCGACATACGGGATCAAATGATCGAACTGGCCGATTTCCTGCGCCGAGCGTCGCATACTGCCGCCTTTGGGGGCATCGGGGTTAACGTAATCGAAGTGCAGGAAGCCCGCTGGGTAACGCGGCGCTTCACCATAAACGGTCAGTGCATGCTGCGGCGCAGCCCACGTTGATTGCACGGTGCTCAGTAGGGCCAGTGATGCGGCAAACAGTGATAAACGAAGCAAACCCATGAGCGAACCACAAGCCAGAAACTGTTGTGTCGTTCTACAGGGAAAGCGCTACAGCGCCAAGGGCCAAAGCTACAAGTTTCGGCTCGTTAGAATGCAAACGGCCCATCATCAGGATGGGCCGTTTACCAGAATCAACTGCGCAGGATCAGTCCTGACGGCTGGTCACTTCCAGCAGGTGGTAGCCGAACTGGGTCTTGACCGGACCCTGTACCACGTTGATCGGGGCGCTGAATACCACGGTGTCGAACTCCTTGACCATCTGGCCTGGACCGAACGAGCCCAGGTCACCGCCCTGACGGCTCGACGGGCAGCTTGAATTGGCCTTGGCGATTTCCGCGAAATCAGCGCCGCCTTCGATCTGGGCTTTCAGTTCGTTGCACTTCTCTTCGCTGGAAACCAGGATGTGGCGGGCAGTGGCTTTTGCCATGGGAACAGTACTCCTGTTGAAAAATACCAAGCCTACCGTAATGTGAAGGGCGCTGCCTGATTAAGTTCATGACCCTTGGCTAATGCCGTGCGGCGCTGACCGGCCCGGCAATAGCGCGTAGACCGGCTTCGGCCGGGGAACGCAGCGACGCGGTCCCGGCCAAGGCCGATGTTCGCGCTGAGGTGATGGCTCAGCGGTAGCGCAGCCGCTCAACCGCGCCGCGCAGCAGCGCCTCGGTGCCGGACCAGCCCAAGCATGCATCGGTCACCGATACCCCGTATTTCAATGAAGGCCCCAGAGCCTGGCAGCCGTCGAACAGATGGCTTTCGATCATCATGCCCATCAGCGCGGTGTTGCCCTGCAGGCGCTGCTCCAGCACATCGTTGAACACCAATGGCTGACGGGCCGGGTCTTTGCCGCTGTTGGCATGGCTGCAATCGACCATGATCCGCGGGTTGGCCTGTTGTTTATCAAGCGCGGCACTGACCTTGGCGACCTGTTCGGCGCTGTAGTTGGGGCCGTGGTGGCCGCCGCGCAGCACGATATGGGTGTCGAGGTTGCCTGCCGTCTCGATAATGGCCGGATGTCCGTGCCGGTCCATGCCGAAATGCCGGTGCGGGTGAGCCGCCGAACGCATGGCGTCGCAAGCCACGGCGACGCCGCCATCGGTGCCGTTCTTGAAGCCGACCGGGATGCCCAGGCCGCTGGCCATTTCTCGATGGATCTGCGATTCAGTCGTACGGGCGCCGATCGCCACCCAGCTCAACACGTCATCGAAGTAACCGGCCGCCATTGGCTGCAGTACTTCAGTCGCGACAGGCAGGCCCAGTTCGAGCATGTCACGCATCAGTTGCCGTGACAGGCTCAGTCCGCTCGCCATGTCATCACTGCCATCCAGATGCGGATCGTAGGCCAGGCCTTTCCAGCCGACGGTGGTGCGAGGCTTTTCGATGTAGGCACGCATCACCAGCAGCATTTGGTCGCTGACTTCACTGGCCAGCTCGGCCAGCCGCGCTGCGTATTCAAGTGCTGATTGTGGGTCGTGTAATGAACAGGGGCCGACCACCACCAGCAGGCGGGAGTCGCTGCCATCGAGAATCGCGCGAATGGCGCGTCGATGCGCTGCGACCTGACTGGTCAGGGAGGCATTCAACGGCAGGCGCTGTTTGAGCTCGACGGTGGTCGGCAGTCTTTGCGGATGGGATGCAGGGTCCAGACAGGTGACGGTGCTGGACGACAGTTCGGTGTTTTTCAGAGTGGCAGGCGCGTTCATGTTCTGGCTTCCTGGGCGGCGGTTTTTTCCCGCTCACGCCCTATAGGGGTGTTCGACAAGGTTGTGTAATAGACAAATTGCCACCAGGCAGTGACCGGACGGAGGCGGCAGGCTGTCCCGAACGGAGGCTGGTAAATCGCCAGGCGTAGACGTAGTTGCAGTAATCGGTGAAGTGGGTCATGTGCTGTGTCCTCTGGAAATCTGTTGTGCGTCGTTAAAGGTGCTTAAAAACAAAACCCCCGGTCGGGGAGCCGACCGGGGGTTGAGAATTCTCTGGTGGGCGTCCCGTGAGTCAGGGCGCCGATGTAGGGGTATCAGCGCCTGTGGCTAAACCAATACCCATAATAAAAATCGACCGGCAGACAGGCATTGGCCAAAACCCTTTCGCCAGCATGCGTCGCTACCTGGCACTCAAGGCCGGCAGGGCGAACACATTGGAGGGTGAGGGTAAGCGACATATGATGTCTCCGTGGAATGTTGCCGAGCATACTTCAGGCAGTTTTTAAAAACTACCCGTCTTGCGATTGATTGCGTTGCTCAAGTCAAATCGGTTTTTTAGGGGGGAGCAAGTCACCAGCGGTTGAGG
This sequence comes from Pseudomonas sp. LJDD11, assembly GCF_024584215.1. Classification (NCBI taxonomy): domain Bacteria; kingdom Pseudomonadati; phylum Pseudomonadota; class Gammaproteobacteria; order Pseudomonadales; family Pseudomonadaceae; genus Pseudomonas; species Pseudomonas sp. LJDD11. Next base: position 279,950 of record NZ_JANJFL010000004.1, read on the forward strand.
CAGAATTTTATCGGGGGAGGTGCCGACGCGAATTGTCAGAAAAGGCGATTTGATCACTCAGATCAAACCTGCAACGGTGGACAGAACTATTCTTTACCTTGGCCGCTCAGCAGTGCTGTCAAACAACGTCAGAGGCTGGCGGGTTCTCCGGCGTGGAGATGGTCCCGACCTTCATGCCCAGCAAAACCGCCACTTTATGGGCTTCGCCACGGCGACCTTTCTTGCGGCCGGCTAAAACCTGATAGGTCGTTGCAGCATCCACGTTGTTTTCACGAGCAAATTGTTGAACGGATTTTCCCTGTTGATCGAGCCAAGCCTTGGCTTGTGCAGCAGTGCGGATTACGGGCATAGTTTAAAACCGTTCAAATCAGTTTAATTTTGTCAGGATTTTACCATTCGTTAGAATGGGGTCAACAGGGTTGCGCATTCAAATGAGTGGAATTGGATACCGTCTAAGAAAAGAACGCGAGCGTCTGGGCTTGTCTCAGCGAGCTTTCGGGGAAATCGGTGGCGTGGAAGCCAATGCCCAAGGCAAGTATGAAAGCGGTGATCGTGCTCCCAAGGCCGATTACCTGGCTGCGGTCTCTGCCAAAGGGGTTGACGTATTGTACGTGCTCACAGGAAAAGCTACGCCAATCCCGCTCGATAATCTCAGCCTGGCCGAAGAAAAAGTGCTGGGCAGCTACAGGACCCTGCACAAGGAGGATCAGGACGCGATCCGGCGGTTGACTACCAGCATGGCGGAACTGTCCGCGTCGTCATTGATAGGCAGCAAGCTCTTTTCCAGCCCGTCCATCAGCGATGAGTCATCAGTTGAAGAGAGCTGATGGCGGTCGTCCTTTGGGTATATTTGTGAGTCGGCGCACATTTTTTTCTGGCACTGAATTCTATGAGTGATAGCGTGTGGTTAACGCTGTCCACCCAACAGCATTGAGTCAGAAACCGGGGGCGTGCCTGATTGAATTACCCGTATTGGCCATGGGATCTTGGGCATTGCCTTGCGAATCATGCTATAGCAGTCATTGAGGGCTGCTAGGTCGCGGTTCTCTGAGCTTCAGGGCGGCGCTCGACACTGTGTGACGAGTTCAAAGACCCTAGGTCTGGCTCCCTGTTTTTGTTATCGTGACACGCATTGCTATGACTGTTTCGCGAGGTGTCTCCTTGATTAAGGTGCTAGTTGTCGACGACCACGATCTCGTGCGCACAGGCATAACCCGCATGCTCGCCGACATCGATGGCCTGCAGGTCATCGGTCAGGCCGATTGTGGCGAAGAATCCCTGAAGAAAGCCCGTGAACTCAAACCTGATGTCGTGCTTATGGACGTCAAAATGCCGGGTATTGGTGGCCTTGAAGCCACCCGCAAGTTGTTGCGCAGCCACCCCGACATGAAAGTCGTGGCGGTGACCGCCTGTGAGGAAGATCCGTTTCCGACCCGACTGCTGCAAGCCGGGGCGGCAGGTTATATGACCAAGGGCGCCGGCCTGACCGAAATGGTCCAGGCCATTCGCATGGTGTTTGCCGGTCAGCGATACATCAGCCCGCAGATCGCTCAGCAACTGGCGCTCAAGTCGTTTCAGCCCGAGCAGAGTAACTCGCCGTTCGATCTGTTGTCCGAACGAGAAATCCAGATCGCCTTGATGATCGTTGGCTGTCAGAAGGTCCAGACTATTTCGGACAAACTGTGCTTGTCGCCGAAAACCGTCAACACCTACCGTTATCGTATTTTCGAGAAGCTTTCGATCAGCAGTGATGTCGAACTGGCACTGCTGGCGGTTCGTCACGGCATGGTCGATGCCAGCGCCTGAACATGACTGAAACCTTTGATCACAGTGCTTTTCTGGCCACTTGCAGTGGCCGACCCGGTGTCTACCGGATGTTCGATGAACAGGGGCTGCTGCTCTATGTCGGCAAGGCCAAGAACCTCAAGAAGCGTCTGGCCAGCTACTTTCGCAAGACTGGCCATGCGCCCAAGACCGGTGCGCTGGTGGCGCGAATCGCGCAGATCGAAACTACCATCACTGCCAATGAAACCGAAGCGCTGCTGTTGGAACAGACCCTCATCAAAGAGAGTCGGCCGCCCTATAACATCCTGCTGCGCGACGACAAATCCTACCCGTATGTGTTTCTTTCGGACGGTGCCTTCCCGCGGCTGAGCATTCATCGTGGAGCGAAGAGGGCCAAAGGGCGTTATTTCGGGCCTTATCCCAGCGCCGGGGCCATTCGCGAAAGCCTCAGCCTGTTGCAGAAGACCTTCCTTGTGCGTCAGTGCGAGGACAGCTACTACCGCAACCGCACCCGGCCTTGCCTGCAGTACCAGATAAAACGCTGCAAAGCGCCCTGTGTCGGCCTGGTCGAGCCTGAAGTTTACGCTGAGGACGTGCGCCATTCGGTGATGTTCCTTGAAGGGCGCAGCAACGCTCTGAGTGATGAACTCAATGCGGCGATGGAGCACGCAGCCATGGCGCTGGAGTTTGAGCGCGCGGCCGAGCTTCGCGATCAGGTTTCCCTGTTACGGCGTGTCCAGGACCAACAGAGCATGGAAGGCGGCACCGGCGATGTGGATGTGGTCGCTGCCTTCGTCAATCCGGGCGGTGCATGCGTTCATTTGATCAGCGTGCGCGGCGGACGAGTGCTGGGCAGCAAGAATTTCTTCCCTCAGGTGGGTATAGAAGAAGAGGTCGGCGAAGTGATGTCGGCGTTCCTCGCCCAGTATTTCCTGGGGGGTGTTGATCGTGAGCTGCCCGGCGAGGTTATCGTCAACGTGATCAACGACGACTTTGCGAGCCTGATCGATGCGATTCATGAATTGCGCGGTCGTGAGCTGACCATTAGTCATCGGGTGCGAGGCACCCGGGCGCGCTGGCAGCAGTTGGCGGTCACCAATGCCGAGCAGGCCCTCGGCGCCAGGTTGGCCAGCCGGCAACATGTGGCGTCGCGTTTTGAAGCGCTGGCTCGTGAACTCAAACTTGATGAGCCACCGCAGCGCCTTGAATGCTACGACATCAGCCACTCCAGCGGCGAAGCCACGGTGGCCTCATGTGTGGTGTTCGGCCCGGAAGGGCCGATCAAATCCGATTATCGGCGCTACAACATCGAAGGCGTCACTGCAGGCGATGACTATGCGGCCATGCACCAGGCACTGACGCGGCGCTTCAGCAAGATCAAGGACGGCGAGGGCAAGTTGCCGGACATCCTGCTGGTGGATGGTGGCAAGGGGCAGTTGAATATGGCCCGCGACGTTCTCAATGAGTTGGCGGTGCCTGACCTCATCTTGCTGGGGGTGGCCAAGGGCGTGACCCGCAAGGCCGGTTTCGAGACCTTGTACCTCAACGATGTTAACCATGAGTTTACCTTGCCTGGCGACTCGCCGGCCTTGCACCTGATTCAGCAGATCCGCGACGAAGCGCACCGGTTCGCGATCACCGGCCACCGGGCACGTCGCGGCAAGACCCGGCGTACCTCGACCCTGGAAGGCGTGGCGGGCGTGGGGCCTACCCGGCGCCGCGACTTGCTCAAGCACTTTGGCGGCTTGCAGGAGTTGTCGCGCGCCAGCATCGAAGAAATCGCCAAAGCACCCGGTATCAGTAAAAAGCTTGCAGAGTCGATTTATGCGAACCTGCATAGCGAGTAGAATGCCCGCTCACCTCGTAGCCAGTTGTGCCGATGAATATCCCTAATCTGATCACCGTTTTACGCGTTCTCCTGATTCCGATCTTCATTCTGTTGTTCTATGTGCCTTATCACTGGAGCTACGCAGCGGCTAGCGTGGTGTTTGCGTTCGCGGCCGCTACTGACTGGCTGGACGGTTATCTGGCGCGCAAACTGCAGCAAAGCACTCCGTTTGGGGCCTTTCTCGATCCGGTGGCAGACAAACTCATGGTCGCGGTGGCGCTGGTTATGCTGGTGCAGACTCATGCCAACTTCTGGCTTACCCTGCCAGCGATGGTCATCATCGGCCGAGAGATCGTCATTTCCGCACTGCGCGAATGGATGGCCGAGATCGGTGCCCGCGCTCAGGTGGCGGTATCGAACATGGGCAAATGGAAAACCGCCGCGCAGATGCTCGCCCTGGTGATCCTGCTGGCCAATCCGGTGCAACTCAGCTTCTGGGTGGTCACGGGCTACGCGCTGCTGCTGGTTGCCGCTGGCTTGACCCTGTGGTCGATGATCCAATACCTCAAGGCCGCATGGCCTCATTTGAAAACCACTGTAGATAAAAAATAAGTTTTTTAGAATCAAGGGGTTGACGGATAGATTTGAATGTATAGAATGGCGCACATCAAATGACGCGGGAATAGCTCAGTTGGTAGAGCACGACCTTGCCAAGGTCGGGGTCGCGAGTTCGAGTCTCGTTTCCCGCTCCAATTTGATTGCGCAAGATGTTGTTAAGTGCAGCGTCAAGCGTTTTGAGGCCGAGTAGCAAAATGGTTATGCAGCGGATTGCAAATCCGTTAACGCCGGTTCGATTCCGACCTCGGCCTCCACATTCGAAAGCCCCGTAGATTAACGTCTACGGGGCTTTTTTGTTGTGCTGAGAAAGGTGGATCATTTCCGCATCTATGGGTATCGTTTCCGCAACTAGTCGGTTGTTTCGGTCGGATTGACCACCTCGCCACGGCGTCGATATACCTGTTTGGTGATCTTTTCAGATGAGTGCCCGAGCAACTTCGCAGCCTGGCCAACATCCTCTATATCTGACGCAGCTCGCGGCCTTATGTCCATAAACCTGAACTCTCGAATCTTTGCGGCCAGGTCCTGATCACCTTGGAGTACTGCCTCGGTAATTGCCTGCTCCCGCGCTTCATTCCATCTGTTCGTGAGCATGGGTAAGCTCATCCGCATTCCGGAGGCGTTTGTGATCAAGCGCGTGCCGCGAATACCTGCAATGCGCCTGCGCTCAAGGAGCCCTTCAACGAACTTGCCAAGACTGGTGGGTTCCTCGCCGATGTAGAGCCGAATACGCAACTTCTTGTCGGTTTTCCCCTGCCTGAACTCAAGGAAGCCGCCGACAATGTCTGTAGCGCTGGCCTTAAGTGTGTCAGCGGGCCGCTGGCCGCACAGATATGCCAGGTCCATTGCATCACGTAGTTCCGGGACAGCGTGTTTGTAAACTGCATTCCAGACGCCCTCTGTGGCATAAAAGTCCCGAGGCTTTTCCTTGTTCCGACGCAGTCCAAAGCACGGGTTGGCCTTCTCTGTCAGGCCCCATTCCCGAGCGATTGTGAAAACATGAGAGAGCAGGGCAATCTCCCTATTGGCCCGCACCTTGGCCGTCCGGGCGTCGCGGTACTGGGCAACGATGGGGGTTGTGATGGAATCTATTGGCGCCTCCCCGAAGGCCTTTCTCAATATCTCCAGTTCCTTGAGGTTGTCCCGCTGGGTCCGCGGCGCTTTGGTGGGGATGATCGCGTCGCGGTATCGGTCAAACACCTCGCCCATCAGGCAGGCTGCCTTCGGTAGGCTGGTGCGCTCAAGTCGCGCCCACTCAACCCGGGCTTCGTTGAGGTCCGTGCCCAGCGGTATCTCCTTGCGTTTGCCGCCTTCATCCCTCCCGTCGTAGTAATAGCCCACCCAAACCTTGCCGCTTTTCAATGTCCGAACCCGCCGCAGCATTCGCGGCGGCAGGTCTCGGTTCGCTCCCTTCTTGCTGCGCATCAATTACCCCACGCGCGATAGGTCTAGTGTCCAGGTCTCCGCGACTGCGTTCGTAGCACTCGGCTTGACCCCTGCGAGTTTCAGGCGGGCGTACACCCGGCCCACTACTGGCCGGCGTGCTCCGGTAAGCGCGTATTGCCAACCGTTGCGTGCCAGCCAAGCGATCTGCTTACTGGGCATCTGGTAGCCGGTGATTGCTGCTATTTCTTCTTCGTCCAGAGTTTCGGTTTGGATTTCCATGATCATCTCCAGGCCGCCCGTAGAGGCGGCGGGTGTGGACATTCAGTTGTTCAGGAGGCGAGCGCGTGGGACAGGGCTTGCTTGCGCGCCAGGGCCACACGGTCGCGGTTCCACTCCAGAACTTCAGCCTTGATCCAGGCCACGGAGCGCTCGCCCAGCTTCACCTGGGCGGGGAAGACGCCGGTCTTGACCATGTCGTAGAGCTTGGTGGTGCCCACGCCGGTCAGGCGCAGTACCTCAGGCAGCTTGATGAACTCGATCTCGTCGGGCATATCGCGGGTATCGATGTTTTCGGTATTCATGGGGGTGCTCCAGGCCGCGCAAGGCAGCAGGTATATAAAGGAAGGTGGACAGATTCCGGGTCGAACTGGATCAGTCGAAGACCGGATCTTGATGAGCCGGTACCGGCAACTGGCGTCGCGGCTTTTTCGGTGGTTTGAGATCGTCGTCTAGGTAATCGCCGAAAGCCCGGACCATGCTCCGGATGATCGGGAGCCTCAGGCGCTCACTGTTCTTGAACACCGGCCACATCAGGTTCCAGGTCCAGCCAAGGGTTACTGCCGGGTTGTTTGGGCTGGCCTTTGTCCAGTCGGTGATTTCGGCGCGGGCCCGGGCGAACATGGCGGCCAGCTGCTCACGGGTCACGGTTTCGGCGATGCGGTTGGCGTCGGCCCGGTTCACAGCACGTACCTCTCGATGGCTTGAGCCACGGCCGGCACCAGTGCAGGCATTGGCCGGCTCGGCAGTTCATGGGGAGATAGGTGGCGCATGCTGGTCGGCTGCCAGGACGGCGGCGGTACTGGTCGCACCGCCTGGCCAACGGCAACGCCCAGTATCAGGGCGACCAACAGGGCCAACAGGATATTGAGGCGGGTCATGGTGTCACTCGCTTGAACTCGACGACCCAGACCCACGGGTTGGAATTCCAGCTTTCCATGCCGTTGAGCATCACCCACAAGCCGCCAAACAGCTCCAAAGCCGAAAGGTCGTTGCCGCCCGGGTCGATATCGCGCTCGGCGAGCATCACACCCTCGGCTAGCGCCTGCTGCTCGTTGATGTCCTGCAGGCGCTCGACGCGCACCGCCGTGACCTCCAGCAGGATGCGGCTGTCACGACGCCTCATGTGAATGCTCGGTTTCCATGGGCCGCCGTAATCAGTGCGGTTGTCACACTCGCGGTAGACGATCCACTTCTCACCCGGTGCCTGGGCAACGTTAATTTCGGCCCAGGCCTCACGTACCCAAAGCCGATCACCCGGCTGTCCGTGCGGGCAAAGCAAGGCTGCCGGCACCGACATACCTGCTTTGGTTTCGACAAAAGGGTAACCGGCGGCAATATCGTCAGGCCCGCGAGGCTCGTCAAACTGGCTCGCCAGTGAGGGCTTCACGGCGCGCCGCGTCACCGTTTTCTGGCCAGCCAGAATGGCCTGAACCATCGGGCCACTGAACAAAATCGGATGTTCTTTCATGGCTTCACCATCTTCTTCAAGCAGGCCGCGCAGGTGACTTTGGCTGGGTCATTCGAGAATTCGGTTGCTTTGACTTTGCGTCCGCACTTGGTCTTGATGCGACCGAGCATTGATAGCCTGCTCCACATATGAACCTTGCTCATGCCAAGATCTCCAGTTGGTGGTTGACCGGTACCGCCGACGTCTGCAGCGCTGCGACGACCATTGCATAGGCCTCGGGGTGTTGTTTGTCGAAGGGCGGCAGGTGTTCGCTCTCTACCCAGGTGCCGCGTATGGCGCCCCTGGCCAGCCAACTCGGCTTGCTGCCGTTGGGTCGGGTCCAGGCTGTAGGGCTGATGCCGTGCTCTTGAATGTGCTTGGCGGTGACGAAACCCTGCTTGCGCAGGAGAGCGATCACCTTCAAGGCCGCCTCTTTCCAGGGTGTGAGGCTGACGGGCGAGGGCACGCCGGCCTGGTGTGTGCCCACCGCCATCGGCACGCGGCACCGTATCGGCGGGTTCCAGTCGAACAGGTGCAGGCGCTCGCTGCTGGTGTAGTGATGCCAGCCGGTACCCAGGTTGCAGTCGAACTTCAGGTCGAACTCCCAGCCCCAGGTATTGGCATTCCGGTACCGGTGGCTCGGCACCAACACTGGAATGCCCACCATGTGGAGCAGCCGGGATATGCCGTAGCTGGCGTCGGTGAGCTTAGGCACGATGACCAGCCGGTGATCAGGGCCGGGGCTGCCGTAGAAGAACTCGTGGTCTTTGGGCAGGATCTGGTCGGCCACCTTGGCGTTCAGCGCCAGCTTGGCTTCGACGCCGATCTGCCGGCCGCTTTCATGCACGGCCAGCACGTCAAACCCAGCCGCTTCTGGGTAGCACTGCCAGCCCGGCACCTTATTCATTGAATCCATGAAGACCGCGCACAGCTCAGCCTCCTTGGCGATAGGTTTCAGTTCTTCGCGCATTGGGGTGTCCTTGCAGCAGGGTTCTTACGACTTCGAGTTGACCGCCTTGCGTACTGCGGGCATGTGCCGCCGCGACACGTCCAGCGGGACGAGAACGTCTGTCAGGGTGACCTGCGCCGGGGTCATGCGGAGGTTGCAGGGGCTGCGGAACAGTTCCAGCCGATCCCGCGCAACCAAGGCGTTGCGGTGAATCCGCACCAGGCGCTGGCCGTACAAGGCTTCGATCTCGATCAGCGGGGTTGCCAGCAGAAGTTCGCCACCGGCGTGGTGGGCCGTCACGTACTTCTCGGCGGCTTTGAAGTGGGTGATTTGCTCGATCGGGATCTTGATCACCGCGCGGCCGTGGCGGGCTTGGACAAAGCCAGGGTCGAGCACCTCGTCAGAATTGGCTACGGTCATTGGATTTCTCCATCGCGCTGCATCATGTGGGCAAGCTGTTCGTTGGTGAGGGGATCGCCGCCCATGCTCTGGCGACCATCTACGCTGCGGTGTTGAGGGCAGAACAGGCTGCCTTGGGCTCGCGGGGCGCTGCACTGATGCCCTTGCCACTCGGCGGCGCAGGGCTTGCCCGGTTCTTGGCTGGTACCCGGTACAGCCTTCTGGCCGTGGCACTCCGGGCATGATGGGCTGCTGCCGCCCCACAGCTCTTCCGGTGTGTATTCGCCGCTGGCCAGCAGAGCCTGTTCCTCTGGAGTGGCTACGCAGCATTTGCCCTTGGGCAGCGCTGCGTCGATAGCGCGACGGCGAACCTGCAAGGCCTCGGCGGAATCATTTTTCCATTCGCCAGCAACATCGATAGAAGGGTATGTCTTGTCAGACATAAAGCCTTCTTCGACGTAGACCTGTGAGCCGCCTGGAACGCGCTCGACGACGACTTTTCGGCACTTGAGTAGAATGAAGTCGAGACGTTGACTGTCTGTGCGCAGCCGCTCGACCTCAGCCTGGAGTCTGGCGACTTCATCCGCGCCATAGACGGGCATCCCGTCCTTGATGCGAGGGTCGCCGTTGAGCTTGATTAACGGCTCGCCATCAACGCGGTGAACGAAACCGAACGGATCTAGCTCACCAACTGATGCTGGCGCCGAATCTGGACCAGTCAACTGCTGGATCTGCAACGTGCGGACGGCCTGAACGAGCTTGAGAACATCGCCATTGCAGACGCTGGAATCACTCACCGGGTCTTCATCAGCAACAGCGTCATGGATCTCGGTCAGGAACTCGCCAGTCAGCACGGGACTATGCTGCACAGGCGCAGCAAGAGCGGCAGCGGGTGGGGCCTCCAACTCATTGATCCGAGCCTCCATCTTTGCAATGGTCGCGTACGCCATTGCCAATTTACCGGTTGGCTTGTTCATGCTCTTTCTCCCGAAACTGGTGCTCAGCCTGGCGCTGCCGGCTGCATTTTGTGTGGTCACCGTGCGCCCGCGCCTTGCCGCACTGATCACAGATCGGCGACAGGGCCAGGCGCATCTGGGGTTTACGTGGCGGCCTCATAGGGCCTGAGGTTTTGCGGCGACCTTGAGCTGCTCGACCCGCAGCAGGTCCAGCACCTGGTTGAAGCCGTAGGCGAAGCTGGCGGGCTTGTTGGCCAGTGAGGCCTCCATGCGCCGTATCAGATCCGCTACGCCCCAGGTGGCCAGCAACTGGGCCGGGCACGATTCGATGAACTCGATGGCAGCCTGGCGACCGCGCATCACATGGAAACGGTCGAGTTGGCCGGCTGGTGGTGCATAAACAGGCGGGGTTGATGCATAAACAGGGGCCGGTGTTGCATAAACCGGCTGTTTTGTTGCGGGTGTTGCGGGTTTTGTTGCGATAGGACGGCAAGCCCCGGCGCACGGCACCGAGGTCATCACCATGCGAGCATTGGCCAAGGCCTGCTGGGCGATAGGGTTCATAAAGGATTCTCCGGGCCGATTCGGCCGGTGAGGGGAGCCGCTACGCGGCCAGGCGACGGTAGAGGTTGATCAGGTCAGCGGCATTGGCAGCCACAAGTGCTTCGGCTTCATCGGGACAGACGCTGTTGCCGATCAGCCGCACGCTGTCGGTCTTGTTCACCGGCCGCCATTCTTCGGCGCCGGTCTCCGGGTCAACGAACAGGCCGCGGTCAATGATGTAATCCTCATCAAAGCCTTGGGCGCGCTTGAGCTCTGGCGGCTGGAGCATGCGCAGGGTGATGTCGACCAGCGCGTAACCGTTGACGAGCACGATTTCGGCGGGCTCTTTGAAGTGCTCTGGCAGATGCTCGTGCATGAAAGCGGCGCAGCGGCGGGCGCCGGCCATCTGTTCAGGAGTCAGCGTATCCGGCACCTGAACTGTTTCGACTACCGCGATTCGATCCTTGGTCGGGAGGGTGTGCATGGGCTCCGCCAGTGATATGCCGTCCCGCTCGCTGCCGTAGTACTTCACCAGGTAGGCCGACACCAAGCGCTGGTTCGAACCTGACTGGCAGATGGTCGAAAGAGGTGCATCGGCTGGTCGCCCATCACCGTCATAAAAGCCGCCGTTGGCCTGCTCGAAGAAGGCGGCCGACACGGCGTGATGGCCGGAGCTTGCGGTGAGCGTGCTCAGAGGCTGATCGACTCCGGAGCCAATCGACCCCTTGCGCAGCGTGACCATATTTGCCGCGACCAGCCCATGGCGTGTAGCCCCGGCCATCACGGTTTGCAGTGGATCTCCCAGGCTGCCGCCGATGGCATTCTGGCCGAACGCAGTCAGGTGGCCGGCCACAAGCGCGAAGTGCCCGCCTTTGACTTGGGCGACCTGGGTGCGCAGCGGCTCTTCGACGCTGAAATTACGCTGGATAGAAGCATTGGCGCACTCGGTCAAGAATGGCGCGGCCGCCGGCTGTACGAGTGCGTGATGGGTGCCGTTGGCGCTGATCGTCGATAGGGATTCATCGACGCCATGGGTACTGGTATGCGAAGCCGAGGTGCCGCGCATCGGCACGATGAAGGGCTTCGCGCTGGTCAGTACGTGGCGCCAGAGGCCTTTGGCTACCCGGCGCAGGGTGTTTGCAGCCATGGGCTTGTCACGGAAAATCGTCTTGCCGACGTTGCTCCAGTCGATGCACTCTGCGGCAGTGCGCCAAGGCTTCTGGCCGGCAGCAGGGCTCTTGTGGCGAGTGGGTGCCGGCCAGACGATTGGCTTTCCGTCGTTGCGAGCTACCAGATACAAACGCTTGCGGATGGTTGGAGCGCCGGCATTTGCCGCGATCCGCTCCCGCCACTCGACCTTGTATCCCAGGCCGCGCACCAGTGCTGCAACTGGCACGAACCCACCGATAGAAGCCAGAATCTCAGGCATATCAGGGTGATCGGCCAGCAGACCGGTACTGAGTGCCGAGATGAATGCCCGGAAAGTCCGGCCTTCTTCAGCCTTGATCGGCTGCCCGTCATCGTCAACCGGCCCCCACTTGCAGAACTCTTCGACGTTTTCCAGGAACATCATCCGGGGCTTTGTTGCATATGCCCAGCGCACGACGATCCAGGCCAGGCCGCGCACTTTCCGATCTCGCGGCGCGCCGCCTTTGGCCTTGCTGTGATGCCGGCAATCTGGCGATGCCCACAGAACGCCGACCGGCTGACCCTTGGTTGCCAGGATCGGATCAACCTCGAACACGTCAGCCACGTAGTGATCCGTCCCCGGGTGATTGGCGCGGTGCACTGCCAGAGCAATTGGGTTGTGGTTTACGGCCACGTCCGGCTCGCGGTAGGCGCGGGCAATGCCGGTACTGGCACCGCCGCCACCTGCGAACAGGTCGACGACGAGCTCTTGCTCGAAGGGGAGGCCCAGTGAGGGCGCTGACTGAAATGCGGACATAGGTGCTCCATCAGCCGGGCATAGCCGGGCCGGCGTGTGGTTGTAGGTGTAATTAAGGAATGGGAAAGCTGCAGCCGACCCAAGTACAATCCGCGGAAAACTATTGGAGCTTGTAATGAAAAGGGATTGGGTGATTTGGGGTGGGTGTGTGGCGCTTTTCGGAGCCGGCGTCATCTGGGGGAAAATCAGCGGAGGTCCAGATTTTTTTAAGGTCGCCAATATCCATGATTTGTTCGAAATCCTTGGAGCGACCGCGACAGTAATCGCAGCTTCGGTGGCTGTTTCAGCGCTTAGCGGCTGGAAAGGCCAGTTTGCTCACGCAGAAAAATACAGAGCAATCCGAGATTTTCATGGCGCGTGCCAAGGAAGTTGGAACGGCTACTGGTACGTATCCTATGGCTATAATTTGATAGAATATGCTTGGGCGAACAGAGAAACTGATTACTGGTTTCACAACGAAATCGAGAGTTATCGGAAGGCTTGGGGCGAGAATAGGAGCTCACTAGAAAGGGCTTTCTCGGTTATCGCGCACCACCTTGCCCCTAATGAACTTGAGCTTCTTTCTAAGAAGTATTGGGAGTTCATGAATCAAGTTAGCTATGGAGAGTCAGAGGTAATGTCTTATACAATCCATTGCGCCATGTTGATAGAAGAGCCTAAAGGCGAATATGCAGACTACTATGTAAAGGGAAGTGAACGCCTAAAGTTGATCGACAACGCAAGGTCACAGTTATGTGACATGGCAAACGTTTTATTCGGTAAATACGCCCAGCCAGAATAGCTACAGCCGATTTTCAGTGGGCTGAAACTGCTCAATCGCCGCAGAAGCACTCAATGCCTTCGTCGACCTCGGCAAACAGGTCGTACTGCAACTCGGCGTAGTCGATCATCTGCTGGTAGCTGGGGCGGTCTTTGCGGAAGCGGGCGCCGTCGCCCGCGAACATGCCGGTGGATTCGGTGCCAGCCTCCATCGCTGCCCACCACTCGCCTTTGGCGCGGTCGGTGGCGATGATCGAATAGACCTGGTTCATCGGCTTGAGGAAGCAGAGATCGCAGTTACCTTCAAGTGTTCGGCCATTGACCGTGGGCAGCTCCAGATTAAACGGCTGAGCCAGCCAAAACGCACCCACGTCATGTACTGATACGCCGGCATCAGCCAGCGGCATCAACATCTGCTCTTTCCGTGTCTCGGTGCTGGTGCCACGAGCGCGTATCTTGCTGACCCGGCGCTGCTCATCGGCCCGCAGGCCGACCATCTGATCCCATTCGCCATCTTCGTTTGTCCAGCCGATGTGCTTGAGATAGCGATGCATGGTTCTGATTTTCAGTTCTACCGTGCAGAATCGAGTGACAGGGTTGGGCAGATACTTGCGCTTGCGGATTACTGCCTCAAACGGCTCGCCATTCCGGCTGCAGGTGTCGAAGTCGACAACCGCGAATCCTAGCTCGGCATCGCGGTACTCAACCCAGTCGATCGGAACATCCCAGTTTTCCGCGCATGCGCGGACGAATTCCAGCGTGGCTGGGTGCTCTTTGCCGGTGTTGGCGAATAGCACCAGCAGGTCGCTACGATCCTCGTTGGCATCCAGCACCTGGCGGAGCATGTACGCGCTGGTGCGCCCGCCCGAAAAGCTCAGGACGGTTTTCCCGCGCAGGCGGTAGGGATTCATAAATACTCCAAGCAGCCTTCGGCATTGCCGGGCTGGCGTGACAATTGGGTATGGCTCAAGCATGCTCTGCGCCTTAATCAAGGAGAGGGCTGGTCATGCTTAGCGAGAAGGAATTTGTAGATCGGGCGTTTGCCATTGCGGCGCGTATGGCCGATGAGCCAGAGTGGGCATACCACATTAAATCAGTAGATGCGACCTACATTCGTTGTAAAAGTAAAAAGAATCTATGCGCAGTTAAGCTGGGTAGAATGTATCCTGAAATTCTAAAATGTGAACCGACCAAGAAGTATGCCAACCCAATCATTAAGGCTGCAACGAATAATCAATGGTGCGTTAACGTCCCTATGCGGGAGATAGTTCGGCGGATTCTATTGGCCTGAATTTTTAATTTTTAACGTGGTGTACTTTATCTGGTCTTGTAGGCGTCGATCTGCCGGGGGTTACAAGGTTTATATTGTTTGAATTGGAGGCTACTTTGGAGTGTTGGGATCAGCTTGAGCGATTTAGGGACATGCTGGAAGCTTGCGACGGCCGGGTTAGGGCCGCAGGGCTTAACTCACTGAATCACATGAACAAGGCGCGCTTGCTAGCAGAAATAGACCCGCAGATGGCATGCTTTCGTGCCATCTGTGCAGAGGAGGAAGCCGCCACCAGCCTTCTGATCTCGATGAAAGATCAAGGATATCCGCTAAGCGATCAGTACCATATCTGGTCGCATGAGAATAAAGCGGGAGTCATAGTTTTTATCAGGGCTATTATAAATTGGTCAAAAAGCATCTATCTGGAAGATGAAGCTGGCTTAGGAGAACCACTGTTGCGCTCGACCGATGATCCTGGTCGGCCAGCAATTGAGATTGTCCTACCTGTTAAAGGTGCCGAGATAGTACTCAGGCCGCGCCCTCCGCTAGATATCAGGTCGCAGGGTGGAACCTCTCTTAAAGATGTGATAGGTAGCTATTTGAGGTCGGAGGTCAATAAAGGATTGGCTGCTGAGATTAAGGCAGCTATCAAAGTTCGAGCGAATGAACGAAATAGGTTGCTTTATGCTACGGATGAAGCCCTGCCTGGGTGCTTCTCAAATGTTGAGTATTATCTAAAGAACCAAGGAGGAATAGTTAATGCATTGTTGACAGCGGTCGGGCTAGTTGATCCATGGAGGAAGCCCGACTATCCCTTCTCTGGATTAGTTGAGGCAGCCTTGGAGGAGTACGTAGAGGTAATGAAGTCCGGGCGGCGATAGAGCTTAGTTATGCTATGACCGATGCTGTGAATGAAAGGTGCCCGAAGGCACCTTGTCGGTTGGTTATGGAGTCAACTGGCTTGCTGCAACTCCGGCTCACCCGCCAGCCCGTTCTCTACCCACACCGCCGTGAACTCTGGCGGCAGGGTGACGGGCTTCTCTTTGAGCGACCCGCAGACAATCGCGGTTTCGATCTCGCCGGACTTGGCCAGCACCTGCAGCATGCCCAGGTGCTTGGCACGAACCGCTGGCAACAGCACATCCGCCCGGTCCAGCACCACCAGCTTCAAGCCGGACAGCAAGGCGATGGTCAGCGCGATGTGCGCGTCACAGCGCCACTTCTCCGACTCCGAAAGTAGCGGGTACAGACGCCCGCCAGCGGTGATCGCCATGTCGGCCGCGATTTCCATCTGGGCCCAGCCTGACAGCTTACACAGACGCTTGAGCTGATCGTTCACAGGTGCCAGCGCGCCGGCCAGGATCTCGCCGGGGATGCCGTCAGGGGCTAAGGCCTTCTCGATCAGCGTCCAGTCCTTGACGTCCTGGTGGTGGCCAGCAGCCTTGGCCGTGAAACTCCCGGCATTGTTCAGCTCGCCCTGACGATCTTTCATGGCGTTGATCTTGGCGCGGCGCTGGTCGTTCGACAGGCGCAGTTCCTGAACCTTCTGAACTGCTGAGTCGTACTTGGCCTGGTCAAACTGATCGGACTGCTGCTCGCCCAGTTTCGCCAGTTCAGCCTGGGCGTGCTCAGCGGCGGCCACCGCTGCGATATCGTTGCTGAGCGTGCGGCGGTACAGATCTACAGCCTCGCGGGCTTTCTGCACCTCAGCGGCCAAGTTCTGGGTGGCGGCGGTATCGCTCACGATCCCGTCGTACTTCTCCAGCTTGCTGCCAACGATCTTGAGCGAGACGCCGCATTCCGGGCAGTTGCAGCCACCGGCGCCGGCCTGGGCTTCGCGCAGTTTGACCTGCAGGTCTTCCAGCTTCGGCTGCCAGGCGTCCAGATCCTTCTGAGTGGCGTCACGCTTGCTGATCGCCCGGGGCAGCAGCGCGGCAGCGGCTTCGAGTTCGGCTTTGCGCTGTGCGAATCCGCTGACCTGCTTGCGCTTCTCGTCCTGTCCACCGATCCATGCAACACCCTCGGTGATCTTGGTTTCGATCAGGGTATGTTCGGCAATCACAGCATCAATTGCCGCTGGCGACACGTCCAGTTCGCTTTCAGCCACCTGATAGACCCAGCCTTCGGCCTTCTCGCTGCCGTACGCCTCGCCGCTGATGGCCTTCCAAGCACCGCGCGACTCGCTGGTGTAGGTCTTGGCCTGTTCCTGGGCAGCGGCAAAACCGCTCAACAACAGCGGCTTGATCTTCTCCACCTTGGCAGCGTCGGCTCCGCGGGCCAGCAGCTTCTCAACGATGATCTGCGGCTTTGCCGACGCCTTGGTCAGCGACATCAGCAGGCTGCGTTTGGCCTTGTCGTCGAGCCGCGCGAAGGCCTCAGGCGCCAGCACGAAGGGCAGGTACTCCTGGCCATCGATTGGTGCACGTTCAGCCTGGCCCTTCGGCAGAGTGATCGAGCTGGCCGCACCATCGTGGCCAATGATGATCTGGCCTTTCTTCTGGCCCTCGGTGACGAGCTGGGCCCAGTCCTTCTTGTGCTGGACCCGGGCGCCTTCGCCGAACGCGAGGGCGATGGCATCACGCAGACTCGACTTGCCGACGCCGTTGAGACCGCAGACCAGGGTAATGGGCGTACCCAACTGCAGGTTGGCGTGGCGCAGGCCTTGGAAGTTCTCGATGTAGATGGAATCGATGCGCATGGCTTACTCCATGGTCAGGTCGGCCAGACCGGCCTTGACTGTGTAGGTGTTGTCGATAGAGGCGTCGGCCTCGGTTTCCAGCTCGATCACATCGTCATCGCTGAGACGCAGCAGCAGGGTGGTGGCCTGGTCGGCGTCAATGCCGATGCGGCGTTGCAGCCAGGCATTTGTGACGCTGGTGCCGTGCAGCACCACGATTTGCTGGGCTTCGCTGTACGAAAGGTCGCCGAACTCTTTGCCGGTGCTGGCCGCGTGCTGGGCGTGCAGCGCTTCATGTTCGGCCTGGGCGTGCTGGAGTTGATCAGGTGCCTGCTCCAGATCGGCCTGCTCCAGGCGATTGAGAGAGGCCTGCGTGCTGGCAGCGTCCAGCACCTCGCGGGCACCGTTGGAGTTCGGCGCTGTGACCAGGCCGGCCAGTTCCATGGCTTCAAGGATCCGCGCGGCCCGGTTGTAGCCGATCTTGAGCTTGCGCTGGATGGCGCTGATTGAGGGGCGGCGGGTTTCGGCAACGAATGTCACCGCTTCGCTGTACAGCGGGTCTTCGCCGTCGCTGAGGGTGTCATCGAAGCCGGACAGGTCATCGTCACCTGAAGAGCTCTCGCGCTCCCGAGCAAGCCCCATGCCCGATACCAGATCCGCAGCGCTCAGTGGCAGCTCGTGCTGGTCACGCTCAGCCCGGATTCCATCGGTGCCCTCTGCGTAGTCATTCGGTGCTACCACCAGCAGACAGAGCTTGCCGGCCACGTCGATCAGGCCGTGTCGGTTCGGGTCTTGTGCGTCCACGGCGCCGGTGATGGTGATCACCTTGGGCTTGAATTTCGCGTCGTTGACGGTCACCGGGATGGATTCAACGCTACGGGTACTGATGATCCCGATTGCGGTATGGACCACCTCTTCGGCCTTCTTGGTGATGCGGTCGATCACTTCCTGTTGTTCGTCCTCACCCAGACGCCCAAAAGGGACCTTGATGTTACGCAGCTCGAACAGCGCCGCGTCGGCCAGGTCATGGACCATCAACTGGTGGGCGAACATCATCGGGTGGACGCCGTGCAGGCGTGCGCGCTCAACAGCTTGTTTGTGCTCAGCTTTCATTGGGGGCTTCCTCAGATTTTTGCGATGCGCTCGAGCTTTTGCTGCTGAGCATTGGAAAGATGGGTGCGAGGTCCGTAGCGCTTGAATGAGACGCGCATGTCGTCCACGAATTGGATTTCCCATTCGCCGCTGGCGTAAAGCTCAGCGGCTGAAAGGATGGCTGCAAACTCTTCGACTCGGTCGTAGAGCTCTTCCACTGTCTGGGCAGCCATGGGCGGTTACTCGAAATTGAGGCTGCTGGTGTCGGGCTCTGGCTCGTCCTGCTGCTGGTCAACCTGTTGGTCGGCTTGGACGTTTTCGGCCTTTTCCTTTACAGAATCTGCCGTTTTCTGCGCATTTTTTGTCGCTGCGTTACCAGTTTTGGCCGATTCCTTACCGTTTCCGCTGGTTTGGGTTACCACTTCGGCGTCGAGGATCTCGCCGGTTTGGGTGTCTACCACCTCAGCTTTGGTCGGTTTGAGGTCGCCCAGATCAACCGCGTAACTGCCATTGGCACCCTGCTGGGCGTCGAATACATCGCCGGCTTCGTCAGCGGTCTGCAGGCCCATGGACAGTTCCGGCGCAAAGGCCCGCGTCCACCAAGAACCGGCGCGATACATCAGCATCTGCTGAGGCATCGTCTTCCACTTGCTGCCGTTCTTGCCGTACCAGCCTTCGGCCTTTGCGATGGCAATGGTGATGTCCGCACCCACCAGCTTTTCGTTGGTGCTTTTCTCGACTGCCCAGGCCCGACAGCCCCATGTGTCTTGGCCCTGCTCACCGAAGAACTCGAAGCGGAGCGCAGAAAAGCGGCCGCTGGTGTTCACCGTGGCGATCAGGAACTGGCTGGACCAAGTTGGGCGCCCGTGGACAATTACGAGGTTCTGCATGACCTGCAGCGGGTCAGCGCCGATGCGCTGCGCCATGTTCAGGGCGATCACACAGTTGGAGATGTTGCCCTGGTACTCCTTGGGCACCAGGGTCGAGGTGGCCAGCAGCTTGGCGCAGCGCTGAGCCAGCTCAAAGCCCTGCAGGTTGGTCATGGATACGGCGAAGTTCTGTTTTTGCTGGGCAACGGCGGAAGTTTGCATTTCCGCCAAGGTGGTAGTGCTCATGGTTGGTTCCTTTGAGGTTTTCGGCGGTTTAGGTTTTGTTCTTGGCGGGTGGCCCATCGGCAGTTGCCTGGCTGGTAGTGGCCATTACCGTCGATGCGATCGAGTGTCCTGCCGGCAGGGCGCTCACCCATGTCCGCCAGGAAGGCTTCGAATTTCAACCACTCCCGACAGATCTGAATTCCACGCCCGCCGTAGTCCTTGAACTGTTTGTGGGTGGCATCGCTGCAACGGGCGATCATCGCTCGCCAGCTCCGGTACGTCGGGGTGCCGTACTTTCCGTGCGTTGTTTTCTCTGCGGCCATTCGTTCAGCCCGAGCACAACCGCAGGAAGTGGTATCGCCTTTGCGCAGTGATGTACCGCGAACCGCCTTTTCCTCGCCGCAGTCGCAGCGACAGATATAGGCGGTGGCCAGCCCGATGGGCTCGGTCTGCTCTACGACCAGCAGGCGCCCGAAGCGCTTGCCTTCGAGCGCGATCCGCTTCACGGCTTCTTGCGCTGCTGCGCCAGGTAGTCTGCTTCGGTGACCACGGAGACCAAGCGGCGGTCTTCGATGGGTTTGGCGGGATTTTCGTGGATCTTGCACTGAGCGGCGTAGAAGCGATCGCGGTTCCAGACGCGGTGATGGTTGATCACATCCGCGTGCTTGCCGGTCGGATCAACGAGTTTGATGTACATATCGGAAGCGGCCATGGGGCTCTCCTTATCAGAGGGTCAGACGTGGTAGGGGCAGGTGGACCAGCGCGGGCAGTACCGTTCGCTGCATGTGAATGACTGGGGGTTTGGCGGGAACAGGCCGTTGCGCAGCATTTCGGCGCCGATCTGGATCAACCCGGGAAACTCTTCGGTGCCGACCATCATTGCTTTGGCACCGCGGATCTCGCCGACTCCAGCCTCCGGCGTGCCACGGGTTTTCAGCCCGATGATGTGGGCCTCGGCCGTGATCGGCTCGCCTGTGGTGTGCTCGTAAAGGATTTCGTAGGTGCCGATCTGGGCGGCGTGCTGCGCGGTCTTGGCCACGCCTTTGGATACAGCGGCGCCGCCGGTCTTCACGTCAGCGATACCGATGCCGTCACCGCTCTTGCAGATCCTGGCCCGGTCGAGCTGGCCAGTGAGCCGCACGATCACCCCGTTGCCGCAGTCAATCTCAAGCGGCTTGGTAGTCAGCTCAATCGCCACGTAGTCATAGCGCGGGCTGATGTTGTTGCAGTACATCGTGTGCAGTTTGAGGCCGGTGGCCTCGGCCTGCGCAAGGGTGATATCGGAACCGCGCCAATCGACATCCCAGTCAGGATTACGCAGGGTGTGCACGAACAGCTCGGCAGTGTCGAAGGCGCTCAGGTCGCTGCCGTTGATGCGCGAGGCGTCGAACGCAGCGGTGCTGGCGTGGATTGCGGTACCGAGCTGCGAGCGCGGGCTACCGGGGGAGCGGTGCCCGAGGATGTGCACGTATTCCCATTGGTAGGCGCAGTTGAAGAGCGAGCCCCAGGACGAGGCGCGGATCGTGGTTACGCTCATGATCCACCCCGAGCTGCCAGCATTGCGTCAGCCATGGCGTAGGAGGTGCGCGCAACCTTTTCAGCGACTGTTTCCTCGCCGCGTGGATCGATGTAATCCGGGTTGATAAAGCCGCTGTCGGCGCTGGTGGCCGTGACCTGGGCTGCAGCGAACTTTGCCGCAAAGTAGTCGCGCAGGCTCATTCCCTGCGGCGCGTCGGCAAGGTGGCCAGGACGCGGGTTGGTGTGAGTGGGGAAGGCTGGGCCGCCATGGTCTTTGCTCATGATGCCTTCCTCGCTGCCTGGAACGCTCGACCCATTGCCGTATTTCCGGTCAGCTCCTCAATGCAGATGCTGGAGGCCTTCTCGCAATCTTCCTGTTCGAACCAACCGAAATGGCAGTTCCCAACAGGTATGCACATCTTCCCGGCCAGCCATTGGTAGGCCAGGGTGCGGCTCAGGCCTTTGCGCTCCTTGACCTTGTGGAACATGGCCTTGCTGGCGTTTCGGTCCTTGCGCAGCTGCGCTGTGGCCAGAGTTCCCAGCGGGATATCGGTGGAAGGGTGCAGGCCGACGTACGACTTGCAGTCCTCGCAGCGGTAGGCGAAAGGCCATTCGCCGTACTCGCGGCCGTAGATCTTGCTGTTGTTGATCAGCTCGACCTGACCAGCGCAGTAGCGGCATTCGGTCGGTACTGGCAGCGGGTTCTTCACTCGCGCCAAGGCCCGGCGGCTGACATGAGGCAGCGGCGCAGGCGCAACAAGGCGCTCGGGGCTTTTGGCCCGAGGATCGATAGACATGGGGAAATTCCTACTGAGTGATCAAGCTGCCGATGGCTGGCCCGAACAGGGTGATGGTGAGGAAGAGGAAGCCTGTGGCGGCGGAGACGATGCGGATTCGGCGGCGGCGACGGGCTTGGCAACGAGTCATGAGCAAGCCCGCTGATTGACGATGCTCATGAAATCCTCATCATCAAGAGCGCCCCACTTGTCGAAGAAGGCCAGCACGTCTGACTCATACTGTTTGCGGCGGAGTCGAGTTTCCTCGTCCAGTCGGTCCAGTTCAGCCCAATGAGGGTCATTTGGGCAGCAAGACCGATGGCACGGCACGTACGCATCTGCTGTTTCATGATATCGATACTGGCCGACAGTGATCTTCTTGCCGCAGGAGGAGCAGCGCATCTTTCCGACCTGACACTGTGGCGCATGCGCGTAGTTGTAATGGCGCTTCATGCCCGCACCTCATACCCGACTGTCCATTCGCCGCAGATGCAGGCGCGGCAGCTCCAGGCTTCGGGGTTCTCGATGCTCGCCAATGCAGCCTGATACTTGGCTGCCTCGAAGGTGTTGCCTTTGAACAGCACCAGAATGCGGTCGCCGGGCAGTTCGTGGCTGGCAGCGACCTCGGCTACCTGCTCATCAATGAGCGACTTAACGAGCGGCGTGGTCATGGCGCCTCCTGCAACTGGGCAAGTGAACGACGCTGGCGATCCTGCTGGGCAGCACGCAGCAGCTTGCGCCGCCGGAAAACCGCATCCGAACCGCGTTGCTGATATTCACGCTGCTGGGCCTCATCAATGAATCCGTGCGCGTAATTGGCCTCGACGAAGCCGGTCAGAACCTCATCGCTTGGCAGCGCTGATTGCTCAATGCGCGCCAGCTCGCCCTCGATCATGGTGATGGCGCGTTGCTCTTGCAGATTCATGCCGCCCACCGTTGCCGCTTGGCGCGGCTGTCAATCTCGAACCACAGGGCGGTTTCGATCTGCGCCGTGTACTGCGCCTGAATCTCCCCCGCAGCGGGCGGGAAGCGCACTTTGCGACCGGCGTCGTCGTACTCGATGACCGACACGACGCGAAAGTCGATTTCGCGCTCACCCTGGGCGTCCCAGTCGCTGTTCCAAGTTCCAGGGCAGGGCGGGATGTTGACGCAGTGCAGCACCTCAACGCCGAGGGCAAAACCGTCGACGACAATATCGTGAATCATGGGTGACCTCCTGGAACCGCATTGGTCGGCCGTCCGGCCGGGCAGGTGACCAAGCCTGTGCCGTGAAGCACCGACTGGACGGCCGCCAATGCGGTTTGTGATGGGGGTAGGGGATTGATGCGGGCTGCATCGGATAGTGATCGTGAGGGCCGGGCAATCGACCCCTTAATGGGCGTCGAGGTGGCCACCCCGCTGTTTGCTTGCGGCTCAACCGATCACTATCCGATCCAGCCTGGCGATGGGGGAACCAGGTGGGTCGGGCAGTTTTCGTCAGGCTGACGCTGGCGCTGGTTGTCAGATAGTTGCTGAAACCTTGAGTGAGGCGGCGCAGGACGTAATCGCATCCTTGGCAGCCTGCTCGATGTTTTTGGCGATGACCTTGTTTACGTCGCTGATCGCCGACTTTGCGCTCTTCTCGAGAGTGTCTTTGATGTAGAGCTTCATCAGGACGGTGAGTCGCGGGCCGGTTTCGCGCCAGTTGTAATCGCCCGATTCGTCTTTCGACTTGCCGTTGAAGTCGACCTTCTCGCTCATGTACACCTCAGCACGACTGGCGATGTACTCCTTGAACGTCATAGGTTCACCCTTCGGTTCGCCGTAATGGCTGGTTTTGCGCATGTCGGCCGATTCGATGATTTCGCCAACGCGCGGCAGGACGTGCTCGGCAAACATTGCGTCGATCTTCTGGTCGACCGCGTCTTTCACGCGCTTTTCAATCTGCTGCTTGAAGCGGGACGCTTGAGTGCTTTCCTCATCGTCCTCTCCGTAACTGGTGGAGTAGAGGAGTGCGTGCACTGCCTGTTCTACGATGCGATCGAAAAGATCTTTTGCACTCACGCCCAGCGCTTCAAGGGTTTTGATATCCATGCCTATCACCTGATGTTGTGCCCAACTGGGCGGTTGATTTCCCGTCTGGCCCTCATGCGAAGGCCAGCCAGTGAAATCAGGCGCCGGTCTGTTCCAGCGTGTAGTTGCCGGCGCCGTACCTGGCAGCCAGGTCCTGGTGGATTTTTTCAAGCGAGTAGGCGATGCCGCCATGGCCGTTTGGGCCTTGGTAGATGTACATTTCGCCTTTCATTTCGTAGGTAAATCGCACAGGAGTGCCTCCATGTCGGTGGTTGGGATAATCGAGCCGCGCTATGGCGCAACGGTGCATATCGGTCAGGAGTTCCACATCTGCATCACTCAGCATGTGGATAGCGGCCCGAATGGAGCTGTGATCCTGAGCCGTGATGAGGCGCGACAAATGATCCGTCTGCTGCAGGCTGCTATCGAAAAGTCTGAACAGATGGAGCACGAGCAAGCTCAAGGGTAGTGATCAAGTTTTCCCCTCCTGCTCTCCGCGTAGTCCTGGAATAGGGCCACCTGGAGAGCATCCGGCCTGTGTTCTACAGGCCGGCATTCTCTTTTCCTCAGCAAACCAGCACGCCGACAAGTCGAGCGCGGGAGCCTGCTGCATTGCGTGCTGTCCACCGGGCGTCAATCGCCTCAGGCCCCCGGTGGCGCATCATCCTTCGAGTTTTTAAAGAGCGGTGGCTTTCGCCGGGTTTCGCTGCGTTGTGCGCTGCGATGGGCGAAATATGAACTATTGGTACATGTTGGGTCAAGTACCAAAAGTTCACATTTTTCCGGCGCGCACAAAAAAGCCCGCTAGATGCGGGCTGCGTTGTAGATCTGGGAGAGGAGCTAAAGGGCTTCGACCTCTGCTCTAAGGCGATTTATGGCGGCCTCATATGCCTGGCTTTCCGGCCCGGTAGCACTGAACTCATGCGGTGTGCTGAGCCAATCCATGTAGCCAAGCCATGCGGCATATGCGTCAGTAAGCGCGGGCTTAATTTGAGGGTATCGACTGATTTCTTCCCGGAAAGTCGGCTTCATTTTAGGCTTCGCCTCTTCGACGCACGCTTTCGCGTCTCGGAAAGATTTTTCAACCAGGGCTTGGTATTTCTTACTCTGCTCTCCAAATTTTCTCATCGCCAGAATTGCTTCTGTATGGCCGCTCCCTCCGACGATGGCGCAGCCAGCAGCCGCGCCGTCTAGCTTCTCAGCAAAAGTTGGCTCGGCCATCGCGAGATGGGAAAAAATGGCCAGGCACGCGGCCAGGCCAACGTGAAATCCACGCATGACAACTCTCCATGTAGGTGAGCCGCCATCTTACCATTCGACCCTTTCACCGACTTGCGGACCAAAAAAGCCCGCACAACGGCGGGCAAAGAGAAATCGTTTCAGTCATCTTTTGGTACGGTCCAGAACAGTTGCACCGCACCATCGTCCCGATGCGCAATGGTCACGTTCTCGTTTTCGCTGATCTCGTCGAGGATTCGGTCCCAGTCCGCCGGGTCGTCGTTCGCGGAAGGCTCCAGCAGGACTGACTTTGAGGACTGAGCCTTGGGCGTATTTATCGCCGCCTGGATTCGCAGGCCGAGCAGCTCGTAGGAGGTTGGGATTGGAGCCGGTTGGGGTTTCGACTTCGGCATAATGCACATCCTTGGTTGCTGTATAAATATACAGTATTTCCAAGTTCGACTAATGGCAAGGGGAGGGGGTGTTTCATTCATGGATGCGACGCGCAAGGAGTAGCGTACGAAGCGACAGGAGGCTAAGACAGGACTGCGTCAAGACTGGACGGGCGGGCATCTATGCGTCTGTCACTGGTCCGTATTTGCTTGTTTATTGACTTCTTGGGGTTTTCAATGGTGAAGCGGTTCCAGTCAGGTGCTGAGTTTTTCGGGCTTCTGAACAAGTTGGTGAGGCGTCATGGAACGTATGGATCAAGAATGCTATAGCTGCACTCTGGTTGCAGTATTTTCTGCCGCGCTTAAGCTTGGACTAAGTCCTGATGCCTTGGCTGACAACGCTAAGAAAGAGCTTGAGGTCTTTTCTAAGATTCATTCGATTCAACTTCGAAAGATTGAAAGTGTGATTGATGAGTCTTTGCGTATTGCGAGGGTTCTGCATCCCTATCATTAGAATGCAATCCTCTTTATCTGGAGAGGTTTCATGCAGGGCGTATACATGATTGCAGTGCTTGTTGCTTTGCTGGGGCTTGCTATTTTTCTATCTCAGCATGCGTACTGATTCCTTGGTGTTTTTAGGGTTTTTCACTGCCTAAAAGTGATATGGAAACATCAATAAGATTGTCGTCATGATCCATCGTGTCCAGTATTCCCTTTACAGTTTCCGCCGTTTTTCGAGAACCGATCGTCTCTGCCCACAACGCCAATTCGTCTATAGCAGCTGCAATGGCTATCTGATTCCTGTGTAGTGCTTTTAGTATCGATAGCTCTAAGTCGCCGTTTTTCATTGTGATCACCATGGCAAAAAAACAGAGGACCCTCAGGGATTAAAGGCCCTCTGCAAATATTGCCAGACAGCACTCTTGGCAATTATTTTTGAGGCGCTTCTACATGATTTCCGATACGTCGATAAACAGTTTCATCGGCAATACAGGTCAAAACCCGTCCGTCTCTGAAGCGTGCCGTGAATGTGGTCTTCCGCTCCAGGGGCGATAGACCTGCAAGAGCTAGATCATGGTCATCGCCAGCGGTTTCTAATTTTTCAATGTCGCTCGCCGAGAGGTCCAGACCCGGCCAAGGGTAAAGGGACGTCTCGATATGGATTAATCCTTGCCTGTAGCAGCCTTCTCCTTTATGAAAGTCACCTGCCAAAATCTGGAGTATGGCCATTCAAAAAATCCTGACTGATAGCGGTGTGACGGTGAAATTGCGCGCTTTAAGTTTATTTGAGTCAACCGTTCTTCGACAAAGGGTCGTATTGACCAAGAAATTAGATAGAAGTGTTAGGTGAGTGAAACACCGTGTGCCGTAGGTCTGTTTTTTGAGGGGTTTTTGGAATTAGTTCTTGAACTGCCTGGGGGGCTGTACTTGACTCAAGTGGCTGCCATCTTGGCAAAAATCAAAGGGAAGGTTTGGGTCGTAAAAACTACATGGAAGAAGCTATGTCAACTATCACTGAAAGTGTCTACTCGAATATTCTTGTCGCTATGTTTGAGGCCGCATTCAAGCTTGGGTTTGATCCGTATGCTCTCGCGCTCCAAGCAAAACTTGATGTGGCGCGACACATGGACTCTCCTCTGGAAGACTATGCTGCTCGCGCCGACCAAGCGATCAATGAATCACTACTTGTCGCAAAATTGATAAGCCGAAGCAGGTCTGATTTACTCTCAGGGGCCCAAGATGAACAATATGACCGAAGCGCACAGTCTGGTGATGATGGCGCTACTGGCCGGGGCAGCACTCATTGGATTGGCGGCGCTCCTAATCCAAGACGATGAATAGGGCGTAGTCATGAAAAGCCCGGCGCTGGGGCCGGGCTTTGTGCCTTACTTGAGGGCTCTTGCCAAACTGAAGGCTATGTTTCCAATCCCACCGGTCAATGCCAGCGCCGCCACCACTGCTCCCTCTTGTCCGGTACTCACAAATCCCCACCCCGCCAGATCACTTGGCCAATAATTCGATGCTCATCCTCATCCCGGCGCAGCAGCGCGCGGTCCGGATGCTCGTCCTTGTCTTCGTTGTCGCTGCGGATGATCCAGTTCCCGATCGGGCCCTGAACCAGGCGCTTAACGATGATCCCTTCTGAATTGCCCAGGACGAACACCTGCTGGTGCAGCGGGTCGACTTTCGATTTATCGACCAGCAACACGTCGCCAGAGTTGATCGTTGGCCACATGCTGTCACCGTCGGCATTGATCGCTACCAGGTGTTTCTCGGCGGCGCCGCGGAACCGCAGCCACTCGCGCTTGAAGGCCAGAGTCGAACGGCTTTCGACGAAGGTATTTTCATAGCCCAGGCCTGCAGCTGCTTTCGCCGTCAGGTAGGGGATGAAGGCGTAGTGATCGTCCAGGTCAATGGCGGGTTCGCCGCCGGCCGGTAGCGGGGTATTGGCCGCCGGTGTGTCGGTGCCTGGGACTGGGCCGGTGGTAGATGGTGTTCCTGATCCGTGCTGCAACCACTCCACTCGCACGTCTAGCGCATGAGCGATAACGAGCATTTTCGCCGCCCCCGGAATCGCCTCACCATTCAACCATTTGCTGGCTGCCTTCGGGGTGACCTGAGCAATTTTCGCGAGACGAGCGCCTACCCCCCATTGAGGGAGTCCCTTATTGACCAAGGCTGTGCGTAGTCGGCCGCTGAAAGCTTGCCGCAACTCTTCTATCTGAACCATAGGTTCAATATCGCACGACCTTGCATGTACTTTCAGTTCCGAATTAATATGTACCGGAAGTTCACATTTGACTCTGGAGCACATATGCGTCCGCTCAAAAAAGCAATTGATGCTGCCGGTGGGGTGCCTGCCGTGGCAACCGCCTGCGGCAAAACCCCTCGGGCCATTTACAAGTGGATCACGGCTGACTGCTTGCCCCGGACGGAATACACCGGTGAAACAGATTACGCCGCCCGAATTGCCAAGCTCGCGGAGGACAAGGGGCAGCCGTTCGATGTGCAGCTACTCCTAGCTGAGGCTCGACCGAGCAAATCCGCCGCCTGACCCATTCGTAAATTTTCGGTGATTTTTTCAGAGGGAATCGCCGCAGATCGACGTAATTATTACCGAGGCATTACATGCAAAAGCTGATGCAAGCCATCTACGACGTGGTTGAGCGGCACGGGTCAGCAGCGGTCTGCGAAGGGGCCAGCTTCTCGTCCCGCACACTGCTGCTGCAAAAGGCCAACCCCGACTACGACAGCCACAAGATGAACGTCCAGGAGTTGGATCGGATCATGTCGTTTACCCAGGATCTGGGGCCACTGCACGCCTGGGCCGACAAGTACGGCCACGACCTGGTGCCCCGCGAGCGGCCAGCCCCTGTTGCGCTGCTTGCCGGCTTGGCACAGCTGGCGCGTGAGTTCGCGGAGCTGACCGTTGAAGTCCATACCGCTGCCGATGACGGCCATGTCTGCCGACTGGATCGCAAGCGCATTGAGCTGGAGATTGAGCACGTCCGTGACGCGCTCAACGTGCTCAAGCAGTCGGTGCGGAGCGCCTGACGTGGACTGGTTCCGCATGTATGGCGAGTTCGCCACGGATCCCAAGGTACAGATGATGCCCGAGGCCCTTCAAAGGCGCTTGGTGATGCTGTTTTGCCTGGAATGCAGTAACGGCTTGGAAACGTTTCATGTAACAGAACGTGAAACTTCCATTGCTTTTGCTTTGCGCGTTTCAGACGAGGAAATGGCAGCCACCAAGGCCGTGTTTTTGGCTAAGGGCTTCATCAACCCAGACTGGACGCTCCGCAACTGGAGCAAACGGCAATATGTCTCCGACTCAAGCACGGCGCGGGTTAGAGCGCACCGGGAGAAGAAGAAAAAGGAGTCGAAGGGCGATGAAACAGGCGTGAAACGTTCCAGTAACGCCCCAGAACAGATACAGAACAGAACAGATACAGATATACCACCACCATTACCGCGCGAGCCTGAATTTCCGCCCGAGTTTCCCGAAGACTCGCGGCACAAGTTCGCCATGTTGCCGACGTGGGAACCCAACCCAAAGACGTTCCCGGCAGCCCTGATGCAGCTCGGAATACCGGGTATCGAGGTCGACCGCGACCAGTTCCTGGAATTTCGCTCGTTCTGGTGCGCATCACCTGACGATCACCGCACTCAGGCCAAGTGGGAACACGCATTGGCCAGTCACCTGAAGCGCAATCTCACCCAGCAAGCCGGGAGGAATACCCATGGACACAACGGATCAGGGCAAGCCCAGAGCGGCCAGCGAACTGGCGGCCAACGTAAGCTTTCTGCCGTCGAGCAAGTTCACGCTGCCATCGCCGAGCGAGAAGCCCGAGAAGCTGCCGCAGGTGCTGCTGGACAACCTCTGGGTGAAGATGACCGAGATCTACGGCCACCGCTGGACGGCGAATTTTGGCCCAGTACCGAATCCTGACCACGCCTGGGCGACCATGCTGGGCGGGCTGACCAAATTCCAACTGGCCAACGGGTTGGTTGCACTGCTCGATCGCGGTGATGAGTTCGATTGGCCGCCGCCGGCGAACGTCTTCCGCTCGATGTGTCTGGAAGTCCCTGGTCTGCCGCCCACCGATCAGGCTTGGGGTGAAGCGCTGCAGGGCAAGTACT
Source organism: Pseudomonas sp. LJDD11 (assembly GCF_024584215.1). Lineage (NCBI taxonomy): Bacteria > Pseudomonadati > Pseudomonadota > Gammaproteobacteria > Pseudomonadales > Pseudomonadaceae > Pseudomonas > Pseudomonas sp. LJDD11. Next base: position 309,574 of record NZ_JANJFL010000004.1, read on the forward strand.
CGCACGACGCGGTTCGCATTGCCGCCGAGAACACCGGCACGTTCGATCTGCGGGCAGGGAAGGCCACGGACCGCCTGCTGCGCCAACGCTTCGAGCGTGAGTATGCCATCGTCATGCGCCGGGCCCAGACGGGGCAGCCACTGGATGGGCGCTCGGCCAAGGGCATTGGACACGAAACCAAAACCCCGATGCAGGTGCAGCTCGCACAGTCGCATCGTGAAGCGCGGGAGCTGGTAACGGCTCAGAACATCCCCACCGATGGCAAGTCGGCGCGGGAGCTGCTGCTGGCACGGCTGGGGATTCGCCGAGGTGAGGCGCATGTCTGACTTCGCACCCATCGAGTTCATCGTGCCCGGCGAACCGCAGGGGAAGGGCAGGCCACGAATCGGCCGAGTCGGACCTCATGCCCGGATGTTCACCCCGCAGAAGACCGTGGCCTACGAGGGGCTTGTGGCGCTGGCAGCGCAAACCGCGATGCAGGGTCGTGAGCTGATCACCGGCCCTGTGCTGATCGAGCTGCGCATCCTGCATGCCATGCCTCAGTCCATGTCGAAAAAGCGGAAGGCCCTGGCCTTGGCGGGTGAGCTGGCCTGTACCAAGAAACCGGATGCCGACAACGTGCTCAAGGCCGTCTGTGACGCCTGCAACGGGGTGGTGTGGAGAGACGACGTGCAGGCCACGGACGGGATCTTCCGGCGGCGCTGGAGCGAAACACCGGGCGTCCACGTCCGGATTGTGCCCCTCAGGGGCATGCAGCAGTGAAATACGCAGAACTACGCCTGGAGGGCAAATCGTGAATCTCAACTCGGCTCGGCAGGCATGGCACGACTGCTCGTATAACCCGTGCCGCAGCACCCTGGTGTACTTGGAGGAGCGGTGCACGCTGGGCACGGCAGTGCAGACCACTGACTGGGGGGTGACGGTAACACACGCCATGCATGCGACTCTGGCCGGCCACGTGCAGTCCGTTATCGCCAAGCTGCACCCGCAGCTCCGGGTGTTCGGGGATTTCATGTACTCACCTGGCCGCGACGAGGATATTCGCGAGGCCGCGGAGGAAGTGGTCTACGGCATGGTGATGAACCAGGCGCCGCGTATGACCGGGACCAAGAAGGTCCGGGCCGAGTACGTGGTCAAGGGCGTGATGCACCGGTACCAGCATATGCACCAGGGCGGCCAGTCGGCGAACCCTGATCCGCTGTCCAAGCCGGAAGTGTTTCGGGCTTGGCTGTTCGACCACCATGGGGTGAGGCTGGCGTCTGAGAACTGGGAGCGCGATTGGCAGGCGTTCGTGAAGATCGCTTTCGAGTGCTGCGAGGACGTCGACCGCATGGCTTTGGGTCCTGTTGCAGCGGCGATCTACCGGATGAAAAATCAGGCGAAAACTGAGGCTTGACGCTTCCCGTGCGGCTGGGGCAAGATATTTCCCATATTGCGAAGTTGCACCCGAATCCCAAAACCCGGCCAAAACCGGGTTTTTTGTTGCCCTCAGTTTGCTTGGCTGGTATCAATTCGATTCTTTAGCAGGAGCAGCCATGAGCAAGTTCAGTTGGGAAAAGAAAAGTGTTAACGGCAAAATTGTCTACCAGGTGAAGATTGGCGGTCATTACCACGGCCTGCCATGCAAGACTGAGGAAGAGGCCAACTCTGAAATCCGGCGCCTTGAGCAAGACGAGCTGCAGCGCGAAAAAGATCGCGAGGATGGCATGGAGCCGTAAGCAGATTTTAAAGAACTGAAAACCCGCCATTTGAGCGGGTTTTTTGTGCCCAGAGTTTGACCTGAGACCACAGCCAGGGTGGCCCTGCGGGGTAGGCCTGGACGCGGTATTGCCGGATCGTCACGCGCACTGAAAGAACCCCGGCAGCCAGTGCGCACCAATCGTTTCGTGACTCCCGGGTGTGGTGCTGGCGGACTGATGGAAAGACATCAAATTTCGATCTGAGGATTTTTTCAGAATGACCGCTTGGAGAAGGTTTTCGATTCCGCCTGGTTGCTGTCGATGGTCAGCGATGAGGATTCGATCCGGTATGTCAGAAGCGAATCACCCTCAGAGTAGCGGGTGCGCCAGCGGCCCCAGGATCGGGTGTCATTCAGGAAGCCACGCCAGACAACAGTGTCGCTGCTGACTTGGCACTGGTATTTGAAGCTATCGCCGTCGTCTCTACTGTAGGAGACCTCGGGATTATCCCCGGCCATCTTGGCCTTCATGATCTTGACGTCCCTGCCGAACTCGACAGAGATCGTAGCCTTGCAGATTTCGGCCGGAGTGAACTCGGCAGCGCAGGCCGCCGCGGGCAAGAGCAGTAGTCCAGCAATACCAAACAATTTCATAACCGTTCCTTGGGTAGTGGCAATTGGCTGCCCATGATCGCATGCCTGCTGATGGAGTCGAGCATGGATTCACTTCAACGCTGGCTCTTCAACATCGAATGGTTGATCGCCGGCCTTATCGGCGCAGTGGTCGCCAGTTGGTGGCACCGGGACGACCTGACGAATGTTCGAGCCTGGGTCGTCTTCTTGGTCACCGGCGCAGCCTGCGCCGTGTACCTCACTGGCATGGTCAGTAACTACCTGGCTATCACTGAGCCGAACAACGTGGCCGGGGTGGGGTTCCTCCTTGGCGCATTCGGTGGCTCGCTGATGGCCGCCATTCACAGAGCGATCAAAGCCGCTGATCTGTGGGCTCTGATCCGGCAACGCTTCGGGGGTAACCCATGAGCAGCCTTCAACTGACGAGCACCATCAGTATCACGATCATTTCGATCTGGGCTTTGTGGTCGATGCTGAGCTTCCGGGTCAACGACGGGATTGTGGGGAAGGTCATCTACTTCACGATTGCGGTCGCCGGCTATGCGATGGCCACACGCGGCGAGTGGCCCTATGTCACGCCCACGGTTGCCGGGGTCACCTTCCACGTTGCGTTGGCCTGCGCTGGCATCCGCCATTGGTTCGTCCGCACCTATTGGCTCCAAGTTAAGACCTGGCTGTGCCGCTGGTTGCACTGCGAGCACTGCTTGACCGATCCGAAGTTCGGCCCCGAGCCTGGCAAGCATGAGCGGCGGCGGTACTGATCGACATACCTAAAAACGCATTACCTTTTAAGCAGTTCTTGAAGACTGTCCAGAGTCCACGGCTTGGTCAGGAGTCGCGTTTCAGGGCTCAATTGAAAGGTTGCATCCAGTATTTCGGAAGTGGCGATCACTCTTATCTCTGGGGCCTTTGCGTTGACTATCAGGGCCAGTTCGCAGCCCGATACCCTTCCAGGCACAGTCAGATCGACGATGAGCGTGTGAATTTTCTGACTGCGCTCAAAGATGTAAGTAAGCGCTCTGTCAGGCTTTGAAAAAGGCTGCGGCCTCCAACCAAGTTTGGCGATCATTTCGGTGGTGCGTTTCAGAAGCTTCAAATCGTTTTCGACGATGACGATTTCTAATCGATGAGGAGCCCTATCAAGGTTGGCTGGCGTTTCCATTCGAGTTGATTCCGATACTTACGCGAGATGGCCGGCAGTAGCTCAGGCCTAATCAGCAAGTGCTGAACGATCAGTGAGAGATCTGGGGATGTTTCGGTTTGACCTAGCGGTCCGAAACATGAAAAGGAAGGAGCGTGGCGGGTCAGCTTGCTGGAGCAATCTCCGATGAACGGTCACATTACACCTATATTCCCCCGCCCGCTTGGTATTTGCGTCCCGCAACACTGAGCAATATGTAACGTACGATTCCGCTTCCGACCAGCCCACCGAATATCTGACCGCGCCACAAATTCAATAGCTGCCATTTCGTGGCGCGAACAACCCAAGCCCTGGCATCCGCTGGGGCTTTTGCATTCTGGAGAATGGCTATGACCAAGTTACAAACCGAAGGCGTTTCGTTTGGCGATGCAATCAAGGCGCTCAAGCAAGGCAAGCGCGTTGCTCGGTCCGGCTGGAATGGCAAGGGTATGTGGCTTGTCCTCGACCCAGGCTCGACGGTGAGCGAGGTCCGCCCTGGCAGCGCCTATCACAAGGCAGGCATTACTGGATCGTTCACCATCAACCCGCACATCGACATGAAGACTGCGACCGGCGAGATGCAGCCTGGCTGGCTCGCCTTGCAGACCGACATGCTGGCCGACGACTGGGTTGTTATGGCTGATTCACTTTGATGGATGGAAGCGCATACCTCTGGGCTGCTTAGGCAGGCTATCCGTGTGCATGCTTGGCGGGCCGTGTCTTCTAGCGAGCGAGGGCATACAAGCTGCTGGTGCTGAAGCGTTACGTCGCGGCGAGTGAAGGAAACTGCCTTGTTCCACCTTACGTTAGCGACTTTCCACTGCTTGATCAGCCAAAGAATCTCACTTAGCCCTGATAGCGGAAGAGAAATGCCAGCGCATGCACCTGCATGAGTGATCGCTATCTTCAGGGCCAGAGAGGAATCCATGCTAGGGGCGGGAACTGTTACGCTCCGCTTGTTTTTTCCAAGTAGATAATGAATTTCATAAGTGTGCTGCATCTTCATCACCCACTTGGGAGTCGTCTTGACTTCAGCTTGTTCCTGATGGCTGGGCATGCATTGATCCACGTCAATCAATAGCGTGATGAGAAAGGCATCGGTGACGATTTATTCACTCTTGCTGGCGCGCTCGAAGAAAGCAATGAAGCAATGGTCTGTTGCTGGTCGATCTGGCCGAGCTGCACAGTGGAGTAACGGCATGAATGTCGTCGAATTCAAGCGGGAAGGGTGGCGGGATGCTGTCGCGACGCTGCGCAAGGTTGCCGATCAACTGGACTCCGGAGAGCTGGAGCCATGCGCGATAGGCGTCTTGGCTCTGCGATCACCAAACGGCAGAGTCGAGGCTTTCGCGTTCGGCCCTGCCGCTGATGACCTCCAAGCGCTCGCCTTGTTCAGGCTGGGAAAGCAGAAGCTGGTGGATGTGCTGATGGGGTCTGACTAGTCGACAAACCTGGCTTCCTCCACGAGGTTGTCTGGATGCTCAAGATTCAGCCTGTTGCACTCGCTCTCGGCTTCGCCCTTGTCTTCATACACGCCATGTTTGCTAGGGTCGCCCGGATCCTCTGTGTCAATTATTCTGTAGCGCTTGTGTGTAACCTCGCCGCGCTCGTTGATAACGTTTGTGTCAACCACTCTGAAGCGCATGCCTATACCTCCTTGGGTTCCTGGCTCATTGCGAGATCAGCATAGACGGGGAACTCTCAATGGAGAGGCCGCATCCGCCAGCAAGCCTGCTTGAGTCGGTATTCCTGACTCTTGAGCCCGCCCCCGAAGTCTGGGAATGGATATCGACCGAGATCCTTGCCGACACCGGCAGCATCCACAACGAAGACCACGCCCATCTGGTAGGCGCGAACATCGGCATCCTCTGGGCTTCCGAGTCGTTCTCCAAACAGGTAAGGGTAGTCCTGGGCCAAGCTGAACAGGTCATGCACCGCGCCGGTGGCTGGCAGAAGGCCCGGATGGAGCAGCAGATGCGTGAGTGGTTCGGGGAGGAGCCTGAATTCATCATCACGTTGGCTGCTGATTACTGCTCGCAGTGCTCCGACGCTGAATTCTGCGCGCTCATCGAGCATGAACTGTTCCATATCGCTCACAAGCCCGACAAGTACGGCGCCCCGGCCTTCAACAAAGATACGGGCATGCCGAAGCTTGAGATGCGGAGCCATGACGTCGAGGAATTTTTCGGAGTGGTTCGCCGCTACGGTGCTAGTCAAGACGTTCAAGCACTGATCGACGCTGCAAAACAGGCGCCTGAGGTGGCAAGAATCAACATTTCGAGGGCGTGCGGGACCTGTCTGCTCAAGTCTGCCTGAACCCTGACAGACCCAAGACGGAAGAATGCCTATGGCGACCCTGAATAACGAGGTGCGAGCGTTCATCGTTCAGGCTCTGGCCTGCTTCGATACGCCCAGCCAGGTTGCAGCGTCCGTCAAAGAGGAATTCGGCCTTGAGCTGACCCGCCAGAAGTGTGAGGCGCATGACCCAACTAAGCGTGCCGGGCGCGACCTGGCCGCCAAGTGGGTGACCCTGTTCCACGACACCCGAAAACGCTTCCGCGAAGAAACCGCCGAGATCCCCATCGCCAACCGCGCTTACCGGCTCCGTGCGCTGGGCCGCATGGCTGAGAAGGCCGAAACGATGCGCAACATGGCCCTGGCCGTGCAGATCATCGAGCAGGCGGCCAAGGAATGCGGGGATGTGTATGTGAATCGCCGACTTGAATCCGAGAAACCCCTGGGCGCCCAGGCGGACCAGCAGCACGCTGTTGCTGAGTACACCTTGAGGCCTGACGAAGATGCCCCGGCTACCCCGCACCTATGACGCGCCGGTCCAGCTGACGCCGAAGCAAGCCAACATCTACGTGTGGGGCTTCCAGCCTAATGCCAGGTTCAGGGATGCGGTGTGTGGTCGCCGGTTCGGCAAGACGTTCCTGGGCAAAGCAGAGATGCGCCGGGCGGCCAGGCTGGCGGCAGAGTGGGGTGTTAGCGCCGAGGACGAGATCTGGTACGCGGCTCCGACCCAGAAGCAGGCGCGCCGGGTGTTCTGGCGCAGGCTCAAGCAGGCGATCCCGGTGCAGTGGCGCGAGTGCAAGCCCAACGAAACGGACATGCTGATCACGCTCAAGAGCGGGCACCTGATCCGTTGCGTGGGCTTGGAGAACTACGACGACCTGCGCGGCTCTGGCCTGTTCTTTGTCCTGGTGGACGAATGGGCCGACTGCAAGTACGCCGCTTGGGAAGAGGTCCTGCGGCCGATGCTCTCCACCTGCCAGTACACGATCCCCGATGTCGGCACGCTCAAGGGTGGCCACGCTCTGCGGATCGGCACGCCGAAGGGCTTCAACCACTGCTACGACACATACCGTGACGGGCAGGAAGGCGGAGAACCGGATCACAAGAGCTGGCAGTACACATCGCTGCAGGGCGGCAACGTTCCGGCCGAGGAACTGGAAGCGGCTAGGCGCAAGATGGACCCCCGGACGTTCCGGCAGGAGTACGAAGCCGGGTTCGAGAACTACTCGGGCGTCGTCTACTACACCTTCAGCCGAACCGAATGCCGCACTACCGAGCGAATAAAGCCCGGCGAGGCTCTGCATATCGGCATGGACTTCAACGTCATGAAGATGAGCGCTGTGGTGTTCGTGGTCCGCGACGGGCTGCCGCTGGCTCTGGATGAGCTGCACAAGGTCAGGGATACGCCGGAGATGATCGAGAAGATCCAGGCGCGGTTCCCCGGCCACAACATCGCTGTCTACCCGGACGCCAGCGGCCAGAACACCAGCAGCAAGAATGCCAGCGAGTCCGACCTGTCATTGCTCCAGAAGGCAGGATTCACTGTGGTGGTTGACTCTACCAACCCAGGCGTCAAGGACCGGGTCAACGCGGTCAACGCCATGTTCCTGAACACCTATGGCGAGCGCCGGCTGAAGGTCAACATCGACCAGTGCCCGCAGCTCACCCAGTGCCTGGAACGCCAGACCTACACCGACAAGGGCGAACCGGACAAAGACCCGAAAAAGGGTCACGACCACATGAACGACGCCGCCGGCTACTTCATTGCCAAGCGCTACCCGATCAACGCCATCGCCACCACGATCAACATAGGATTCGCCCACTGATGAGCGACGTCACTTTCACTCGGCCCGAGTACAGCGGAGCCTTGAACCGCTGGAAACTGGTCCGTGATGTCTGCTCGGGCTCCGAGACGATCAAGGCAGCGAAAGAAACCTACCTGCCGCGCCCGAACGCCCAGGACGAAAGCGAGCAGAACAAGGCCAGGTACAACGCCTACCTGCAGCGCGCCGTGTTCTACAACGCCACGGGCCGCACCAAGCACAGCCTGACCGGCGCGGTGTTCCGCACTTGGCCGACACTGACTGTGCCCGGGGCACTGGAGTACGTCGCGCAGGACGTAGACGGGCAGGGCGTCAGCATCTACCAGCAGAGCCAGTCGGTGATCGGCAATCTGCTGGAGGTCGGCCGACACGGGCTGCTGGTCGATTACCCGCAGGTCGATGGCCAGGCCGTCAGTGTTGCCGATCAGCAATCAGGCCGCGTCCGGGCGACGATCAGCAGCTACACCGCTGAGTCGATCATCAACTGGAAGACCCGCAAGGTCGGCGGGCAGCAGCTGCTCAGTCTGGTCGTGCTCAAGGAAGAGGTCGATTCAGATACCGAGGACGGCTTTGGGATTGACAAGGTGGTCCAGTACCGCGTCCTGCGCCTCAGTGAGGCGGGCATCTACACCCAAGAGGTCTGGGTGCAAGGCAAGACCGTGTCCACGCTGGACGCCCCAGCCTTCACGCCACTCAACAGCCTTGGCCAGCCATGGCGAGTGATCCCGTTCCAGTTCCTGGGCAGCGAGAACAACGACACCAGCATCGACGACGCTCCGCTGTACGACATGGCAGTGGTCAACGTCGGGCATTATCGGAACAGCGCCGATTATGAGGACGCGGCCTATTTGATGGGGCAGCCTCAGGTGTACATGGCTGGCCTGAACGAGCAGTGGGTCAAGATGCTGGAGGACAAGGGCATCTACTTCGGCTCCCGCGCGATCCTGCCGCTTCCTGCGAATGGAACAGCCGGCATACTTCAGGCTCAGGCCAACACAATGATCAAAGAGGCAATGGACGGCAAGGAGACCCAGATGGTCGCCCTTGGTGCCAGGCTCATCGAGCGCGGCAGTGCGACCAAGACTGCCACGCAGGCCGCATCAGACAGCGCCGCCGAACACAGCGTCCTGTCGCTGGTGGTGAGCAACGTCAGCGAGGGCTACATGCAGTGCCTGGCCTGGGCTGCCGAGTTCGTCGGTGCCGCTGGCGAGCTGGTCTACAAGCTGAATCAGGACTTCACGCAAATCACCCTCGACGCGACGATCCTGGCCGGCCTGTTCGCAGCCGTGCAGGGCGGCAAGCTGCCTGAGTCCGATTTCTGGCAGTACCTGCGCGATCGCGGGGTGATCAACCCCGAGAAAACCGACGACATGATCCGCGACGAGCTGGAAGTCAGCTCTACCGGCCTTGACCTGGATGGAGGCGACGACGATGGCGACGGCTCCGCTACTGGTTGATGCTGCTGTTCGGCACCAAGTTCTGCTTGAGCAGCTGAAATCAGGAGAGGTCGAGAAGGTCGCCAAGTACCTGCGCCAGGTCGACAAGGTCATTCGCGACCGGCTGAGCGGCGGCAACCTCACAGAATGGGCTTCGGTCCGTCTGGAGAAGATGCTGTCTGAGGTGGACGGTCAGTTGCTGGCCATCTATGACCAGTACGCCGGCCAGTTGGCTGCCGACCTGGAAGAGGTGGCGGAGTACGAGGCCGGGTTTGAGGCGCGCAGCCTGGATCAGGTGCTGGTCGGCTATCAGGCGGCAACGCCGACATTGCCCGCACTCCGGGCCGCGATAAACGCCCAGCCGCTGCAGGTGGCCGGAGCCGATGGCGGCAAGCTGCTCAAGTCTTTCATCAAGGACTGGACGGCGACCGAGCGGGGCCGGATCGTTAATGCCGTCCGCCTGGGCTACACGCAGGGCCAGACCAACCAGCAGATCATTCAGGCGATCCGTGGCACGAAGGCTGCGAACTACACGGACGGGGTTCTGGGTATCACCCAGCGAAACGCTGATGCCGTGGTGCGAACCGCAGTCCAGCACGTCGCCAATGTTGCCCGGTTCGAAACCTGGGAGGCAAACGATGACATTGTCGAGGGCTACAAGTGGGTATCCACGCTTGACAGCCGCACGACACAACTTTGCCGGTCTCTGGATGGCCGGGTGTTCGAGCTGGGCAAGGGGCCGCAGCCACCGGCGCATGTTCGGTGCCGGTCAACCACTGTTGCCGAGCTCGACCCGGAACTGGACTTCCTCAAGAAGGGCGCCACGCGCTCAAGTGTCGACGGCTATGTCGATGCCGACGAAACCTATTACGAATGGCTGGCCAAGCAACCGGCTGCGTTTCAGGACCAGGCGCTGGGACCGGCGAGGGGTAAGCTGTTTCGCGATGGCGGCCTGAGCATCGAGCGATTCGCCGAACTGCAGCTTGATCGAAAGTTCAAGCCACTGAATCTGGAGCAGATGAAGAAGCTTGAGCCGCTGGCCTTTGAAAAGGCAGGGCTTAAAGGCAATTAGCTCGCTCATGGTCCAGTGACTTCAAGGTTTGTTCATATCGCTCATCCCATTTGCGCATCAATTCAGTATACGAACTGGTCGCTAGAGCTATCGGGGAAGGATCGTGGTTGGCCTTTTCAATTGTAGCCACTGTAAGAAGCCGCGTTGATATCGCCAGCCCCTCACTGACATGAGCGCTGAGCGTCCAAGCGGTTTTGTAAAGATCCCCGATTCTGAGGTCAAAATCCTCATCCGAGATGTTCTTTTGGTCAGCAGCAGACATAAGCGCGCCCTGTGCTGCATAGAAGCTCCCCACCTTGTCCCGGATAGCTATTTCTCGACTGTCAATTCGAGCCACGCAGGCCTGCTTGTAAGCCAGAGATGAACTTTGCGCGGATGAAATCCAGCCAATTACTGCGCTAATCACGACCCCTGAAAGGGCTATTGATGCACTGAAGATCGCTATGCGCGCATCTGAACCTCCATTCGACATTCTCATTTCTCTCCCTGAAAGCGAAATCTAATCATCTCGCCATTCAGGGATCATTACCACTGCAGGCCGGGCCTGCACCACGTCTCTGGGAGACAGCAATGCTTGAATACCAACTGGACAGCCTTGAAGGCGTCGACAATTCCGTTAAAGCCCTGTACGCCGAAAAGGATGGCAAGTTTGTTCTGGCCATTGCAGGTCTGCCGCAGCAGGAAGATGTATCCGGCCTGAAGGCCAAGAACGAAGAGCTGCTGGCGGAGAAGAAGGCCGCAGACAAGGCTCGTCGCGAAGCGGAGGACAAGGCTCGGCTCGACGCAGAAGAAGCTGCCCGCAAAGCCGGCGACGTGGAAGGCCTGGAGAAGTCCTGGTCAGAAAAGTACGCACGCCGCGAGGCCGAACTGACTGCTGAACTCGAAACCACCAACAGCAGCCTGCTGGGCCAGATCCGGGATCTGACTGTGGGCCGCACTGCCACCGAAGTGGCCACCGCCTTGGCGGTCCAGGGCAGCGCCGCAGTGCTGCTCCCTCACATCGAACGCCGCCTGAGCGTCGAGCAGCGCGACGGCAAACCGACCGTCGTGGTGTTGGATAAGGCGGGCAAGCTCTCGGCGACCACGCTGGATGAGCTGAAAGCAGAAATTGCCAACGATGCGGCCTTTGCGCCGTTGATCGCTGGCAGCAAAGCATCCGGGGGCGGGGCCCAAGGAAGCAAAGGCGGCGGGGCCGCGCAAAAACGATCCGAAATGACTCCTGTCCAGAAGCGCGAATTCATTCAGTCGCATGGCCAGGACGCCTATCTCAAATTGCCAAAATAGGAAGTAACCCATGCCGACTACCGTCAACTCGGACATGATCGTCTACAACGATCTGGCCCAAACCGCCTACCTGGAGCGCGTCCAGGATGTGATTGAGGTATTCAATGCCTCTTCGAACGGCGCAATCGTGCTGACCAACGAACTGATCGAGGGCGATCTGCGCAAGCGCGCCTTCTACAAGATCGGCGGCTCCATCGCTCACCGTGATGTGAACTCTAGCGCGACTGTCGCTGGCTCCAAGATCGGCGCCGGCGAGATGGTTGGCGTCAAGGTGCCGTTCAAGTACGGCCCGTACGAAACCACCGAAGAGGCCTTCAAACGCCGCGCGCGCTCGCCGGAAGAGTTCTCCGAGCTGGTGGGGCAGGACTCGGCGGACGCCGTCATGGAGGGCTACATTCAGTACGCAATGGCGGCGCTCAAGGCGTCTATCGGCGCCAACGCGAACATGGTTGCCGCTGGCAGCTTTGCCACCGACGGCAAAAAGGTGCTGACCAAGGGCATGCGCAAGTTCGGCGACCGGGCCAGCCGCATTGCCCTGTGGACGATGGATTCGAACACCTACTTCGATATGGTCGATCAGGCTATCACCGAGAAGGTCTACGAAGAGGCCGGCGTCGTTATCTACGGCGGCCTGCCAGGCACCATGGGCAAGCCGGTGCTCGTCACTGATACCCATCCTGCCGATCTGATCTTCGGCCTGCAGGCTGGCGCGATCCGCGTCACTGAATCCCAAGCGCCGGGCTTCCGCTCTTACAGCATCGACAACCAGGAAAACTTGGCGATGGGCTACCGCGCCGAAGGTACCTTCAACCTGGATATCCTTGGCTACAGCTGGAAAGAATCGGTTGGCGGTATCAACCCGAACCTGGCCGCCATCGGCACCGGCGCCAACTGGGCGAAGTACGCGACCAGCGACAAGGCAACTGCCGGCGTGCTGATCGACCTCTCCTAATTATCGGCATCACGAGCGGTCCGCGCGGGCCGCTCTGGAGGACTTCATGGAACTGACTTACTCTGCGCAGGCCTCGGACTTCGATCCCGAGAAGCGCTACCGCAATCCGATCTATTTCGATAAGCCGGAGCCAGGCGTCACAAAGGTGACTGTCGTGGGGGAGTGGCCCGCCGTGGTGGATGCGTACAAGGCAGCAAATGTCGAGACGTCAGTCGTCAAGGCGGCCAAAGCCAAAAAGCCGTCCACCCAGAAGCCTGCAGCCAAGCCGGTATTCGCTGTCGCCGAGGGCGAGGCGGGCAAATGGCTTGTAACCGGCGCTGATGGTGCGCAGGTTGGCGAGCCCTACGACACCAAGGAACTGGCCGAGGCGGAAGCCAAGCGCCAGAACGAAGCGGAGTAAAACATGCTCATCATTGAGGACGGGACCGGCAAGCCTGATGCCGAGAGTTTCGCTAGTGCGGAAAGCCTGGCCGCTTATGCGGTCAAGTTCGGCCGCACAATCCCGGCTGACGAGGCAGCGCAGGAAGCGCTACTGCGCCGGGCCGCCGTCCAGATGATGGCGTTGACCTGGAAAGGCAGCAAGGCGACGACCGCCCAAGCATTGCCCTGGCCGCGCCGGGGCGTGGAACTGGACGGGGAAATCCTGCCGGTGACCCTGATCCCGGCCCGGATTGAATACGGACAGATGGCCCTGGCCGTGGAGATCCATGCGGACGACATCGACCCACCCAGTAAGCGGACCGGCGCCGTCACTCGCAAGCGGGTGGAGGGCGCTGTGGATGTTCAATACGCCGAAATCCCCAACGACAGCGGCTATCTCCTGCCCGCTGCGCCAGATCGACCGAGCGCTACCCAGTTCGCTGACTACTTGGCCCGGCGCGGGCTGTTCGCAGTTCGCTCATAACTTCAGGAGTCCGCCATGGCCACCTTCTACGACGAGATGGCCGCAACGGCTCTCGAACTGATTACCGAGTTTGGCCAGCCCGTCATGATTCGCGATGTGCAGCCGGGCGATTACGACCCGGTTACGGGTTTCGAAACGCCAGGAGTCGAGCGAGAACGGGTCGCCCAAGGCATCTTGTTGGACTTCACCGGTCAGGAGTTCGCAACCAACACCCTGCTCAAGTCTGGCGATAAGAAGCTCAAGATCGCCGCGAAGGGGCTGGAGTGGATGCCTAACTTGCTCAACACAGTGATCATCCAGGGCGAAACGTGGTCGCTGATCCCGCCGCTGAAAGAGATCAATCCCGCCGGTACGCCGCTGCTCTATGAGCTGCAAGTGAGGAAGTGATGGGCCTGGCTGATGATATGAAGGCGTTCAAGCTGAAGACGAACGCCAAGCATGAAAAGATCGTTCGTGGAACCACCATCGCCCTGTTCAATGCCGTAATCATGGACACGCCGGTGGATGAGGGGCGGTTACGGGGCGACTGGCAAACAACAGTTGGTCAGCCCGCCACTGGCAATACCGGCATAGAGGACAAGGCCGGTGCCGCCGCCATGGCTGAAGTTACCAAAAACACCCCCTCAGCGGTTGGCATCGAAACCCACCTCACGAACAACATGCCTTACTGCGAAGTCGTCGAGAATGGCGACTACAACGGGCCGACCGACAAGGTTACTGCTGACGGCTATAGCGAGAAAGCACCGCAGGGCATGGTCAAGAAGAACGTTGACCGGTTCCAGAAACTGATCGACGAGCAGGCCAGGAAGACGACATGAGCGAAACCAAGATCAATGGCGCGCTTGTGTCGGCCTATCTCGCGGCGAACCTCTACCCGGCAGCCAGGACGGCCTGGGAGGGCAAAGCCTTCACGCCAGTGCAGGGCCAGGCATGGGCCGCACTGACTGACCTGCCAACCAACCGAGAGCCGGCTGCCTTCGGCGGCGCCAATCCGGTCGAGTGCACCGGCTACCTGCAGATCGACATCAATCACCCAGCCAATACCGGCACAGGGCCGATCCTGAATGATGCGGACAAAGCCCTGGCCTTCTATGTGCCGGGCAAGCGCCTGGAGTATCAGGGGCAGAGAGTGCACATCCGCAAGGCCGACCGCTCGCAGATCCGCACTGGCTCACCCTGGATGACGGTCAGCATCCGCGTTTACTACACGGCCTGGGTCTTCCCAAGCGCCTGACCCATCCGAATCAACAACCCCACACCCCGCTCACTGCGGGTTTTTTCGTTATGGAGATCCCGAAATGGGCAATGCAGCCAGCGGCTCAGCCGTAGAGACGTATTACATCGAGGAAGTGGCCGGCGCCATTCCCGCAACCCCGGCCTGGAAGCCGATCCGCTTCGTCAGTGCCGGCCTGACCCCAAACATCCAGCAGATCGACACTGCCGAGATGAACCAGTCCCGCCAGCGCCCGGCCAGCCGCGGTGGTACCTACAGCGTGGCCGGCGATATCGCTGTTGAGCTGTCTTTCGCCAGCTTCGACGACCTGATCCAGGCCGCTATGCAAGGCAGCTGGACCGCCAACGTGCTGAAAATCGGCAAGGTCGAGCGCACCTTCGCCATTCTGGAGCGCCACACCGACATCGGCATCGATTACGTGTACCTCGGCTGCGCGGTAAGCTCGATGGCGATCAGTTCCCCGCTGAATGCGCCTGTGGGCGTGACGTTCAGCATGATGGGCACCAAGGCCGAGAAATTCACCTTGCCGGCCGGGTCGACGTTCGTGCCGCCGACTGACACCGACATCATGATCACCACCAACCTGGCCCTCCAAGAAGGCGGCGTGCCGGTGGCGTATGCGACCGAGTGGTCGGTAACGCTGGATAACGGTATGGAAGCGCTGTTCGCGCTGGGCAGTCGCGAGGCGTTCGACATCAGCAACGGCGTGGCCACCGTCACTGGCTCGATGTCGGCCTACCTTGTCGACGCTGTGCTGTGGGACAAGGTGCTGAATGAAACCGGCACCGCGCACGTCATTGAGTTCAAGGAGGGCGATGACAGCTACACCTTGACCCTGCCAAAGGTTCGCTACACCCAAGGCCAGAAACAGACCTCGGGGCCGGGCGCCATCATCCCGCAGTACACCGTCAGCGCGGGCTACGACGCCGCGCTGGGCACCACCATGCAGATCGAGCGCTCTGCCTGACCTGCACCCCTGATTCTTTATGCCCGCCACTGCGCGGGCTTTCTTTTGCCAGGAGAAACGCCGCATGACCACCAAAGCCAAAGCCGAAGCCCAGGTCAAGAACTTCGAACTGTCCGACTTTTTCACCATGCCGGCCATCCAGAAGGGCAAGAAGCTGCCGCTGACCCTGCCTGACGGCACCGAAACCCCGCATTATCTGGTCGTAACCAGCTCCGACGCGGCAATCGCCCGGCGTACTCTGCTGGAGCTGAGTCGCGAAGGCCGCGACCGTGACGAATCCAAACTCTCGACCGATGAAGTATTCGAGATCACCCAGGCCGGCACCATCAAGTACCGCAGCGCCCTGGTGATCGGCTGGTCTTTCGATGTGCCGTTCTCTGTCGAGGCCGTCAGCGAGTTGCTAGCCCAAAACCCTGGCCTCGCTCAGGAAGTCGAATCGCTGGCGGGTAACCGTTCTCGTTTTTTCGCGGCAGACTCGACGACCTCCTGACCTTCTGGGAAGCCGAACTGCGCCTGACCAAGCCGATCAAGGATTCGAAGTCCACGCTTCGGGATCACTTGACGCAGGTCTGGCGCATGACCGGGCATAAACCTCGCGAACTGGATGTGCCGCCGATGCCTGAGGGCATGGAGTACCTCGTGGGGCTGTTCTGGGAGTGCAAGCGAACCAGCGACCCGCTACTTTGGAGCGAGCTTGAAGCCTGGTCTCGACTGATGGATCGCTACCTGGAGCCGGAGGAATACAGGGCGCTGATGCGGATGGATTCCATCCAGTGCAAGGTTGCTCATGAGGGCTGAGCCAGGGTCTGCGGTTTGCGATACCGGCAGAGGGTGTTAGATTTCCGCCATCTGTCAGGGAGGGGTAGGAATGTCTACAGATCGGTGCAAAAAATGCTGGTCGCTAGTCGATGCCAAGGCCAAGAAGTGCCATATGTGCGGTGCAGCCATGTCGAAAACCAGCAGCCTGGTCAAGGCATTGGCCGTGGTTTTCGCATGCGTGCTGCTGGCAACCTGCTATTCCGTCTTGTCGGGCAAGGCGACTGTCAGCCCCTCAAACTCGGCGGCACCAGAGCCGCAAGCAGAAACGAAGACCATCACCGAGGCTCAGGATCGATATGCCAACCACCTCAAGAGTGGAGCCGAGCCAATTGCCAAAGACGCCCTATGGATGACTGGCGCCTCGCTTTATGTAGGGGTGTTAGACGACAAAACGAATCGCAACGGATATGCGGAGTACATCTGCAGCGACGCCGCTTCCCATGGCGTCAAACCGCAACTGGTCAAGGTTGTGGATATTGTCGATGTCGCCAGAGATGGAAAATTTCGAGAGCTTGGAAAAGCCTTATGTAAGTAGGCTTGAGAGCACGCACGCAGCCCCGCCATTGAACGGGGCTTTTTTTCGCCTGGAGAAAAGTCATGACAGAGTCGGCTCGGCTGATAGTCACGGTAGATAGCACTCAGGTTGCCAAGGCCGCCAACGATCTGTCAGCCTTGGAGCGGTCCGCCCAAGGCGCCGAGCAGGCAAGTCATAAGCTTACCAGCTCCGCCGTATCGGTAGCCAATGCCGCAAAGAGTATTGGGGCTTCGGCGGCAAGTGCTGCTGCCGGCGCAGAAAGGGTTGAGTCGGCGGCAGTGAGTGCTGCGCTTGGCCTGAGCAGCATGGCCGCCGCCGCAGGAAAGGCAGGCAATGCTGGGGGAGGATTTGAAAGGATTGATCGCAGCGCCAGTGAGGCGCGATCTGCTGTAGAGCGGCTATCTTCGTCGTCTCAGTCGCTGAGTGGCGATATGGCTAAAGCTGGCTCCAGCATATCCACAGTCGCTCGCGCCATTGATGGGCTTGATGTCATTCAAGACGTTGACGACCACATCTCTAAATTCAACGACAGTGTAAAGGACTCCAAAGACAACGCTGATGAGGCCGCCGACGCCTTCGGCAAGTTTCGCGACAGCGCAAATGATGTTCAAGACGTCACTCCGCCAACCGGTTCGGCCGTCGACAATCTGAGCGAGGCCCTTAAGCGCCTGGTGCTGCAGGTGGCAGCATTTATCAGTGTCGTGGAGGGTGTAAAGAAGCTATCCGATGTTCAGCGTCAGTTCGACGTGCTGAATGCGGGACTTGTAACGGCTACCAGCTCCGCAGAAAAGGCCGCGGGCGCCTTCGGAGCGCTACAGCAGTTCGCAGCCAAGACACCCTACGACTTGAGCCAGGCGGTAGATGGCTTCACGAAACTGGTTAACTTGGGCCTTACCCCGTCTGAAAAAGCCATGGTTTCTTATGGCAACACCGCATCAGCCATGGGGAAAGACCTCAATCAGATGATCGAGGCCGTTGCAGACGCCACCACGGGGGAGTTCGAGCGCCTGAAAGAGTTTGGCATCAAAGCCAAGCAAGACGGCGACAAGGTAACCATGGTCTTCCAGGGCGTTAAGACGACCATTGGTAACAGCGCGAAAGAAATTGAGAAGTACCTGATCGCTTTGGGTGAAAACCAGTTCGCTGGCGCAATGGCACGTCGCGTCGACACTCTCGACGGGAAAATTGCCGCGCTCGGCGACACGTGGGACACCACATTCCGGCTGATCAACAACGCCGCCACCGGCGCCATCATGAAAGACTCGGTGCAGGCGGTAAACGATGCGCTTGAGGAATTGAACGCTCAGCTCGCGTCTGGTCAGCTAGAAACCAATCTTGAAGCCTCGGCTGGGAAATTTAAGGGTTGGGCTGCTGACGTCAAGGCGTCGTTCGGCATCGTCTCGGAGGCACTGACCCTTGAGTCGGGGTTCTGGAGCGATCTGTTAAGCAACAACGTCGACAACATGGTTGCGACATTTCGGGACTTCCCCGAGAACGTGCGCGCGCTGATCCAGCTTATGACAGTTGAGATCGCTGCTGGCCTGGATAAGGCGTATGTCTACGCTGTTGGGTTTGCTCGAAAAGCCAAGGCTGCACTGAGCTTTGGCAACAATGATGCGGCGTATGAGGCTGCCGGCCAGCAGCTCGAGGCCGACCTGGCTGTGGTCAATCAGGCCCGCGAGGACTCTATCGTCAGCATCATGAATGAGCGAAATGCCGCCGTTGAATCTTTCGCTGCACAGCGCAGCATGGCGAAGATGCAGCGGGAAATGTACGAATCTGGCCAGGCCCTGGCCGCTCGCTCTACAGAAGACCGCCTGGCAGGCTTCAAGAAGGTGTCAGAGGCCGAAAAAGAGCTCACGGACGAGCAGAAAAAAGCCGCCAAGGATGCCGAAGCACTGGCTGAGCGCCAGAAGAAGGCCCTGGAGGATCTGGTTGCGCAGTCGGCCATCAGCGTCAAGTCCACCAACGCAATGGCCGACGCGTACTTGGGCGGCGCCGACAACGTCCGCGCCCTGACCATCCAGCAGAAGATCGAGGAGGAGCTGCTCAAGACGGGCGAAGGCGCGCGCACTAAGGTTGCAAAGGCGATCAACGACGAAGTAGATGCCCGCGACCGGCTGGCCATCGGCGAATTGGTCGCCCAGATGCGCACCGAGAACGCCCAGACCCTGGATCTGGCCAAGGCCACGCTTCAGGGTGAGGCGGCGATTGATGCCTACAACGTTGCTAAGCAGGTGCAGACGGCGCTGATCGGCAAGAACATCGCTGTCGGCTCGCAAGAGCACAAGCAACTGCTGGAGGTGACCAAGGCGCAGCTGGCCAACAACAAGGCGCTGGACCAAGCCAACAAAGCCCGTGACCTTGTCGACCGGCTGAATCCCGAAGTCGCTGCGCTGAAAGAGTACCGGGAGGCCCAGGAGGCGCTGACCTGGGCGATGGAGAACGACCGGGACAACATTGACCTGTACCAGCAGACGCTGGTGAAGCTGGGCAACGAGTACGAGGTCAACCGCTCCAAAGCCACGATCTGGGGTCAGATGACTGAGGCTGCCGTAGACCGCATCGATGGAGTTTTCGCTGACGCCTGGGCGAACATTGGCGACGGCGCGGAATCGCTGTGGGACAACCTGAAGAAGGGCTTCAAGCAGACCTTGGGCGAGATCGTCCATATGCTAACAACAAAGCCGCTGCTGAACTCGTTCGCAAACTGGCTGACGGGCACCGACAACGGCCAAGGGCTGGGCAGTACCTGGGAAAAGATCCTCGGTAGCCCTAACAGCACGTCAGGAAGCGGCAGCGGAGTAATGGGTTTCCTGAGCACTGCGAAGACGGCGGTCGATATCGCCAAGAGTGGCTTTGTGACTGAGCTGCGCACCGGCTTCGCTCAGGACGGTCTCACCGGGGCGTTCAAGTCTGGCGCCGATTACGTCTCTGAAGCTGTGACCAGTGCTTTCACCGTCGGCTCAGAGACGGCCGCCGTCGCGGCACAATCCGCTGCGCAGTTCACGGTTGAAAGCACAACCGCCGGGCTCAACGCAGCCGCTGCCGAGTATGCTACTCAGTTCGGTGTACAAATGGAGATCAGCGCCGGTGCAGTCGATACAGCGCTAAACGCATCGAACGCTGCGCTGACCAATACTCTTCAAGGACTGAGTACTGCGCTGAGTGTGATTGGTATCGCGTATAGCATCTTTACCGCGTATGAGAACTACGGGGTTGAGGGGGCTGCTCTGACTGCTGGCTTCACTGCGGCCGGCGCGTACATTGGATCGATTGTGCCTGTGATCGGTACCGCCATTGGTGCTGCGATTGGCGCCGTTGTTGGCTCTATCGCGAGCTCGTTTGCGTTCGGCTCGGGTGAAAAATTTCCGGAGTTGTCGGGCTCGGCGTCCGGTACCTGGCAGGGCGGCAAGTTCACAGATAACGGCTGGGTTGAGGGCTGGAAAGAGAAACAGCCGAAGTTCGGCGATGCGGTAAACGCTGAGCTTGGTGCGACAGTTCAGAAATTCACATCGACCATGGGCATGCTGTATTCCGTGTTCGGCGACTCTGCTGCCAGTATCTCGCTCGACAACACAATGCGGCAGCGCAAGACCTCCGGCGATTACTCCAGCGCGTTTCTGGCAACCCTGAACAACGGCACGACAATCACCGGCATTCAGCAGCACGCCGGTGGCGATGTTGTCGCAGGGATCAAGCAGAACTATGAGTACGTGATGGGCTCATTCCTGGCCCAGGCGATCGTCAATTCTGATGGTATCCCTGCCTACTTCAAGAACCAGTTCATGGGCTTCGCTCGCGACTGGGAGTCCACCGCTGATGACGTGATTGCAGCCATCGAAGGGGTTTTCACACGGTTTAACGGCGTGAACTCAGCGCTGAAACAGATCCGCGTCGGCGTGCTTGAGATCGGCGACGTTGGCCTACAGGCGTCGGATGCGATTCTGGACATGGTCGCGAAGTTTTCCGATCTCGACGTTGACACTGCGTCAGCGAAGGAAAAGGTCAATGCGCTGAACGAGCTGGTGAACGGCTACTACCAAGTGTTTTTCAGCGAGGGCGAGCGGTTTCAGGAT
Source organism: Pseudomonas sp. LJDD11 (assembly GCF_024584215.1). NCBI lineage: Bacteria > Pseudomonadati > Pseudomonadota > Gammaproteobacteria > Pseudomonadales > Pseudomonadaceae > Pseudomonas > Pseudomonas sp. LJDD11. The sequence goes on from NZ_JANJFL010000004.1 coordinate 330,465, forward strand.
CTTGAAAAGACCCTGCGCGGCACGTTCCTCGGCTTCAATATGGAGTTTCCAGACACCCGGGAAGCGTACCGGAAGATCGTTGAGGACATTGACGTCACTACGATAGCCGGGCAATCCATGTTCGCAACGATGATGGGCCTTGCGACATCTGCGGATGCCTATTTCTCAACGCTTGAAGAGGGTGCGTCGAACTACTACGACCTGTTCACCACTGATAGCCAGAAGTCGCTGGACCAGATCGCTGCGACCCGCGCGGCATTCACAGCGCTCGGCGTCGAGCTGCCGGCCACGCGCGATGCATTTATCGCAATGGTTGAAGCTGCGAAGAAGGGGCAGGTTACAGGCAAGGCTACTGCTGATGCGTTGATGGCTCTGGCCACGAGCGCGGATGCGGCTTACCAGACGCTCCAGGGTCAATTGGTCAATAACGCGAACGCCGCTTTCGCAACACTTCAGCGCTCGATCAACGCTCAGAAAACGTCGGTCAACGACATGATCACGACAGCGCGTGAAAGCGCTTCGGGTCTGACGTCGATCAGCAATGCCCTCGGCAATGCGATGAAGGCCCTGCGCGGCGACAGCGATGAAGCGGTGAAAATGCTTCGCGCCCAGGCACAGGCGACCGTCGTATCTGCTCTTGCAATTGCCAAGGCTGGCGGGTCACTCAGTGGCTTTGAGGGGCTTGAGGATGCCCTTTCGGTCATCAGCGACAACGACACCTCGCTCTATGGAAGCCTGGAGGACTTCAGCCGGGAGCAGGGGCGCAATGCAAATCTGGTCGCAGAGCTGAACGGCCTGACCGGCAAGCAGCTCACAGCCTCAGACAAGACCATCAAAGCACTGGAGGATCAGCTCAAGGGGCTGGATGAGCAGCTTCTGTTCGCACAGTCGCAGCTCGATGCCCTGAACGGCGTCGACAACAGCGTCAAGTCGGTCGCCGATGCGATAAAAGATATGAACGCATCTGTGGTCGCCGCGATTGCTTCGATTACGGGCAAGATCTCGCCGCAGAACGCCGGGGTTCTCATCGACTCGATCTACAAGGACAAATTGGGGCGGCCTGCTGACGATGGCGGGAAGGCGTACTGGCAGGACCAGCTTGCGTCCGGAAACCTCAACGCAGGCAACATCACAGGCGCAATCACGAACGCTGCTGCGATTGAGGCTGCGTACAAAGCTGCCGGGATCGCGATGAACGACGGCGCAGCGTACTGGGCTACCCAGCTCACGACCGGGGCGCTGACTCCGGCGCAGCTTCAAGAGGCTGTGCGCAACGCAGCGCTGGCAAACGGACAGTTGCCGAAGTACGCCACCGGCGGGTTGATCGCAGGCCCTGGCACCGGTACCAGCGACAGCATCCTGGCTCGCCTTTCAAACGGCGAGTACGTGATGAGCGCTGATGCCGTGCGCATGTTCGGCACGGGACTGCTGGATCAGATGAACGCTGGCCGGCTGCCAGGGTTTTCGACTGGCGGGGGCGTGGGCGAAACCGGTCCGGTGCTCCAGATCACCAGGCCGGCGCAGATCTATGCCGGCCAGCAGGGCCAGGGGCAGGGCGGGCAGGGCGCAGGCGATGCGGCTGCTGTGGCAGAGCTGCGTGCACTACGGGACGAGATCCGCTCCGGCCTGGCTGTACTGAACGCCCATGCCAAGAAAACCAGTGATAACACCGGCCAGCTTGCAGAGGTCGGCGTCCAGGCGATTGGCACCACTCAAGTCAAGGTAATCGCATGAATCAGATGACCGTTGTACCCGGGTTGGAGGTTACTCCGGCCCGGTTGATTTCCAGCACCTTGCCGGCGGCCGATTACCCAGCCTGGTCGTCGACTCAGGCCTATGCCATTGGTGATCGGGTCACTGTCGGCCAGATCAACTATGAGGCGCTGGTGGCGCACACGAACCGCAACCCGATCAGCGACACCGTTACCCCGGCGGCATGGCTCAATCTGGGCTGGATTAACCGCTACCGGATGTTCAACAAGCAGATCGGCAACACCTGGGCTATCGGGTCTTTCTCAAGCGCTGCGAACGAGATCGACCTGACGATCCGGCCTGGCCAGCGGGTGAATGCCATTGGCCTGGTAGGTGTTGTCGCATCGAGCGTGCAGGTGGTCATGACCCAGCCGGGTAACGCTACGCCGATCTATGACCAGACATTCGTGATGACTTCGCCAAGTGGCAGCGGCTGGTATCAGCATTTTTTCAGCCCTTTCAAGACCCGCGAGAACCTCGCTGTTCTGGATCTGCCGCCGGCCAGCAATGCCGACGTTCGTGTTGTGATCAGCGCGCCGGGCAGCACGGCCAGAGTCGGCATGATGATCATTGGCTGGTCTAAGCCAATCGGTACCGCTGTGTACGACACATCTCTGGGGCGCAAGTCCTACACGACCGTGAAAGAAGAGTTTGACGGCTCGGTGACGATGACCAAGCACGGGGCGCGCCGGAAGATCGACTATCGGGTCGTGATGGCCGGTGACGAAGTAACCGACGCGCTGCGCACCCTGGACCCGCTCGATGCTACGGCAGCCCTCTACGTCGGCGCCGAAGAGCTTGATTACACGATCATCGCTGGCACTTACGACGACCTCGACATTGGTCTGCCGACCTACAACCACGCGACCTACACCCTTTCTGTCAGGAGCCTCATGTAATGGCTATCCCACAACTCACGCCTCTGCCTGTACCGCCGTTGGCAACCGATTCGGAAGCGGTCTTCAACACAAAGGCCGATGCGACCCTGCTGGCCGAAAAGCAGATGGTCGATCAGCTCAATGGCAGCACGATCCCCGGTATTAACCAGGCCATCGTTGACGTAACCGCAGCAAAGAATTCAGCATCTGGGTCTGCTACAGCGGCTTCTGACTCCGCCTCGGCGGCGAACACAGCAAAGCTGGCAGCTCAGCAGGCTGTCACTGACGCTACAAGCGCTGGTGCGGCGCAAGTGACGTTGGCCAAAGACCAAGCCGATCTGTCTAAACAGCATGCAGACAGCGCCCAGGTATCGGCAGCCGCTGCGCAGTCTGCTGCCGGCGCGCCATCACTCGTCGGTAATGCTTACAAGGTGCTGGGCGTCAACGGCAGTGCTAGTGGAGTTGCATGGGTTGCCGGTATTCCAAATCCGGTGACAGGATTCGCAGGTGCGGTTCTTGTATTTAACAACGTGAGCAAAATCCCTAATTGGGGGTTTCCCGATGGCATTGGGGATTTAAGAACAAGTGCAACTAATCTCACTGTTAAATTTAGCGCTTTTAATTACCTTCCAATGGACGGTTCTATAAGGCTTCGTTCTTCGTATGTTGCACTTGCTAACGTGGTAGGTGCTCAGGGTTGGCAAATTAGTCAAACTTACACATCGACGACACTGGGTAGTACAAAACCGTATATAGCTACAGCACCGGGTGCATACCCTGGTGCGCCTCCGAGAGTTCTCGCAGTATCTTCTAGCGGGGCTTTCCAATACAGTAACGATGGGGGTAAAAATTTTCTTGGCGACCTTCAAATAATTAGTAATTGTTTAGTGGCTGATGTTATATATTCTGAAACTTATTCGTGCTGGATAGTTTTATTAAGGGATTTGGGTTCTAGTACCAGTTATTTGTATGTATCCAATGACGGCATAGAATGGTCTGCCAAGGCAACGCTACCAGAATTATGTGCTAGAGTAGCTATTGACTCCAAAGGGGTGGTAATCGCAACCCCTGTTGTCGCTAGAACTTATGTGTACAGGTGGATATTCGCAACTTCCCCATGGGCATGGACTTCGCATGAAACAGGTACGTCAGTTGTCCATTCTGCAATTTCCACAGACGATAATGGTGTTTGGTGCGTAGGAATATCCAACGGTATTCGAAGATCATCAGATGGAGGTTTGACCTGGGCCACAGTTGTAGTACCAAACACACTTAATTACGCTGCTATCTCAAACAACAGGCGGGGTGTTTGGTTTGCTGGCGTTAACGGTAGTGCGGCAGGTATTAACGCAATCAAATCAATGGACAACGGGTTAACTTGGTTGGTGGTCGGGTTGCCAGCGGCTGCGAACATTTTCGATATTACATACAACAGCGGTTTCTTTTTCTTGGTACGCAGCGTTTCCCCTCAAGTTATTCAGATAGGTGAAAGCGCGGATGTGACCACATACACTGCACCGGCATCGGCAGTGCTAGCAGGTGCAAATAGAATTAGTTCAACAGACGGAACTGTAATTGCCGCAAGCTCCAGTACAGCAAGCGTAATTAAAAGCGCCCCAACCTTTGCGTATGACCCTACAACGCAATTCTTGCTTCCTTTTTTACCTGCACCGGCAGGTTTTAAAAATTACATCAGGTCGGCTTGAGGAATGACTATGGAAACCTATGTCTATCTGTGGGACTCAAACAAAGTTTTCACATCAGCTTTCAAAGTTGAAGACCCGTTAGGCCCGGTGCCTGCTGGCACAGCAACAGAGCCACCAAAGCTGGCTGATGGTGAGTTTGCCCAGTGGGACGGGCTGGAGTGGAGCAAGCTGTCGAGCTATCCGGTGCCGGTCTTGCCTGAACCGCCTGTGCCGGATTGGCCAGCGCTGATCGCCGCCCGCCGTTATCAGGCCGAGACCGCAGGCATCACCTTTGAAGGCATGGCCGTGGCCACGGACGACCGCAGCCAAACTCTGATCACCGGTGCCGCGCTCCAGGCGCTGATCGATCCTGAATACAGCTTGCAGTGGAAGACAGCCACAGGCTTCGTGCAGCTCACCGGGCAGCAGATCCTGGCGCTGGCCTCGACCGTGCGCGCGCATGTGCAGGCGTGCTTCGACCGGGAGGCAGAACTGCAGGCTGCGGTGGCTGAAGGCTCAATTACGACCGAACTGCTGGAGCAGGGCTGGCCGTAACGACTACAGATTCCGGCAAAGACAACCCATGCCGCCTTGTGCGGTTTTTTTTCGTCTGGAGAAAAGTTACATGGCACGAATCGACGCAACACAGGCTGGCGGCAAGAACGTCCTGGCCTTTTTGGACATGCTCGCCTGGAGCGAGGGAACCAGCACCATCAAGGCCTCTGACGACGGCTACAACGTGCTGGTCGGCGGCAAGCTGTTCAGCGATTACAGCGCGCACCCGCGCGTGCTTGTTGACCTGCCGCGCTACAAGATCAAGTCCACCGCGGCTGGCCGGTACCAGTTCTTGGCCCGCACCTGGGACGCCATTGTGCGGAACTACGGCTTCAAGGGCCGGTTCATTCCCGAGGCTCAGGACCTGGCCGCGATCAAGCTGCTGATCGAGTGCGGCGCGATGCCGTTCATCAAGGCCGGTGACATCAAGCGCGCCATCGCAAAAGCGGCGCCGATCTGGGCCAGTTTGCCCGGTGCTGGTTATGGCCAGCGCGAGCACAAGCTTGCCAGCCTGCTGGAAATCTACGCAGACGAGCGGGCGCAGGAAGAGGTGCCCGAGCCTGACCTGCTGGCCATGTACTCTGCTTGCGGCGGGGTGATGGCATGAAGCGCCTGGCCCTGATGATCGCCATCGCAGTATTACTGCCCGGTTGCGCAGTCCAGGCCCTGAGCTACGCGGCCGGTGCCTATTGCGCGGCTCCGGAACCGGCACGCCAGGCGAACCGTATTCTAGTCAATGCCTCAATCGCGCCGAACCGTATTGAAGTCACCTGCGGCCGTGCGCCATGACCGGCCGCTTCCTCGACCCTCTTGTGCTCCAGGCCTACGCCAAGGGCGAGTGGGTGCTGATGCACGACTTCCGCTACCAGTCGGCTGACGGCGAGACCTACACAGCGCCGAAATA